>JBMYYO010000055.1:0-17692 GCA_049609505.1 Akkermansiaceae bacterium | reverse complement strand
GATAGAGTGATTATGTGCTTGTTGGTAGCGAGGCGAGGGTACACCTCACCCATTATAGGGTACGCCTGCGGAATTTCGCGAACGGGCGGCGAATCTCTGCGAGAGTTGGCTGTGGGTCAAGGGAAATCTTGCTTTTCGCGCCGTTCCTAGTTCACATCAATCACCAGCCTGTTTGTAGCGGCTTTCATTTTTGATAAAGATGTGAGCCTTGCCCAAGGAGAGGGAATCGTATAGTCATCTGTGAGCGAGGGATTGAGATTACTTGTAAAATGACATTGGAAAAAAAAGTGCAAAGCCAACCTGGACCGCTGGAGAGACTGGGGCACGTAATTCTCAAGCGTATGGGCAAGACTTGCCCGCAGGGTGTGGATCTGGCGAAACAACGAATTCTAACTGACGCAGAGCAGGTGCAGCTCAAGGGCATTGCGCGCGCAGCGGTGTTTCGCGCGGGGCTTGCTGGGGCGATATCAGCGGTCATTGCCGCAGCGGCAGCCGTTTATGCGGAGCAGAGCTTTCCTGAAACGCTGCAGTATTGGTTGGTGTTCGGGAGTATTTCACTGATGGCAGCGGCACTTGAGGTGGGGTTTCTCTACTTTGATGCATTGAGGACGGCGCACCGGATCTCATCGGTTTGTGATGTAGAGCTCTTTCCTGAAAGTGAGGAGCGCTCGCGTATGGCGGGCATTATGGTGCGGGCCGCCATGGAGCTACCCAATCCCCCGGATAGAGATCCTTACATTGATCCTTTTCGTAAGGCATCTAAGCTGAGGATTTTAATTGGCGTGCTACTCTACAAGGGGAAAGTCCTCGTTACTAATGCTCTTGCTAAGGTGTTGGTTAGAAAGTTGTTATTGCGTGGTGTGGCACGTGCTTGGTTAGAGTTTGTGGCTGTCCCAGTGACGGCAGCGTGGAATGCCTTAGTGTGTTTCTGGGTGTTGCGGCAGGTGCGCGTGAGGGCAATAGGGCCATCGTCAGTTTTGGAAACGTTGCCTAAGTTGTTAGGCGGCGCGGATGAATTGGTGGCGGAAACTTCCCAGCGGGCGGTGGCATGTTGTGTTTCTGCTAGCAGAGATCTGCACCCGAATCATCTCTATATGCTTGAGTGGATGAGAGAGAACAACGGGTTTCACGTGAGTGCAAATATTGACGATGACGAAGTGTTTTTTTCCTGCTTTGAGGCACTGAATGAAGAATCAAAGAAGGTAGTGATTGAGGTGCTAGCAATGGCGGTGATTATTGATGGTCGTGTGGCGGGTAGGGAGAAAAAATTCTTTACCAGTGTACTTGGACGAGGGCCCGCAAGCAATGAAGTCATGAGTATCAAACAGCTAGATACGATGGCACATGAGTTTAGAAACGGCAAGGGTGTGGTCCCGTTTCTAGAGAGTGAGCGAAGCTAGTAATTCTGCAAATGGCTTTCCTGTGTGGCGTCCTCACGCTGGTGGAGGAAGACAAATTTGTGTGCTCCTGAGAGGAGGATGATGGAGAAAATGCCAACGCCAAATAGTGAACTATTACCAGTGCCTAACATAGCAAGGGTGAAGGCCGTGACGATCAATGGGTAGAGGGCGATGTCTCTCATCTCAAAAATGCGCTCGCTAATGCGGTGGTGAATGGATTGTTGGGAAAACAATTCAGACGTTGTGCCCTGCTCGCTGAGTGTCCACTCCCAGCACTGGAAAGATTGGGCGGACAGAGAATAGACTTCTCCTGTTAGGGTGGTGTTGTGTTTTTTCGCCCACTTTGTTACTTCATCGCGCACGGTTATGGAGTCATCGCGTGATGTTCCTGAGGCACGGGCAACGGTTTGCTCTGGAAGTTTGCGGATGTTAGGGTGTTCACAGGTTGGGCGTGTAGGGGAGATGAGGCCGACCAGCCAGTTGCCAGACGTGGGGGACTTTTGGCGGAAGGTGCAGGCGGCGTCCCATTCGCAATTGCGGGCTTGTTCGACGATGGATTGGAGTGCTGCTGTTTGTTGTTTTTCTGTGCTTTGGCCGTCGATTTCCTGATACATAAGCCAACGGGTGGGTTCCTTGTGAAGGCGCACCCAGCACTGCACGGAACTGCGGCTTTTGGTCCACATGGCCCAAGCTGTTAGGGGTATGAGTGTTAGAAATACTAACCAGGAAAATAAATGCAGAATGGTGAAGAATGTGTCCACAATCAGGCATGTAGTCTAATGCTCTCTGGCAAACAACTGAAATCGATCACTTCTGTGGTGGTTTGTTTTTTTTGCGGCTAAGTTTTCCGTTGGCTTGCAGTTGCAGGTCATCGTCGGTCCAGAGTTTTTGATCGGGGCCAGCGGAGCGGATTTCCCATTCACCAGCGGCGATGGTATGGATGTGGAGTGGGGTGTTCCAGCGATCAATGAGCTCCCCTTGATCATTGAAAACGCGATGTTTATCAGGCAGGAATCGTTGTTGGTAGGGGTTCTTCCCGCGTAGTGCATCAGCAAGATCAAGATTGCAACCAATAGGAAGATTGGCAAAAGACTTCACCAGAGTTCGGAAACTGAGGCAAACTCGGTGCACACCTTGGAGATCATCCACGGCGGTTGTTTCCTCTGTGGCGTATGCGTGGAGAAGTTTTTCTCCAATGAGGGTGCCTTGTGGGATACGGGCTGATTCTGGGGTGGGAGGAGGTGGGGGAGGGAGAGTGACTTCTTTGTTAGGCGAGGAGCTTTCTTTGTTCCAATTGAAATAGAGAATGAGAGCGAGCAATAGGAAGCCCGCGATGATAGATACTTTCCTCATTCGTTGTGGATGTTTTGTGGGTGTTGTTAGGAAAGTATGCCGAGTGGTCTGTTGACGGCTGCAAGCGTGTGGAAGCTCTCGATGTTTGGCAACACGGTATCCATATCTGTCTGGCTGACGCCAAACCAATCTAGTAACTCGCAGAAGTATTCATCCACGGAAACTTTGGGGAGAATGCGACCACCTCGGCCGATGTCATCGGGGCCGTTGATGGCGAGAGATGCGTAGTTACCTCTGACGTTACCACCGTTGATGGGGCCTCCGAGGACAAACTGATTGCCGGACCATGCGTGATCGGTTCCTTGTCCGTTAGAGCGCAATGTGCGGGCGAAATCGGAGCAGGAGAAGGTGATAACCTCATCGGTAAGGCCGAGAGTTTCAAGGCAGGATTGGAATGCGTAGAGATTAGTGTCTAGGCTGTTGAGTAGCTCTGCCTGTGCATTGAGTAACTCGTTGTGGTTATCCCAGCCGCCGTATTCCACAAAGAGGGTCTGGCGGCAGAGTTTTAAGGTTTCTCGGATGGCGATGGTGCGGATGGCTGCGCGGAGATTGCGGCCTAGAGAATCGTCAAGAAAACCGGCATTGTTGATCACGGTATCGACGTCTTGGGCGTTGACGCTTCCGGGGCTTTCAAATGATGCCTGAAACTGCTCGGCGCGCTCTACGCTATCGGCAATATTCTTGCGGAATGCCTTTTGGAAGAGGTTCCGGTAGTGTTGGTTCATCGGATCGGTGGCGATGTCTTTCAGGGCGCGGTTTTTGGTCGATAAAAGATCATCGCCACTTCCGTCAGGTCCGCTAAATGACAGTGCTCCAGATGATGTTAGCACGAACTGGCCCTCGTTGAGGCCTGTTTGGAAGACGGTGTTGCCGTTGAGCGAGTAATTCATTGGCATGTAGAATCCGTTTGTCTGCTCAGTGTTTAAGCTGGAGTGTAGCACATCTGCCGCGCGTCCAGCCCATCCACTGAGGATGCTTTGCCCTTGTGGGACGGAGGTTTGCCATTGCTCGGTCTGATCGCTGTGTGAGAAGAGTGCCTTGGGAAGCGGAATGGTATCGCTGTCATAGGCGGCTTTGTTAGGAATGGGTTGTACCAGAGTTCCGATGTTTGCGATAAATGAGAGCCGCTTCTTGTTTGTATCTCCGCCCATGCCCTCGAAGAGTTCCTTGAGCTTGGTGCAGCTCGGGTGTAAGCCGAAGCTTCGGCCCATGCCATCAGTGTAGGTTGATCCGCCAGGGCTTTGATTCAGCGGGATGAAGTTTGGGTTGGTGATTTGCTCTTCAGTAGGGGCTTGAGGGTTGAAAACAACTGGAGCTTTGGCGGGGTGGGAGAGTGCCAGGTTTGATCGAGCTGCGGCGTAGTCATCGTATGGACCATCGTTACTTGGTGTAGTATCAGCAGGTAGCAGGAGGTTGTAGCTATCGCACCCGCCTGCGAGGAACAAACAGACAAGAGTTTTCCTGCCACCAGCTGCACCACCAGCGGCGACGGCATTGTTCGCCATCTGAAGGTTTAGAATGGTCGAGAGGATAGATGTGGACCCTAGGGCGGCACAGGATGCCTCCCCTAGAAATGAGCGACGTGATAGATTGCGTGACATGGCTTTGTGTAGTGTGTGAATGGTTTATTTCTGAGTGGCGCCTTCTGGGCTCATCATGGTGAGGTAGGCGGCGAGTAGAATGCGATCATCCTCGGCGAGTTCTGGGCTGTTCATAGCGTCGAGAATAATCGACCGCGTTCGTGCGGTCATGTTGCCTGCGGCGAGGAGGAGATTCATGTGGTCAACGAGGGCCTCATTGTTCCCAGCAACTTTTCTGGCTGCTGTGAAGTTAAGAGGGAAACGATAATCCTCCCAGCCCGAGCGGAGTCCCTCGGTGAGATAATCCCAGGTGACGTTAGGGAAGGAAATGGACGAGTAACTGTCCATGATTTGAAACACGGGGCTAACAAGTCCCGCATCGCGAATGACGCCAGGGCTTTGGTAGCTTGGTTTGTAGAAATTAAAGACACTTGGTGCGTTCAGTGGCTCTTGGAACGAGAGGCCGCGGTAGAGTGACTCAGGATTCCACCACACAAACTCTGGGCTGGTGGTGCCAAGCTCAAAGGCGCGAGCCATGGCCATGGTTCTAATGACTGGCTCGCGGAGTTTGCCAAAGTGTGCCTCCCCGATGGAGTGCTTCACCTCTCGGGCTTCGCTGTCTAACAATATAGCTGAGATCACGGCGGCGAGATCACCCCGCTTGCCGGAGCCGTTGTTGACGAAGACGTTTTGAATACGCTCAACGTATTCAGGCGATGGGTTCGCGGTAACAAAAAACTGGATGAGTTGTTTGCTAATGAAGATGGGTGTGTTTGGGTGATTGAAGAGGTGGTTGACGGCGTCCTCAATGTCTTTGTTGCCATTTTCCATGCTAGCAGGGCGTGCTGGAATGATGAAGCCATCGAGTAGCTTTTTGCTGCCAAAGTCATGGTGCTCAGCATGCATTACCATGGGGCGCATAAAGTGATCTTCGTGCCAGCCGCCTGAGCCCCAGCCCCACTCGGAGTCATACCATTGCCCAGTGAAAACTTTTGCCAGCTCGGTGATTTCAGCGTTTCCATAAGTGGGGATAGGCTCACCTTGCTGGTCTAACATTCTGCTGCCATCGGGGTTGAGTTTCCAGAGTCCGACGGTGAACAGCTGCATGATCTCGCGAGCGAAGTTTTCATCTGGGAAGCGGCCGATCGTGAGGTCTGCTTTCTGGTTTCCAACGTGGCTCAAATACCAGCCCATACACGGGTGGTAGGCCACCTCCATGAGGATGTCACGGTAGTTACCTAGGCCGTGGCGGACAAAGATATCATAATACTGCGCGACGGGTTCCGGTTTGTTCTCTAGGCGACTATCTTGGCGTGAAATGACGAGGATTTGTGACAGAGCAAATGCCATACGCTGACGGAGCTGATCCTTGCCCATCACGGCCGCACGAGCGAAGGCGCTGGTAGTGTTTCTGCCTTCCACTGTATCATCATTGGGGTCCGCATCGTAGAATCGCTCAGCGCGTGGACCATTGTGATCGGCTTTGATTCGTCTTATGTAGTCTTGATGGAGTGTTGGAGTGGCTGCCATCTGCTCATCAATCCATGTTTGGTAACCGATGGCGCGGACGTGCTCAATCTCACTGATAGTAGGACCAAATGTTGATTGTGTTAGGAAGCGAGAGGCCGCTGAAGCTGACGGGAGAGCGGGGGCTGTTGTGCCTGGTAGTCCACCGCCTGGGGATGATCCTTGAAGGCGCTCTAAGAAGCTGAGGTAGTCACCAGAAAGGATCGTGCCGTGCTGGTTCACCAATGCCATGCGTGAGGAGCTTTCGGTGCCAGAGCCACTATTATCGCTGGCAGATCCGATTACCATTTCTTCAGCCCAGTCACTCAGGCCATCGCTGTCAGTATCGACGTTGGTAGCACGGACTTGGTAAAAGAGCGGCGTTGGGCTCCCGCTGAGGATGCCGGGAATGGATTGGCAGATCATTCCGTTTTCTAAGGTGCGAGCGGGTAGGCCTGAGGTGAGCGTCCAGTTAGAGAGATCGGGGCTGGAGTAGAGGGCGAATTGTTTCCACTTGATCTCTGGCCACTCGACTACGAGGTCGTCATTCTGCGCTCTAGCAAGAGCTTTTGGGAAGGATGTGCCGTCTAACGGATCAGTGCCTGCGATGGATTCTTGTAGGTTTGTGAAGCCATCGCCATCGTTGTCAGCTCCGGCATTGATGCCAGAAACTCCCGCCCAAAGCTCCCATGCGTCTGAGAGACCATTTCCATCAACGTCTTCAATGTTACTAGGAGGCGTGAAGGTGAAAAACAGCGGGATGGATTGGGTATCGGCAGGGTCAGATCCGTGGAGGATTTCTACGTCGTCATCTACGCCATCGCTATCGCTGTCTTTGAGTAGTGGGTTTGTGCCTGCGAGGTATTCATCAGCATTGGAAACCCCATCGCCGTCCGCATCCAGAGTGGGATCAAGATCGCCACCGTGGGTGGTTTCCCAAGTGTCTTCCATGCCATCATTGTCAGCATCAACGATGCCGATGTTGCCACGGGTGATCATTGCTAGTGTGCCGGGCGAGGTGTCAATGCTGATAGCGTTATCCACTTCCTCCACGGCCCAGATTGCTGAGCCATCACGCACGGCTGCCACGCTGGAGCGCATCTCGGTGCGGGAGATGGTATTGATCAAAGTAGGGTTGTTAGGGTCTGTGAAGTCGTAGATAAGAAACGTCATCGTCCATGTGTTTCCAGCATCTCCCCAGGTGGCTGGAGCGGTGGGAGTGTCTTCTTGGATGATGCACTGGAAGCGCAGTGGGATGGTGTCGTCTAACCGCCCCTTCATGCTTAGTCCTAGCGCGGGGGCGAGGTTTGGCGGCGGATCTCCTGAGCCATTATTATACCAAGAAGATGTGGGTGCATTGTTGCGGTAGAATACACCGTAGCGGCTGACGTTATAATACGTGATGCTACCTTCCTCGTAGCCGAGCCCCATGCGGAGGGCACCGCTCCATCCAGTATTTTTGAGCCGAGCCTCGATCTGTAGTAATCGCTCCTCGTTTCCGGAATCGGTGGCGATTAATCCCGTGGAGTGATCCAGCACCATGCGCACGTTATCCACCGTCCAGAGCCAGCGGTGATTGGCTTCATCCCATGTGGGGATGGCAGCACTTGTTAGGCTGATGCTTACATCGTTAGGATCAGTTCCTGCGTAGGTTTCAGCGTAGTCATCATCGCCGTCATTGTCACTGTCTGCGAGTGTTGGGTTGGTAACGTATGGGTTGGCTAGTATTTCAATTCCGTCGAGGATTTTATCGCCATCTGTGTCCGATAGCAGAGGGTTGGTTCCGTGCCCCGCTTCCAGGCCATCGGCGAGGTAATCGTTATCGGTGTCGCGGTTGTGAGGGTCAGTTCCTGCTTGGAACTCTCCGAGGTTGGTTAGGCCATCTACGTCTGCATCAAGCGTGCCATCATCGCTAAGAGGGTCAAGTCCGTTGGCGATCTCGTAGGCATCGGGCATCGGTATCGCTATTTGAGGAAACATTTACCAGTTGGATGCCAGTGATGCCTGTGTTTCCAGCCACCGCAGCATTAGCGATGGTGAGGGTAGGCCCGCTGACGTTCCGGTAGAGCACGTAGTTCGATGGCAGCGCATCTGGATTAGTGGTTGAGGTAGCTTCTTTGAATCGAATAAACGGTGGGTTAACATTGGTAAGGTAGTAGCGATCCGTTGCGCTGTTTCCATTGAGCCGCACCGCGCCCTTGTTGTTATTACTGAATGATCCCACGTAAACGTAGAGGTCATAGGTTCCTGCAGGGATGTTGCTGAGCACCACCTGCGCGGGGGTGCCGCTGAAGTCTTGATTGCTTTCTAGGTAGCCGGACCAAAGCTTCTGCTCAGCGGTGCCTTGGTTCCGCGAGTAGTGGCTGTTAGGTGCTGACCAAGTGGCGGTGATTCCAGAGTTTGTATTGTTGCTGTTTTTGAGATTAGCAATACTGCCGGAGGCGTCTGTGTTGTGGCTAAGTGGCTCTGTGTTGTTCCAAAACCTCTGCGGAAACACCCCCGTCTGTTCGTAAGGGTTGATGAGAATGGTGGGGCGGCGAGTGCTTGTGAAGTTCAGTGCCACCGCACCAGAATAGAGCAGGGGAGTGCTGCTGCTGGATGTGGGGTTTGTGCCCGCAGAGATTTCCATTGGATCAGGGGCTCCATCACTATCACTATCTGCTAGAAGCGGGTTGGAGGTGGTTTCTTGCCCGTCAAGTAAAGTGTCGTCATCGCTGTCCGGATCAAGAGGATCTGTGCCTGCGATGTTTTCCTGACCATCGTTGAGTCCATCATGATCGGTATCTGCCGCTTGCGGTGAGGTGCCATCGGTGAACTCCTCAAGGTTTGTCCTGCCATCGCCGTCTAGGTCAGCTGCCGCGTCTGCGGAGATGTTGTCATCGAAGCCATAGAGGACTTCCCACCAGAGCGGTAAGCCATCGCCATCCGTATCTGTTAGGGCATCCGTATCGGCGGATAATTCTACGTAGTCGATTCTAATCCAGCTATTATCCGTGCTGCTTGTCACGCGCAGCTCAACGGTATTTCCCTCGGTGGATGTGGCATTGACGGATGCGGCGCTGAATGTGGCTTCAACAAACCGATAGCTTGCTACGTTAGTTTCCGTAGCCACAACTACTCCATTAACGAGAATTTCAATATCGCGAAGCCCGTAGCCGGGGCCACTCGCGTTATTCTCCCACCGGCCACCATCGTAAAAATCAGCCCGTAGCCGCATCCGGCATGTGTTTGATGCCTGGGGCGCTGTTAGGTTGAAATGAATGACGTTGCGCGTGTCATATTGATTAATGGCGCGCTCGAAATTGCGGAGATCTTCATCAGTTGGCACATTGCCAATACCATTCGGGTAGTCTCCTGCAAAGTAGTAGTGATCATCCCGCTGGGTTGCGCTGCCGTTTCCTACTGTGATCTGGTAGTCTTCAGATCGGAAATCGCTGGTCGAATCATCATCAGTTCCCAAATTCCAAACAGGAGCGAAGGTTTGTGCGCCAGCAGGTAATGCCGTTGCAAGGAGAAGACTACAGAGTATGCGTGGGTATTCCATTATTGTTATTAGTTAGGTGTTTCTACGGCGGAGGGGAAGAAGTGTGGCTGCGGTGATTAGAAAAAAAGCTAAAGATGAAGGCTCAGGTACGAGCGTGATGTTATCCACGATAAAGGAAGCCGATACGTTGTCGCCTTTCCATTCACCCGTGGAAGTGGTGTGGAGGATACGTATTTGGGAAACGTTAGCCAAAGCCGCAGAGAGATCGTTTCCTCCTGCCGAGCTGAGATCGCTGAATTCTAGCCGAAACCTTCCGCGGTCACTGCTGTTCAGCGTCACAGGGCTGCTAGACGTCCATCGGTTTCCTGGTCCGCCACCTTCGATACCAAGCCGCATCATCAGCGTGGATGAGCTGTTATTAACCAAATCCATCTCCACTGCTGTAATGCCAGCCGCGGTGTAATCACCAATCCACGCTGTGGAATCGTTAGGCACTACCAATCTGCTACCCGCAGAGCTGCCGCCACTGGAGCTGACGTACAGCACTTGGTTGAATGGTCCATCGGATTGCACCATCGTTTGGTTAGGCGAGTTGACGGGGTGAACCCAACCATCGCGGTCGGACTCAAAGTCGCTCGTCAAGTTTAGCGTGGCAGCATGGGCTGCGGCCAACGAACTACCCATCATCAGTAGGCTATAAATATTACTATATTGTTTCATTTCCTAAGTAACAGTGTGCTCAGCAAATCATTTTTAAAACACAATGTGAATACAATTTTGATAAAAATATCAAATGACTATTATGCTGTTCCCGTATTTGTGCTTGGTTTACCTTATGGGACATGATAATCAGTGTCTATGAAAAATTTTAGAACCCTTACTTCTTCTCTAGTCGCCACTGTGGTGGTGCTAGGTTTTTCAGCGTGTGATAAAATCAGCGAGCTAACTGGAGGAGAAGCTGCTGCGACTGGGGATGTGGCCTCTGTCGATGAAGCCGCCTGCAAGAAACTTATATCCGAAGAAGAACGGCTGGTCGTTGTCGAGTTCTACACAGACACATGAGGCCCATGTAAATCGCTTGCTCCCGTGCTGGAGAAGCTCGCCGCCGCCAATGAAGAAAAAGTCCTCATCGTCAAAGTGGATGCTAATGCCAACCGCGAGTGGGCAGCACGCGCTGGGTTAAAGGGCGTGCCTACCATGCAGTTTTACAAAGGGGGGAAAAAGCTCACTCAGTTTGCTGGTGCTTACCCTGAGGCTGAATTGCAGAAAAAATTCGATAAATACGCAGCGATGACTGTAGATCCAGAGACTGGTGGAACCACAGAAAACGTAATACAGCCGATGCCGAAAGATTGGCTTCCACCTGGAGTCAGCCGTCAGTAATCGGCCCTTCCTCCTCTGCGGCCAGGCGTGAAAAACCAATACATTCCGCCATTGACCCGCACCCGCTCCTTGGCTAGCGTCCGCGCCCCTAAGCCAAGTCAAAGATACCCATGAGCGATGCGAACTACAAGGACACCCTGAGCCTGCCGGACACTACTTTTCCGATGCGAGGTAATCTCGTTGAAAACGAACCAAAACGTCTGGCCGATTGGAACTCTTCCAATCTCTACGAGCGTATTCAGAAACGCCGTAAGGATCAAAACGCACCACGCTTCATTCTACACGACGGCCCACCCTTCGCCAATGGTGATGTGCATATGGGCACCGCGCTGAACAAAGTGCTCAAGGATCTCGTGCTCAAGTCCAAGACCATGGCGGGTTTTGAAACTCCCTACGTGCCAGGCTGGGACTGCCACGGTCTGCCGATCGAGTTCAAAGTCATGCAGGATGCACGTGATGAAGAACCTGCGGAAATCCGCCGCCGCTGTGAGGAGTTCGCCCGTGGCTGGATCGATACCCAGAAGGCATCCTTCCGCCGCCTCGGCGTGCTTGGAGATTGGGAAAATCCCTACCTAACACTCGATCCCGCGTATGAGTCAGACATCATTCGCACCTTCGCCACGATGGTGGAAAAAGGCCTCGTCTATCAATCTCAGAAGCCCGTCCAGTGGTCCTACGGTGCCAAGACCGCCCTCGCAGAAGCCGAGGTCGAGTATCAGGATAAAAAATCCATCGCGATTTTTGTGAAGTTCGAGATCAGCAACCCCACCGCTGCTAATCTGCCAGAAGGAGCCGCATTTTCCATCTGGACCACCACTCCATGGACGCTTCCAGCAAACCTCGGCATCGCCGTGCACGAGCGGTTTAGCTACGTCGTCGGTAGATTCTCCAAGGAGGAAACTCCTGACCAAACAATCATCATCGTCCGCGAGTTGTTAGGAGAGTTTCAGGAAAAAACCGGACTCAAGCTCGAAGAGGAACTTGCCGAAATCAAAGGCTCAGAACTCGAAGGTCTCGAAGCCCAGCACCCATTCCTCGACCGTAAATCCAAGGTCATCCTCGCTCCCTTCGTCACCACAGAAACGGGAACAGGAGCCGTTCACATCGCGCCCGGTCACGGTGCCGATGACTATTCCGTTGGAATGCAGAATGGACTCGCAGTGCTCTCCCCAGTCGATGACGATGGCAACTTCACCGAGGAAGTAGGCGTGCCCGAGCTCGTAGGTCTGCACGTCATGGAAGACAACGCCGCAAACATCGGTGTGCTCCGCCTCCTCGCCGCCAAGGGTGCCTTGTTAGGTAAAGAAAAATACGCTCACTCCTACCCGCATTGTTGGCGTTCTAAAACGCCCATCATCTTCCGCGCTGTCGAGCAGTTCTTCATCCGCATCGATGACCTGCGCGATAAAGCACTCGCTGAAATCGATGAAACCACATGGTTACCCGCATGGGGGCGCAACCGCATCTTTGGCACCGTCGAAGCACGCCCTGACTGGTGTATCTCCCGCCAGCGCACCTGGGGTGTGCCGCTTCCCGTTTTCTTTGATAAAAACGGCGAGGTCATCCTCGATGCCGAGGTCTCACGCAAGGTCGCCGATCTCGTAGAGGAGGAGGGGACAAACATCTGGTTCGAGCTATCCGATGCCGAACTCGCTGCCCGACTCGGACTCCCCGAAGGCAGCACCAAATGCCGAGACACCCTCGATGTTTGGATCGATTCCGGCTGCTCACACGTCGCCGTCATGGATCGTCACCCCGAGCTATCCCGCCCTGCGGATCTCTACCTAGAAGCCACCGATCAGCACCGTGGATGGTTCCAGAGCAGCCTCATGCTCAGCGTAGCTGTCACTGATAAGGCACCTTACAAATCCGTCCTAACCCACGGCTTCGTAGTCGATAAAGACGGAGGCAAGATCTCCAAATCCGCCGCCAAAGCCAAAGGCAAACCGACCGATGCCGCGCACTTCTACAATAAATACGGAGCCGACATCGTACGTCTCTGGGTTTCCTCCGTCGATTGGCAAACGGAAGTTCCCTTCGGCGAAGATCTCTTCAAGCAAGTTGGTGAACCCTACCGCAGACTACGCAACACACTGCGTATTCTGTTAGGAAACATCAACGGATTCGATGCCGCTACCCAATCTGTTAGCAAAGCAGATATGAGCATCCTCGATCGCTGGGTGTTAGAGCGCTTGCAGGTCGTTGTCACCGAGTGCCGTGATGCGTATGCGAACTACGAGTTCCGCAAGGTATTCAATCAGATCAACCAGTTCTGTGCCACGGAGCTTTCTGCTCTCTACATCGATATCACCAAAGATCGCATGTATTGTGATGCGCCGGACTCCACCCGCAGGCTTGCTGCGCAAACCGTCATGCAGCAAGTCTTCGATGCCGTCTGCAAACTCATGGCCCCTGTGCTTGCCTTCACCGCTGATGAAGCGTGGGAGCACGCTGGCAACGAGGGCAGCGTGCACGAGCAAGACTTCCCCGAGCCAAACCCAGACTTCAACGAGCTAACGGCCACCACCGTGGTTAATGAGCTACTCAACCTCCGTGCGGTTATTCAGACTGCTATCGAGGAGCAAGTGCAGGCGAAGACGTTTAATAAAAACAACGAGGCATCCGTCACTCTAACACTTCCTGCTGATCACATCTGCCGTGATGTGCTAGCCGATGAAGAGTTTGCCACTGAGTTCTTCATCGTCTCCGAGGTGAATCTCCTCACTGGGGATGCCGTGCTGGCCACTGCCTCAGCTACGCCACACGGCATGTGTCCGCGCTGCCGCCGCTACCTTGCCCTGAGCACGGATGTTTGTAGCAGATGTGATTCCGTAAGCTAACCCACAGCCCATGAGCGATACACCAGAAAAGCCGAGCAAAAAGCAAATCGTCCGCCTCCTTCTCTGGCTGACCGTGCCGCTCTACATCCTTGATCAAATCACAAAGTGGTGGGTGGTGTTTAACTTCAAGCTCCCATTCTACGTTGAGAACGGAGTGAAGCAGCCTTGGTATGAAGATACCCGTCCCGTCATTGAGGGCTTCTTCAACCTCGTGCGCAGGCACAATCAAGGGGTAGCCTTTGGGATAGGAAACGGCACCACCTGGGCACCCATCGTGTTTCTCTTTGTGCTGATCATCGCACTCGTAGCGATCAGCTACTTCTGGAAAAAAGGAGCCTTCACCGGGCCAGCAAAGCTCTCCGCGCCACTTCTGTTAGCTGGTATCTTAGGTAATCTAACAGATCGCCTCTTCCAAGGTTTCTGGCTGGAGCCATTCAAGGATGCCAGCTTCTTTGCAAGGTTAAAAGAAGGTTACGTTGTCGATTTTCTCGATTTCACCATCCCCATCATCAACTACCGCTGGCCCGCCTTCAACGTCGCAGACTCCTGCATAAGCATCGCCGCCGTCCTCCTCTTCTGCACCGCCATCATGGAGGGCAAAAAGGAATGGGCTGAGAAGAAAAAAGAAGCCTAAACGGTAGCCTCGTTCGCCAGTGCTACTGCGTAGTCGCGGTTTAGGCGAGCGATGTTTTCTACGCTGATCTCCTTCGGGCAAACGGCTTCGCACTCGTATTGGTTAGTGCAGTTTCCAAATCCTTCCGCATCCATTTGGCGGACCATACCAAGCACGCGTTGGTTTTTCTCTGGCGCACCTTGTGGTAGCAGATTGAGGTGAGCAGCTTTTGCAGATACAAAGAGCATGGCGGAAGCATTTTTACAGGCAGCCACACAAGCGCCGCAGCCGATGCAGGCAGCGGCGTCCATGGCGGCGTCTGCTTTGGTTTTGGCAACGGGTAAGTTATTGGCATCCTGAGCGGAACCAGTGCGGACAGAGATGTAACCACCAGCAGCGATGATGCGGTCAAAGGCAGATCGATCCACGATGAGATCACGCAGGAGAGGGAATGCTTTCGCACGGAATGGCTCTATCCAAATTGTCTCACCATCGGTGAACTTTCGCATGTGCAGTTGGCAGGCCGTGATGCCGCGCTCCTTAGAGTGTGGGATTCCGTTGATGGTCAGCGAGCACTGGCCACAGATGCCTTCACGGCAGTCGTGATCAAAGTGAATAGGCTCTCCGCCGTCGTTAAGAATGCGCTCATTGACGATGTCTAACATTTCCAGAAACGAAGCAGACTCAGGGATGTTTTTTGCATCGTAAGTTTCCAGATTGCCTTCATCGCTAGTGGATTTCTGGCGCCAAACTTTGAGAGTAAGATTTAACATGGTGATAAATGATTAAATGTTGATTTGTTAGGCGTAGCTCCGGATGGCGAGTTTGATGTTTTCGAAGTCGAGGTCCTCGCGGTGGAGGGTTGGTTGCTCACCCACGCCGTTGAATTCCCATGCGGCTACGTAGGCGAACTCTTCATCGCGGCGTTGGGCTTCGCCCGGTTGGGTTTTGCCTTCTTGCACTTCGGGGGAGTCCTCCGTGAATTGATACTCTAGGCGGAAATGGCCGCCGCAGGATTCTTCACGCTGCAGGGCATCATAGCACATGGTTTCAGCGAACTCTAAGAAGTCTGCCACGCGGGAGGCTTTTTCTAGCTCGGCGTTGAGGCTGTTTGCATTACCGGGCACACGAACATTTTTCCAGAATTCTTCACGGATTTCAGGGATGCGCTTGAGAGCTTTTTGTAAACTTTCCTTGGTGCGTGCCATGCCGCAGTTGTCCCACATCACAAGACCAAGCTCGCGGTGGAAGCTATCCACACTGCGCTCACCTTTGATGTTGCTGAGTTTTTCCATGCGCTCTGTGATTCCGGCTTCGGCTTGTTTGAACTCATCCATGTCTGTGGTGATGGTGCCGGGTTTTTCATTGGCGAGGTAAACGGCGATCGTTGTGGGGATGACAAAGTATCCATCGGCGAGGCCCTGCATAAGTGCTGATGCGCCAAGCCTGTTGGCACCGTGGTCAGAGAAGTTTGCTTCGCCGAGGCAGTGCAGCCCGGGAACGCTGGTCTGGAGATTGTAATCCACCCAGAGACCGCCCATGGTGTAGTGCACGGCGGGGTAAATCTGCATCGGTGTTTTATAGGGGTTATCACCGGTGATCTTCTCATACATCTGGAAAAGGTTCCCGTAGCGAGCACGGATGGTGTCCTCACCGAGGCGGGCGATGGCGTCTTTGAAATCGAGATAAACACCGAGTCCAGTAGGAGCTACACCTCGTCCGTCATCGCAGGCTTCCTTAGCTGCGCGGGAGGAAACGTCACGCGGCGCGAGGTTTCCGAAGGATGGATACTTGCGCTCTAGGTAATAATCGCGGTCATCTTCTGCGATGTCTTCGGGAGTTTTTTTGCCCTCGCGGATCGCCTTGGCGTCCTCTTGTGTCTTAGGCACCCAGATCCTACCATCATTGCGCAGGGATTCAGACATCAGGGTGAGTTTTGATTGGTAATCACCGCTCACCGGAATGCAGGTTGGGTGGATTTGCGTGTAGCATGGGTTGGCGAAGTAGGCGCCGCGTTTGTGCGCACGCATCGCGGCAGAAACGTTACAGCCCATGGCATTCGTGGAGAGGAAAAACACATTGCCGTATCCACCAGTGGCGAGGATGACTGCGTCTCCAGCGTGGGAGGAAATCTCGCCGCTGACCATATCTCTAACAACGATACCTTTGGCGTGGCCGTTGACCTTGACCACATCCATCATCTCGTGGCGGGTGAACATTTCCACGCCACCTTTGGCGATTTCTTTTTCCAGTGCTTGGTAGCAGCCGATGAGAAGCTGTTGGCCGGTTTGGCCACGCGCGTAGAATGTGCGGGATACCTGCGCACCACCGAAAGAGCGGTTGTCTAACAGTCCGCCGTATTCGCGGGCGAATGGCACACCTTGCGCGGCGCATTGATCAATGATGTTGTTAGAAACTTCCGCTAGGCGATACACATTGGCCTCACGAGCGCGGAAGTCGCCACCCTTCACGGTGTCATAGAAGAGCCGGTAAACGGAGTCGCCATCGTTTTGATAGTTTTTGGCAGCATTGATACCTCCTTGGGCTGCAATGGAGTGCGCGCGGCGTGGGCTGTCTTGGTAGCAGAAGCACTTCACCTGATAGCCCATCTCAGCGAGCGAGGCAGCGGCAGCACCACCAGCTAGGCCTGAGCCGACGACGATGACGGTGTATTTGCGCTTATTCGCTGGGTTGATGAGCTTGGAGTCCATCTTGTGCTTGGTCCATTTATCTTCAATGGGGCCGTCTGGAATTTTGCTATCGAGTGACATAATGTGAAAGTGGTTGAACGAAGTGGCTAAGTGGCTGGGTTGGCTTAGTGAGAATGGCCGAGATCGATTTCGATATGGTCTGAGCCGAGCTTCTTGGCGGCTTCGATTTTGTGTTTGGCTTCATCGACGCCTTTTTGGCCATAGCCAAAGAAAGCGATACTGACTGGGATGGAAACGAAGCCGAGGAAGATCACTAGGGCGTAAGTTTTGGAAAGGTAATTGATGGCACTGGCTGTCTTGCGGGTGCGCAGACCGAGCGTTTGGAAAATGGAACCCACACCGTGACTGAGGTGGGAGCAGAGCAGTGCCATGGAAATGATGTAGAAAATGGAGACCAGTTTGTTTTGGAAACCTTTTACCGCCATTGCCCAGTTCTGCCCGAAGTCTGCAAACTCACGCAGCTCTGGGGAAACCCTCACGGTGTAGTGCAGAATGTGGAAAATAAAGAAAACAAGAACCGTTAGGCCACTCCATATCATCATGCGCGAGGACTTAGAGGCAACCATGCTGGCGTCTTTTTGGTATCGCGAGGTGCGTGCAGCGCGGTTAGCCGCAGTGAGCTGAATGGTGGCGATGATGTGCAGCGCAAGTGCCACTAACATCATAATGCGGAATCCCCAGATACCCCAGCCGTGTGCCATGGTGTGGAGGAAATGGGCGTATTCATTGAAATCCGCAGCACCTTGAAAGATGAGAAGGTTTCCCGCGAGGTGGCCGGCGAGGAAGAGGACTAGAAAGAGGCCGGTCAGGGCTACGACGAGT
>JBMYYO010000054.1:0-18362 GCA_049609505.1 Akkermansiaceae bacterium | reverse complement strand
TCTTTCCTGCCGGCAATGATGCCTGACTGTGGGCCGCCTAGAAGTTTGTCACCAGAGAAACAGACGAGATCGATACCGTTGCGGAGGGCTTCCTGTGGGGTCGGTTCATGGTCGATGGGGGCGAGGTCATCGGTAGCCATCATTGCGCCTGATCCTATGTCTTCGATGAGAGGGAGGCCGTTGTCATGGGCCAGCTCAGCGAGCTCGACCACGGCCGGTTCCTCCGTGAAACCTCCGATGTAGAAGTTCGAGCGGTGCACCTTGAGGATCATCGCGGTGTTCGGGGTAATGGCTTTGGCGTAGTCGTTGAGGTTAGTTTTATTAGTGGCGCCTACTTCTACTAATTTGGCACCAGAGGTTTCCAAGATTTCTGGGATGCGGAAACCTCCACCGATCTCTACCAGCTCGCTGCGGGAGACAATGACCTCGTTTTTTTCCCCCACGCAGAGATGGCGGAGGGTGAGCACGAGGGCGGCGGCGCAGTTATTGACGGCCGTGGCAGACTCGGCTTCTAGCAGGGAGGCTAGAGCGGTTTCTAAATATCCTGCGCGGGGGCCGCGGTTTCCATCGGGCAGGTTAAATTCGAGGTTACAATACCCCGTAGCGATGGTTGTGAGCTTCTCCGCTGCGGTTTCGCCCAATGGGGATCTGCCGAGGTTCGTGTGGATCACAACTCCGGTGGCATTGATCACAGGCTGGAGTCTGCTGGAGGCAAACACAGTGAGCCGTTCCTCGATATTTAGCTCGATTTGCTCGCGGGTAGGAGTTTCTCCGGAGAGGATCTGTTGACGGTGCTGATTGATCTCGCGTTGTACAAAGGAAGTGACCAAAGCGCGTGGGAGGGGGGAGTTTGCGGAGAGTTTTTTAGCCAAAATCTCCACCGATGGGAGAGCGCTGAGCGACTGATGATTAGATGCCATGAACATGAAATTAACGTAGCAAACGGATTTGACAAGGCTGAGGATGGTGCGCAGTCTGCGCGGCGTGAGCGAGACCATTCAAGAAACACCACTAGCCCCCCTGCACGTAGAACTTGGCGGGAAAATGATCCCCTTTGCTGGCTGGAATATGCCCGTGCAATACACCAGCATCATCGATGAACACAGCGCCGTTAGAAACGACGTGGGTATCTTTGATATTTCCCACATGGGGCAGTTCTTCCTCACTGGGGAAGGAGCAGAGGCGTGGTTGAATACGATTCTTGCCAATGATATTTCCAAGCTGGGAATCGGTGAGGGGCAATACACCTTCATGCTCAATGAAAACGGCGGCGTGATTGATGATCTTATCATCTACCGTCAGGAGGAAGGTCGTATTTTTCTCGTGGTAAACGCTTCAATGATCGATGAGGACTACGCGTGGCTGGATAAGCACCTGATTGATGGTTTATCACTTACCAATGAGAGTGATGCGTGGGCAGGGATGGCCGTACAGGGGCCGAACTCTTCTGCTGCATTTGCTAAACTCTTCCCTAACCAAACACTCCCCGAGCGCAATGGTATGAGTGAGTTTTCCCACGAGGGCGAAACACTTATCGTCTGCCGCACAGGCTACACCGGCGAGGACGGATATGAGTTTTTCAGTTCAGCAGAGACGGGTAGTGCTTGGTTCAAACGTTTTGTCGATAATGGGGCTAAACCTTGTGGTCTTGGTGCACGTGATAGCCTTCGGTTAGAAGTATGCTACCCGCTTAACGGATCAGACCTCTCACCCACGCGTACGCCAATCGAGGCGGGGCTTGGGTTTTTCTGCGCTCTTGATAAAGGAGACTTCATCGGAGGCGGAGCACTGCGGAAACAGAAAGAAGAAGGGCTAAAGGAGCGTCTAGTGGCGATCAAATATACCGGGAAGGGCGCACCACCACGTGCGCACTATGAAGTTTATTCCAAAGACGGTGAGCGCATCTCAGAGCTTACCAGCGGAGTGCTGTCACCTAGCTTGCGTGAGGGAATTGCACTGGCCTATCTACCAGTGGCTCTAGCAAAACTAGGCACCTTGGTGGACATTGATGTTCGAGGACGCAGGTTCGAGACAAAAGTCGTGAAAAAACCCTTTTACAAAAAGGGCTAATCCTGCGCAAAACACACCATCACATTTTTCCTATCTTAAACTATGAACGTTCCAGAAAATCTTCGCTACACGTCCGATCACGAGTGGATTCTCCTTGAGGGAGATATTGCCACTGTGGGTATCACTCATCACGCTCAAGAAGAACTCACCGATGTTGTGTTTGTTGAGCTTCCAGATGAGGGCCGCAGCTGCGATGCTGGTGACCCAGTGGCTGTTGTTGAGTCCGTTAAAGCAGCAAGTGATATCTACTGCCCAATCGCAGGAGAAATCACCGCTGGCAATACCGATCTCGAAGCCGATCCTTCATTGGTAAACACAGACCCTTACGGAAACGGATGGATCTTCAAGGTGCGCGTTAATGACACCGCCGCTGTGGAAGCTCAAATGGATGCCGAGGGCTACAAAGCACTCATCGGCTAATTGATTTGTTATGATCTAACCACTTCTTACCAGGCGTGCTTCGGCACGCCTGTATTCTTTTCAACTACAATCTAACAAATAACACACTATGTATAATGATTTTTGCTCCCGCCACGTTGGCACCGTTGGCGATACCCGTGAGGCCATGATCAAGGAGCTCGGCTATGATCGCATTGTTGATCTCATCCAAGATGCCGTCCCTGAAAATATTCGTGGAGGAGATCCCTTAGAGTTGCCAAAAGCACTCAGTGAAACGGCAGCCCTTGATCGCCTGCGCGGTATCATGGGGCAGAATAAAGTCCTCAAATCCTACATCGGCCAAGGCTACAGCGGCACCATCGTTCCTCCTGTTATCCAGCGAAACATCCTAGAGAATCCAGGCTGGTACACCGCCTACACACCTTACCAAGCGGAGATAGCTCAAGGGCGCTTGGAGGCATTGCTTAATTTCCAGACCATGATCGCAGATCTAACAGGTCTTGATGTTGCTGGTGCGTCACTCCTTGATGAAGGCACCGCCGCAGCTGAAGCCATGGCTCTTGCGAAGTCAGGAAAACCACGCGGCACGACCATGTTCGTCGCGGACTCCTGCCACCCGCAAACGATTGAGGTGGTCAAGACCCGCGCCGAGCCACTAGACATCACCATCGAGGTGGGCGATTGGAAAACCTTTGATCCGTCCTCCTGCGAGGGGCTCTTTGCCGTGCTCCTCCAATACCCAGACACTACTGGTGCCGTTTCTGATTACACAGAAATTATTGAGAAAACTCACGCAGCAGGCGCCCTTGCCATCGCCGCAGCAGACATCCTCGCGCTTACCGTGCTGCGTTCTCCTGGAGAAATGGGAGCGGATATCTGCGTAGGAAACAGCCAGCGCTTTGGTGTTCCTTTCGGCTTTGGTGGTCCACACGCCGCCTTTATGGCATGCACTGATAAGCTGAAGCGCAAGATGCCAGGTCGCCTTATCGGCGTATCCATTGACTCCCAAGGTAAACCCGGATACCGCCTCTCACTGCAGACTCGTGAGCAACACATCCGCCGTGATAAAGCCACCTCTAACATCTGCACCGCTCAGGTTCTGTTAGCTGTGATGGCATCTATGTATGCCGTTTACCACGGGCCACAAGGTCTCAAGCAGATTGCTAACAACACTCACTTTGCAGCCCGCATCGTTGCAGCTAGTTTGCAGAAAGCTGGCTTCGAGCTAACTAGCGAAAGCTACTTCGATACCATCACGGTAAAGACCCCAAACAAGGCAGATGAAATCATCGCCACGGGTGTGGAAAGTGGAGTAAACCTCCGCCGCATTGATGCTGATCACGTTAGCATCGCTGCGGATGAAACCATGGGCTGCGCGGAAGGCATGCAAGTGCTCGCTGCCTTTGGCATCGAAGATGCTGAGATTCCCGAGTATGGAGAAACCACCTGGGGGGATTCGCTCAGCCGGACTTCTGAGTTCTGTACTGCGCCTGTTTTTAACAGCTACCACTCGGAGACAGAAATGCTGCGCTACCTCTCTCGGTTAGAGAAAAAAGACCTCGCGCTCAATGAATCCATGATCGCGCTTGGCTCCTGCACCATGAAGCTCAACGCCACCGCAGAGATGATGCCCCTAAGCTGGCCTGAAGTTGGAAACATCCACCCGTTTGCTCCCGATAATCAAACCGTTGGATACCGCGCCATGCTTGATGAGCTTTCAGACTGGCTCGCCCGCATCACAGGATTTGCCGCCGTCTCACTCCAGCCGAACGCTGGCTCCCAAGGTGAATACGCAGGCCTGTTAGCCATCCGCCGCTACCACATCGCCAATGGTGATACAGATCGCGATGTCTGTATTATCCCAACCTCCGCGCACGGAACTAACCCGGCCTCCGCCGTTATGGCTGGCTTTAAGGTAGTGCCCGTTGCCTGTGACGATCAGGGGAATATTGACGTTGCCGATCTCAAGGCAAAAGCCGAGCAGCACGCCGAGAAGCTTGGCGCACTGATGATCACCTACCCATCCACCCACGGTGTGTATGAGGAAACTATTGTCGAAATCTGCGAGGCCATCCACGCGAATGGTGGGCAGGTTTACATGGATGGAGCAAATATGAATGCCCAGTGCGGCCTAACAAGTCCCGGTTTTATTGGTGCTGATGTTTGCCACCTCAATTTGCACAAAACCTTCTGTATCCCGCACGGTGGTGGCGGCCCAGGAGTGGGTCCCATCGGTGTAGCGGAGCAGCTTGTTCCTTACCTCCCCGGACACGCGATGATGGAGAACGATGAGGCGCCTGTTTGCTCCGCCGCTTACGGTAGTGCTAGTATCAACACCATCTCATGGATGTACATTGCCATGATGGGTGCTGATGGTCTAACAGAAGCAACCAAGATCGCTATTCTAAATGCCAACTACGTTGCCAAGCGGCTCAATGATTCCTTCCCCGTGCTCTACACTGGAAACAAAGGACTCGTGGCGCACGAGTGCATCATTGACCTGCGCCCGATCTCAGAAGCTAGCGGCATCACCGTCGAGGACGTTGCGAAACGTCTGATGGACTATGGCTACCATGCCCCCACCATGAGCTGGCCAGTCGGTGGCACGCTGATGATTGAGCCGACAGAATCCGAGTCCAAAGCAGAGCTTGATAAGTTCTGTGATGCGATGATCTCCATCCACGCCGAGATTCAAGCCGTGATCGATGGTAATGCGGACAGAGAAGATAACGTGCTCAAAAACGCTCCGCACACTGCCGAGATGGTGATCAGCGATAGCTGGAGCCACGCCTACCCGCGCGAGCAAGCTGCCTTTCCAATGGCTAGCCAGCGTGATCATAAATTCTGGCCCGCAGTAGGGCGCATCGATAACGTGCACGGCGACCGGAACTTAGTCTGCTCCTGTGTAGGCATGGAGGCTTACACCGAATAAACTGGCAACTACCAATCTAACAAACCATGAGCGAGTATCAAACACCACGCACGCCTAATGACCAAATCGAGGGCATGGCTTACTTCCCACGCCTCTGTGAAAAAGTCCGCTTGCATGCCCAAGATCTGCTCCACCCAGACTATCACGGTAATCTCGGTGGCGGCTTTGACCTCTGGACCTGCCAATTCCTCCAAGTGGACTACGGCCCCCTCTCCGAGATCATTCTCGGCGGAGCGAGCGATGAGGAAGCACTAGAATGGGCACTGAACAAAGGCGTCCGACCAAGTGAGCTGGAAGTTACTTGGTGGAATAGCTACATGCGTAATCGCGGCTTCCGTGATGATCTTGCCGAGCTGCTAACAAACCGAAAAGCAGAGTCAGGTTTCCAAGATCGCGATGAGATTGCCACCCTCTTTGACTACATTGATGCCGACGAGGGAAGGTTATAGCAACGTAGAGCAGGAGCAGAATCCGCACACCATCGCACAGAATGTGTGTTGCCCGCCAGCATTTCCAGTAATAGAGTAAGCACCATGAATGAAATGGTAGAGCAAGCTCACGCTGTGATTAAAGCATTACAAACTCGCTTTGTTTCTGGTCTGGAAGCACTCAGCGGTGAGGCATTTGTAAAAACCGAATGGCAGCGTGCTGGCGGAACCTGTGGGGGAGGAAACCGCTACGGCTCAGCAGATAACGCTACTTTTAATCGTGCCTCGGTTAATTTTTCTCATGTTCATTACGATAGTGATCCGAGTAAAAAACTTTCATCCGCAACGGCTCTTTCCACCATTATTCACCCGGCCAATCCACACGCGCCATCTGTCCACATGCACATCTCGTGGACGGAAATGAAAAACGCTCGCAAC
Organism: Akkermansiaceae bacterium; assembly: GCA_049609505.1. Taxonomy (GTDB): domain Bacteria; phylum Verrucomicrobiota; class Verrucomicrobiia; order Verrucomicrobiales; family Akkermansiaceae; genus Oceaniferula. The sequence continues at coordinate 12,095 of JBMYYO010000054.1, read as the reverse complement.
GGTTACTGGCGTATCATGGCGGACCTCAATCCAGCGATTGAGAATAAAGAGGACACCAGTCTGTTTTTAGAAACGCTCGAGTATGCCGCACCGGATAACTTTGAGGAAGGTGCCGCCCAAGGTGAACGTTACTTTTTTATCCCCGCGTTAGAGCGCCATCGGGGAGTGGCTCATTTCTATCTAGAGCAATTTTCCACTGGCAAAATGCATGCGGACTTACGCATGGCGGAGGCATTCGGGCAGGCAATCATTGATCGCTATCTGCAAATTTTTTCTGTTAGGAATAAGGAGTCTTATTCAGAAGCAGACAGCAATGCACAGCTAGCTTATCACACGCTTTATCTGCTCCAGGTGCTCACCCTGGACCGAGGGACTACTTCTGGGTTGCTGGTTCATGATGAAAACGATCTTGGTATCATGGGCTCCTTACCCTCCCGTGTGGATGTCGATCTGCTTGCCTCATGGCGTGGGCTGCTACCCACCCCACAAGATGAGCTGTTAGATGAGCTGCTTGCTTGCCTTCGTCCATCAGGAGAGGTGACAGATCAAGTGAGAGTTTGCCTAGCAAAAGCAGTGCGGAGTCATTACCAAAAACACCCTCATGCACTAGCCCTTCAGGCATCTGGGTTTAAGATTCCGCCTACGGTGGCAAACCATCGTGGTTAGGTTTGTTTACTCCATCCACTCAGCGAGCTCCTGCGCCAGCGCGGGGGATTTCTTTACGTTAAATTTCTCTCCGGCGGAGACCGTAGCGCGCTTGCCTGTGCCGCTTTGGAGGTGGATGTCAACGGGCGTGGTGCCAGGGTGTTTAGCTAACACATTGCGGATAGAGATAAGGTCTTGCTCGCTGTGGCGGGCCAGCCAAAGAGTGATTTCCAAGTTGCCGTTTTTGGCCGCCTTGCGTGGCTTGAGTTCTTTGATTTCGCTTCCTGTTAGGCGGAGGCTCTCTGTGCGGTCATCCACCTGCACGTTTGCTTTGAAGCGGATGACGTTGCCAGACATTAGAATGCCAGCCTCGCGGGCAGGGGAGTAGCTTTCTGACCAGCAGACCACCTCACAGTTGCCAGTGAAGTCTTCAATGTGGAGCACGCCAAAGGGTTTTCCCTTTCTGGTTACCTTGTGTTCAACGTGGCGGATCATGCCGGCGAACGGATAGCGTGCACGTTTGTTACTGGTATCAAGATCTTCTAACAATCCCATTTTTTCGAACCTCTCGGTATCGATCACGCTGCGGTATTTATCTAGGGGGTGACCGCTGGTGTAGCATCCTAACAGCTCTTTCTCATTGGCAAGTCGCTCGTCCTTGCTCCACTCAGGTACAGTGTCTGTGATGCCAGGCTCGGCAGTTGGCTCGGGGGCTGAGCCTGCAAAGTCCATGGTATCGAAGAGGGAAACTTGCCCCTGTGCACGATCTCTCTGCGCGGAGCTGGCGGATGCTACCACTTGCTCGATACGGGCGAACATGCTGGCGCGTGATTCCTTAGTCCAGTCAAGCGCTCCCGCCTTGGCGAGGTTTTCCAGAATGCGTTTGTTAACACTGCGAGAGTCCATCCGGTTAGAGAACTCATCAAGGCTGGCAAACTCGCCGTTTTCCTCACGGTTTTTAATAACAGTTGCCATCGCTCCTTCACCGACGTTCTTGATGGCTGCAAGTCCGTAGCGGATTGCCATCTTGCCTGAGTTCGTTTTTTCAGGTGCAAATTTGAGTTGAGATCGATTGATATCCGGCGGGAGAATTTCAATATCCATGCGATGACACTCATTGATGAAGATGCCGATTTTGTCAGTGTTGTTAAGTTCGTTCGAGAGCAGCGCAGCCATGAACTCCACGGGGAAATTGGCTTTTAAGTAGGCGGTCCAGTAGGAAATATGACCATAGCAAGCGGAGTGAGATTTGTTGAATCCGTATCCCGCAAAACCAGCGATCTTATCGAAGATTTTGTTCGCGAGAGGTGCTGGAATGTCATTGGTTTCTAGCGCGCCTGCAACAAAGATCTCTCGCTGCTTTGCCATCTCCTCGGGTTTCTTTTTACCCATCGCACGGCGCAGAATATCCGCACCGCCGAGCGTGTATCCAGCGAGCATTTTTGCCGCGTTCTGCACCTGCTCCTGATAGATCATCACTCCATAGGTATCGCCACAGATGGTTTCTAACAATGGATGCTCGTAGTTAGGCTGCATGGTGCCCTTTTTCACCGCAATCATTTCATCAATGTACTGCATCGCACCAGGACGATACACCGCAAGGAGGTCAATGATGTCCTCAATCTTATTGATTCCATACTTGCGGCAGGTTTCCACCATGCCGCCGGACTCAAGCTGGAACACCCCCATCGTCTCCCCACGGTTGAGTAGGGCGAGTGCGGGTTTGTCATCGAGTGATGCTGTCTCGATATCGAAGCTTGGTGTGTGCTTACGGATGTGGTTCACCGCATCTTGGATGACGGTAAGGTTTTTGAGTCCCAAGAAATCCATCTTGAGTAGCCCCACTTCGGTGATGGCATTCATGTCACACTGGGTGACAACTTCACCTTCGTTGCCTCTTGTTAGGGCGCAATGCTCATCGAGGTTCCTGTCACCGATCACTACTCCGGCGGCGTGTACCCCGGTGTTTCTATTGAGTCCTTCGAGCTTGAGCGCGTAGTCCCAGAGCTCTTGCCAAGTGCTGCTGTTCTCGATCACTTCTCGCAGCTCTTCTTTGTCTTTGAACTCCTCGGCGAGTTTGACGCCAGGTTTTGCCTCAATCATTTTGGCAAGCATATCGGCATCCCCATAGCCGATTCCCATCACCCGGGCGACGTCTCGGATCACACTCTTCGCACCGAGTGTTCCGTATGTAATGATGTGAGAAACGGAGCGCTCGCCGTATTTTTGGCGGACGTATTCGATGACTTCGGGGCGGCGGCTTTGGCAGAAATCAATATCCACGTCCGGCGGACTAACCCGCTCTGGGTTGAGAAATCGCTCGAAAAGAAGGCCAAATCGCATCGGGCAAATATTAGTGATGCCCATGGTGTAAGCCACTAATGAACCCGCGGCGGAACCACGGCCAGGCCCGACGGGTATATCGTGATCTCGTCCCCACTGAATGAAGTCTGCGGTAATGAGGAAGTAAGATGCAAAGCCGAGGTCATTGATGGTGCGGATCTCGTAGTCGAGGCGCTCATCAAGCACCTTGCGGTATTCCTCCTCACTGCATTGATTCATCTCACAGAGGAGTGCCATTTCCTCTTTGCCGTAGCGCTCTTCTAGTCCGTCAAAACAAACCTTCCGGAAATACTCCTCACGCGGCGAGCCATCTGGCGAATCAAACTGCGGATACTTTTCCGAGCTTGTGGGATCGAGCACTAATTCAACATTGCATTTCTCAGCAATTTCGAGAGTGTTGGTGCAGGCAGCGGGGAACTCTGCCTCGGGGAAAAGGTTCTGCATTTCCTCCGGAGATTTGAAGTAGTGATCCTGCGGGTAACGCTTGCGGTTTTCATCTAAGAGTAAACGCCCCTGCCCGATGCAAATCAACACGTCCTGGGCCTCTGCATCGTCCTTGCGCAGGAAATGCACGTCATTGGTGGCAACGAGCTTGATACCAAGCTCATCGGAAAACTCTTTGAGCTGAGCGTTGATTGTCTGCTGTATTTCTAACGACTGATCGTTGAGTTCGAGGTAGAAATCCTCTGCTCCATAAATCTCTTTGAGAGCGATGACTTCTGCCCGGGCGGCATCGGTGTTGTTTTTATGCAGCCACTCATTCACAGCGCCATTGACACAGCCGGAGAGGCAGATGATGCCCTCGGCATACTTGGTAAGAAGCTCACGATCCACGCGTGGCTCTCCAAGGTAATCACCTTCGAGGTGGCCTACGGAGACAAGTTTGACGAGATTTTTCCAACCCGTTTCATTTTTTGCCAGCAGAGTGAGGTGGGTGGCGTTCTTGCGGTCAGGAACCTCCTTTTTATCGCTGATGGCAGAGGGGGCGAGGTAGATTTCGCAACCAAGGATCGGCTTGATTCCAGCCCGGTGGGCATTCTGGTAGAACTCGACGGCACCATAAAGATTCCCGTGATCAGTCATCGCCACGGCTGGCATGTTCATCTCCGCTGCGTAAGCAACGAGTTCCTTGATTCTAATCGTAGAATCAAGGGTGGAATAGGCGGTGTGGACGTGCAGATGAACAAAGGACATTGGGCTTGCCCGGAGTGTAGAAACTCAGCTTCATGATGCGAGATTGAAGATGAAAAAGTTGCAAGTTTTAGCCGTTTTAATCATTTTGATGTGAAGTTTTGATATGTTTTCCCATCTCTGATTATCAAACATAGAGGTGTAAAAGTTGCATGTAGAATATCAATATATCTTAATTGACATTTTAAAATTATTTGCTATCTTGCCTTTTAGTCGATTTTTCGATTCACCCTGACCCCAAGTAAGTTATGCATCCCCCCTCATCAATGATCACGTTTCACTGCCCAAGCTGCAGTATGAAACTTCAAGTGCCCGCGCAAATGGCGGGTGTGTCTGGGCCATGCCCCCACTGCACAGCAACCATTGTAGCTCCAGTGCCACAAGCTCAGCAGCAGGCAGCACCAGTGCAGAGCCAGCCGGCGGCTTCAGCCGTGCCAGCCGTCCCTGTGACACAGCAGACTCCACAGCAGATACCGCAACCACAGCAGCGGGATCGTCAAGCAGCTCAGAGAGAACCTGTGCCAAGGATGATACCGCAGGAACCTAGAAACCGACCAGAAACGGCGCGGAATAATCCACTAGCGGCAGCACGCCAGATAGAGTCAATGCGAGGTGGCGGTATGGTTGACAACGGCAAACGGCCACCTGAGCGCAAGCGTGCACGGTGGATGAGAGTGGTTTTCCCTTTGTTGTTTGTTGGGATTGCAGCAGTGCTAGTGTTGGCCTTACTACAGGCGATAGGAACCTTGGACCTGCTAGATATGGGAACTAAGGACCGTGTAGTGACAGGAACCACAACTCAAGTTGATAGAGCGAGTGATGATCTGAGTGCTGATGATCTGGATGGGAATCCAGCTAAAACCTCACCACCAAGTGAGCTAGAGCGGGAAGCTGTGACTACCGAGCAGCCTGATGTTCCAAGTGTTGTTCCTGACGGTGATGTGCTGACTCCCGTGAATAAAGAACACGGTAGAGAGGAAGGGGAGTTCCCTTCATTGCAAATGCCATCAGGCGCCTCCACAGATCGCGCGCCTGATCTTCCTGCAAACAAGCCTGTTGATGAGGTGACGCCAGAGCACCCGCCGACATCCCCAACACCTCCGGTGGAGGTGGCAAGCGAATCGCCCCAGCCAGTCACTGAGCCAACTTCCGAAGACCCGCTTCCTGCGGGTTTTCTTGCCAACAGGGCGCTCACCCAGTTTCTTAAAGCGAAGAGTCTGGATGAGCGCCTTGAGGTGATGTCTGAATCAAGCAGGAGCAAAGAAGAACTGATGGCGAGCTGCTTGAGTAAACCTCTAGCCCAAGTGATGTCACAAAGGCAAGTAGAGGCGATTCCTGATCTTAAAAACAACACGGTCGAGTATCTATACTACGTAGTGTTTCGTGACGAAGCTGAGCCCAAGCAGCGCTACCCAATTTTGATGCAAGTGGTAGAGCGTAAGGGACGCGGTAAACCACGAGTCCATGGCGATGCCTTTATTGAACACTATGAAAAACGTTTGCGGAAGTTTGGAGAAGAGAAGGCAAAGGAGCGGGTGAATTTCCACTGCGTGGTAGAAGCCCGCACCGCTAGCACCTCTGCGGATATTCCAAAGTCTATGCGCACCGAGATGATACGTTTTGTGGTGAAGAGTCATCCACAAGGGAAGACCGCATTTCATGCTTACTTAAACAAAAACTCTCCTCTGATGAAATATGTCGGCGCGGGCAAAGCATACCCATATACGGAGCCAAAATTCTCCACGCTAACATTCCGGTGGAATCAAGACAACCCAGAGAAGCACTATATCGAGCTTGTTGATGTCGTTAGTTTGAGCTGGGAACAGTAGCAGCAGGCTTGGCTTTTGCTGGTTGAGGCTTTTTGCGCTGCACATAAACAAATGCCTGAGCGCGCTGAAAGCGTTTGATTTTTGCATTAGTGAGAATGCGGATCATGCCGAATGATGGAGTGGCCGTGCCTTTAGGGGTGACTGTCATCTCATACTCCCAACCAGGTTTGATGGTTTTTAGTTCGCAGGAAAAGTTGGAGTTAATGGAGGAGTATTTGAGGATTTGGATCGGCTCTGTGTGATTCACTTTGAGCCTGAGCTTCTGAGGCGTTCCTGCCGCGCCTTGTTGCCAGAATAGTTTGTTGGGTAGAACTTCGAATAGCTTTGGAATAGTCAGCTCCACGGTGAGTATGGAGGAAGGTTTTTCCTCTGGATCATCCGTGGTCCATAGTGCGACGGTTTTGACCTGCATTCCGGAGAAGCTACCGAGCTCGAAAGTGATGCGGACGGTTCCTTTCTCGCCAGGTTTGTATTTCATCTTACCATTGGCGACTTCTGTGCTCAGGCATGAGCAGGCCGAATCATAGCGGCTAATCTCCAGCACACGCTTGGTTTTGTTTTCAAATGGAAACTCGAGGACGACGCTTTTTGCATCGGGCTTGGCGGTCTTTTTCACACGCTCAGCAACAAAAGTAAAACCGCCAGCAGCGGAGCAAACAGCCTGCGCTGCGATGAATAGGGTGAGGATGAGTTTGGTCATGGTGTAGGGAGGATGATATGAATGGAAGAGCTTGCTTAACGCTCGGTGATTTCCAGTAAATTAACGGCTATAATGATCTGTCCGCCGCGCCATTTGGGGCCGAGGATGTAGAGTGGCTTTCCTTTGCGTAGCACAGGATCACTTTTCATTACCTTACGCCCCCTGAGCCATAACTCAAGGTCGAGCTTCATGCCATTGTTGTGGTAACGTCCGTTCGACTCAAAACTTAGAAGGATTTCTTCACTAGGTTTCAGCGGGGTGAGCCAGTTCTCGTAGCTCCGGAAGATCGGTTGTTTATCGGCACCAAGTTGACGGTAGTGGGTGAAGTTCATCTTTTTGATGCTCTTCATCTGTTTGGCGATGGCGGCGTCCACGGCCTTGGCATTTTTCCCAAGCTTGCTGATATCCCCATCGGTGCCGATGTAGAGGGTGGCTTGAATTTTTCCGATCGTTTGTTTCCCTTCATCCTCGGCCAACAGGGAGGATTGGAAAACAAGTATCGTTAGCAAGTATGTGAGTGCTCTGGTCATGGAGAGGTTCGTTAATCAATCGCTTGGGATGAGATCATTGCTCCCTTGCTGGTGTCATGCCAGGGGGCACCCGCCATTTCAACGTCGTCTGGGATGTCATCTAAGCCTTCTAGCACGATCACGGTGGCTTGCTGGTCATCAGTGTTGAAAATATCCGCAGTGACCGCTTGATCTGGGGTGTAAACGGATGATGCATCTACGATGGGCTGCGGCCCAGTGGGGGATGGTGCTGTGCCCACTTTGGTGCCGAGATAGAAGCACACCGCCATAGCGGTGAGTGCTAACGGGGCAGCAATCCACTGCCAAATATTGCGTTTGGCAGGTGAGGCGGCGCGTGGTTTATCCCCCGATGTCTTACCAGCAGCCTCAGCCTGAAGATCTTCAATAGCACGAGTGATCTTGTGGTTGAAAAAATCTGGGTAGGCTGGCTCCATGCTCGCAGGGATGCTCTCGCGGAGGTTTGCCTGCATTCCATGGAGAGCATCGCGCTCAGCAAGAAGCTCAGGGTGTTGAGCCGCCCACGCGTCCATGGCTGCGAGTTCATCGCCGTGAAGCTGGCCATCCATCCAGAGGGTGATGGTTGTTTCATCAGGTGGAGTATTCATGATTCTGGTAGTGTTAGGGTTTGAGAAAGGCTTGGAGTTTTTTCCGGGCGTAGTGGATGCGGCTCATCACGGTGCCCATGGAGCTACCGGTGGCTTCGGCAATTTCTTTGTAGTCCATGCCTTGGACTTCTCGCAGCAGAATGACCTCGCGGTGCTCTTCAGAGAGCTTGGCAATGGCGGCGCGGATACGATCCCGAGCCTCACGCTGCTCCATCGCCTCATCCGGTCTAGGATCGAGGTGGGGGGAGGTGGCGGCTCCTGGGTCAATGCGGTCAGCATCAAGAATTTCATCATTGAGCTCTCCTTCACTTTGGATGCGGCGTTTACGTAGCCAATCGTAAACAACATTATGGCTGATGCGGAAGAGCCAGGTGGAGAAACGAGCGCGCGCCTCGAACTTAGAGAGCGCCTTCCATGCCTTGATGAAAGCCTCCTGCGCGAGATCCCAAGCGTCTGCCTCGTTTTTGACCATGTTGACAATCATTGCGTAAATTTTTCCTCGATGCAGGGTGACCAATCGATCAAATGCCTTGGTGTCGCCTGCTTGCGCTTTGCGCACCAATTCGTGATCAAGCTCATGATCGTGCTGCTCAGAGGTGTTGGTTGAGTTTTTTTCGTCTTTATTTTTGTCCGGTGAGTTGCCGTGCTGAGGGGGGGAAGCTTCGGGCCCATTCCCCAGATTCTCAGCTGTGTCAGCCATATCCGCAGAGCTTGCTGCCGCGTTTGGCTGGCTTACTGATGGGCTGGCACCGCTATCAGTGGCTGCAGAGTCCGGTGGAACGGGTCCTCTCAGCCAGTTGGACGGAAATGAACGGAAAATATTCATGTCAGAAGCGAAAAAAGTTTCACGCGGCCAGAAGGATGCCTTAGTGGCCATGGCTTGGCAAGACGTGCTTTTGATGCTTTGAGGTGGTTTTGCTTACTTGGGAAAGGCAAGCCTATCCTGTTTGAATTTGATTTTAGCCCACGGGCTTCTTACACCGTTGCTGAAGAGTTTTGTGCCATCACGGCGGCGGGCCTCGCCGTTTTTGTCGATTTCGAGAGCCTGCACTGAGCCGTCACAGAAGAGCACGATGGCGACACCATTGTAGGGTTTGGGGTCAAACTGAGTGCCTTTTCCCGTCATGGGAGCGCAGAGTAGCGGCAGCCTCGTGTCGCTAGCTGTGGAAAGACCTTTGATGTAAGTGAAGCCGCACTCCCCGGCTGAGAGGATTTGTTTTTTGTTGGCGATGAGGTTGTCGGGTTTCTTTTTTGTTTTTGAGCCACCTGCGGCGTAGAAAATTTGCTCACTCTTGGTGAAGCCTCCTGCAAAAAATTGACCGAAGTAATCGTTGGAGTATTTGCCAGTAAATCCAGCGAACTTAGGATCTTCTTTTGCCGTGGCATCCGAGGGGTAGGCACCATATTCTTGGTCAAAATCAACCAACAAGTAGAAGATCTGTTTGGCGTTGTTGATGGTTTGAGTTTTGCGTTTTTTAGCAGCCATAACGGTGAAAATATCACCCGCGGGTCGCTTTACTTCCTGTGCATGAGCAAGGCACGAGAGGCTGAAAACAAACGCCAAAAACGCAACAATAAAGCGATTGGGTGATGAGAAAGGTTGATGTTTCATGGAGGTTAAGATGGGGGATATTGGTTTTCCTGTCGAGCGTGGATCGCGGATTGATAGTGTTTGCCAAGGAATGTGAAAATTGCTATTGGGGTAGCATGACTCATACAAAAACTCTTATCTCATTAGCCGCAGGGGCTGTTCTAACAGTCTCTATTCAAGCTGCAGAAGTAGTGAAAGTTTACATTCTGGCTGGCCAGTCTAACATGGAGGGTAAGGCTCAGAATAAGTTGCTCGAGTATCAGGCAAAAGCACCAGAAACAAAAAAGCACTACACCCACTTGAGAAAAGATGGTCAATGGATCACGCGTGATGATGTTATGATCAAGTATCTAAAGAGGCACGGCGGGCTAACCATCGGTTATGGCTCACGTGATCGTACTGGTGCTGAGCTTCAGTTTGGCACCAGCATGGGAGATCATCATAAAGAGCCTGTATTGCTAATCAAGACAGCATGGGGCGGTCACTCATTGTTTCAGAAATTCAGGTCGCCATCGGCAGGGATGCCCAGTGATGAGTTCCTAGCCAAAGAACTCGCCAAGGCAGTTGAGCGAGCCAAGCGCAATAATGAAAAGCGCAAGCGCAACGATCCTATGCCGACGATGAAAGATATCAAAGCGGTGTATGGCAGCTCCTACCGCATGATGATGGAGGAGGTGAAGCAAACCTATGCCGACTATGAAACTCTCTTTCCTTCGCTCAAAGGAAAGAAGTTAGAGCTTGCAGGTTTTGTTTGGTTTCAAGGTTGGAATGACCAATACAACGGGGCCGAAACGCACTACGCATCAAACATGAAGCACTTCATCAATGACGTGCGTAAAGATTTGAAAACCCCTAAGCTTCCCTTTGTCATCGGGGTGATGGGGCAGAATGGCTCAAAGCCAGCCAAGGGAGCCATGAAGGTGATTCAAGACGCGCAGCTGTCTATGGAAACGCTTCCTGATTTCAAGGGGAATGTTAAAGCCGTAAAAACAGATGTGCTGATCGATAAGGCGGCGGAAAAACTCTACCCCACTTGGAAGCAAAACTTTGAGCAGTGGGAAAAGACTGGCTCTGATCGCGGATACCATTACCTAGGGAGTGCGATTTGGTTTAACCGAATCGGCAAAGGGTTTGCTGAGGCGATGATCGAGCTGCAAAAATAATGCTCTGCATCATAGATGGAAATGTTAGAATACCACTATGACAGTAGAAACAATCGCTCGATTAGAATCACTGCTCGGATATTGCACTCTGCTGAGTGGCGGACTCCTCATTCTAACCACCATCGCGCTTACCCTGATGAAGGGAGCCATTTTGAAAATCCATAGCAAGCTGACAGGCTTAACGGAAGAACAACTCAATAAGGGCTACTTCGATTACCTATCCAACTTCAAGATCGTGTTCTTGATGTTCAACCTCATCCCCTACATCGCCTTGCGGTTGATGTAGTTGTTAGGGTTTAGTTTAATGGCTGTGTTCTGCGAGAGTTTCGCAGAGCACTTGCATGTTTTCAGGCATGGCAGAAGGAAGAATGCCATGCCCGAGATTCAAGATATGCCCGGTGCGACCTTGCATGGATTCTAGCAGCCGGCTCGTCTCGCTGCGCACCACATCAGAGTGTGATGATAAAATGAGGGGATCGAGGTTCCCCTGGACGGAAACATGATCTGGCAGGGAGTCATAATAGCTCGGGAGGTCGATCGTCCAATCAATGCTCAAGATAGAAGCACCCGTGCCTACAAGCTCATCCTTGCGGTGCGCCATGCCTTTGGCGAAGACGATCACTGGGATGTCATCAGGTAGGGAGGCGAATCCACTTCAGGGACATTTCCTCATACTGGTGCCCTGGGCAGAAGGCGCCTGCTGAATCGAAGATTTGCACCGCATCCACCCCAGCGTTGATTTGCATTTTGAAAAGATCAATCACCGCCTGAGTTACCTTATTCATTAATTTTTCAAAGGTAGCAGGCTGAGTGTAATACATTGTTTTTAGCGCACCTAGGTCTTTTAAAGAGCCTCCTTCAGTCATGTAAGCTGCTAGTGTCCAAGGTGAGCCGCCAAAGCCTAACAGTGCCTTGTCCTCACCGAGCTTCTCACGAGTCATTTTCAGAGCAGCGGGGAAATAGGCGAGTTTTTCCTCGATGTTTGAGCCGTCAAGGGCATCGATCTTATCTTCGCTATCGAGTAGAAAATCCATCGCGATACCACCGCCGATAGATTTGTCCTTGAAGTGATATGGCTGCCCGAGAGCTTCTGGGATCACAAGAATATCGGAAAAAATAATGGCAGCATCCAGCGGGAAACGTGCCAGAGGTTGCAGCGTCACCTCGGTGGCAAGCTCTGGAGTTTTTACCATCTCAGTGAAGGAATACTTTTCCTTGAGGGCACGGTATTCCGGAAGATAACGCCCAGCCTGACGCATCACCCAAAGAGGTGGTCGGTCTGGCTGAGTGGAAGCATTGCGGTGGGCAGCGGCGAGGAATCGTTCACGAGAAGTCACGGGCGGACTATGTACATCCCAAGGCCTACTTGCAAAGCGCCATTTACTTGAAAACACATGCTGCGCGGTGAGGTAGTGTGGAAGTCGGCATGTTTTAATTGCGTTATGCGAGTAGAGGTGGCATTTTTTGCCTCATGGAAGAAACACAGGAGTTGTCTTTT
>JBMYYO010000053.1:0-18393 GCA_049609505.1 Akkermansiaceae bacterium | reverse complement strand
GCGATTGATTAATTTTTTCTTAATCAACAAGCAATGGACGCTGGTGGATTTACCGGGCTACGGGTATGCGAAGGTTTCTATCTCAGACCGCGAGAGGTTTAATGAGTTCGTCTCAAACTACTTGGTGCAGCGGGAGAATTTGCGTTGTGTGTTTGTGCTGATTGATGCGCGCCATACGCCGCAGAAAATCGACCTCCAGTTCACCGAGTGGCTGGTCGATTACGAGGTTCCCTTTGTGCTGGTTTTCACCAAAACAGACAAGGTGAAGCCGGGAGTGGCTAAGAAAAACCGTGAGATGTTTCTTGAATCAATGAAGGAGTTCTCCAATGGCCAACCGCGAGTATTTGTCACCTCAGCAGAGACGGCTGATGGAAGAAAGGACTTGTTGGAGTTTATCGGGAAATGTTAGAAACGTGATGTGGCCCGATGAAAAAAACCTTCCCCATTCTGTTTTCTGTGATTGCGCTGCTTCTCTTGTTAGGGGCATTACTTTGCTACAATCGGAGCACGGCATACACTTGTGCTGAAACGGGTAGCTCGCATGGCACACGTTATATTGGCTTTATCCCCATCGAGGAGTGGGAGAAGTCATCATGGATCGAGCAACGTGCCAATAAGCTGGGAATACTCCCTGCTAAGCTCACTTGGGTGAAAACTGCAGACACGCGTGATTTTCTGATCATGCAATCACGCGGACACGGTAGAGCGCCGGTTTCATTATTTATCGGTTCACTTGGTGACGAGCACCTTGAGTATGAGTATTCGTCTGCGGATTTGGATGACTTCGTGCGCGAGTTCATCGCTGCGAGTGAGGAGCGCAGAAAGGAAATGGAGCACGAGTTTTTCGATGGTGCCTATCAGGGGCCGGCCCCCGCAGGAAGCCATGGCGGAGCTAAGGGTGGCCCGTAGCAAGCTAGCCTTCGCCGCTGGATTTCTCCTTGGGCTTTGCCGGAGGTTTGGAGTCTCCCCCCTTATCGCCTGCTGCGCCTTTTTTATAGGAGTCACTACGGTAATCGGTCTGATAGAAACCACTGCCTTTAAAAATCACACCCGCGCCTGTTCCTAACAAACGCTTCACTTTGCCTTGGCAATCGTCTTGTGGGCAGTCCTCCAGCTTAGCATCGTTCATGCGTTGGAAAACTTCAAACACATGACCGCAGGTCTGGCATCGATAATCGTAGTTCGGCATGGGGATGCGATAGTGCCATGATCGCCAGAGGGCAAGCGTGAAAAAATCGGCAAGCTGTATGATCAATGGAGATTCTCAGATCAGGCGAAGCGGCGGATCTCTTGAGCTGGCTCCTCCTCTTCCTTCTTGAGCTCTGCATTGCGGTGCACCCACACGCTCTGAACCAGGCCTAATAAGAACATGCACATGATCACAAAGGTGCCTGAGTAACTAACGAGAGGAAGTGGAATACCAGTAATCGGCGTGAGCAGAACGCACATGCCTATGTTTTCAAATATATGCGCAAACAGTAGCGCCACTACGGCCGCAGCGATGATACGCCCCGAGCTATCCCGACTATAAAAAGCAATAAACAAACACTGGATAAGCAATACCGCGTAGAGGGTCAATAACACCAAGCTACCCCGGTAGCCTTGCTCCTCACCGATGACGGCAAAGATGAAATCGTTATGCGCAGTTTTCCACGGGATGTATTTTTTATCGTGTAGAGAGCCTCGGTCACTGGTGGCGTTCCACCCTAGGCCTTTCCAGCCAGCTTTGCCGATGGATGTGGAAACCCAATACGGGGCGTAGGCATCGCCGTTGATGTCCACTTCACGTTCATTGACCATATCGAGGTAAAGCTCGATGCGTTTTGCTCCGCGCTCAGATGCCTTCGGCATTACGATATAGTAAGCAATGGCGATCAAACCAAAACCAACAATCCCCATGCAGATCAGGTAGCGATAGGGCAAGCCGCCTACATACATGATCACTGCCGTCACAGGTAGCCACACAAGTGCCGATCCCATGTCCCCCATCTTAATCACGATCAGAAATGGCACTCCAGCGAGAGCAGCCACTACTAACAAACGCATGAACGGCAAACGGAAAACGGCATGAAGTTTCGGCAAATCCTGTAGCATGGATGCCATGAGAACGATCCCTCCAGCAATACCTAATTGAGTAGGCTGAAATGATTGCCCCGCAAGCGAAATCTGATGGACCTCGTTTCCCTTGAGCAGTGCCACGATCATCAACCCTAACCCGACCAAATACATCGGAATGCCGAGCCAGCGAATCCAGCGGTAGTCGATCAGGGCCGTGATCACAAACACCCCGCAGCCAGCCATGACCCACATTTTTTGCCTATTAGCAAACCACTCGCCGCCGTTGGTGAGATGCCGCGCTGCGCTTTCGATCGCGTAGATCCCAAAGACACAGAGTGCTAGCATAGTCAGCACCAGCAGCCAGTTCATGCCTAGGATTTTACGGAGAAGCGGTGTCATGGCAGATTAGCAATCAGTTTGGCTGATGCATGGGCAGAAAAGGCGGCTACGGCTACTTGCCGGATGACTCAGGAGCAAATTTATTGAGCTCCTTGAGCATACTTGCTGTGATGTCAGCTGCGTCCTTGAGGTAGATGAAGAATGTTATTTGGTTGGTGTTTTTTCCAGATTTATCAAACACGTAGTCATAGCCATTCGCTTTCGCATGCGCTTCTACTTTCTGTTTAATCTCATTCATGATGCCGTGCATGCTGGCGGCCTTTTGTTGAGCAATTTTAGCCCTTTCGCGCTGGGAGTAATTCTGACTCGCTCTCTCGATCATGCGCAGCTCTTGGATCATCATTTGCTGTTCGCGCTGCTTGGTTAACCGCTCATCGTCAGACAGGCCTTCCTTTTTTAGCTCGGCACTATTTGCTGTGAGCATTTGGCGTTTGGCATTAGCCACTTCGAGTCGCTCGTTAACTCCCTTTTGAATACGCGCATATTCCTTGTTGAACACAGCTTGAGCTGAGATCGTGCGGTGGTAGTTTTTGAAGAGTTTTTGCATATCAACGGTGGCCATCTTCGGCGTCTCAGCTGCAGAGTATTGGCAGAGTAGCAGAGCAACGGCAAAGATATGAAAAAGGTAACGAAACATCTGATTTGGTAGTTAGTTAGAGGTTTAGAATTCGATAGTGAGGTCGGAAAAAAGATCGGGCAAACTGCGCTACGCCTAGCGCTGCCAGCGTTCGGCTTCGTGGAACACGTCTATCTCACGCATCACTATGCAGCACTCGCTGTGCGCTTACGCATCACCTCATAAAACCCATGCCACGTCAAACCTCAACGCGCTGATAGCAATAAAAAACACCTTCTTCCCATCAAAGAGAAGAAGGTGTTGGAAATGGTTTCTTGCTGAAACCCGCCGAGCTTATGGAGCTTTGGGGGTCTCTGGAGCTTTAGGCGCATCCTTATTGAGCTCAGTCAAAAGCGCACCTGTGATGTCTGTGGCATCCTTCGTGTAGAGAAGGAACGGGACTTGGTTTGCGCTCATTCCAGATTTATCGAGCACGAAGTCAAAGTCTTCACCTTTGGCGTGATCCACGATGCGCTTGCGGATTTCCTCAAGAATCCCTTGCATACTTGCTTGCTTTTGCAGCTCAAGTGCGCGGGTGCGGCGGCCAAGAAACTCACGGCGCTCACGGTCCATAGCCTTGGCTTCATCAAGCTTCATTTTGAACTCTTGAGACTTCTCACGTTTGACGTTCGCTGCGATCACTGGATCCTCGATCTTTTTCTTGAGAACGTTGAGTTCTTCTTCGAGCTTACGAATACCGGCAAGACGCTCGTTGTTTTCTTTTTGGATTTTTGCAAATTCCTCACTGAATTTTTGCTGTTCCTCGGTGGTGCGGTGATACTCTTTGAAAAGCTTCTGCATATCAACAGTTGCAATTTTAAGCTTCTCAGCAGTAGCATTGCCTAGCCCCATGAGGGCGATTGCACAGAATGCAGCGGAAAATTTAAGATACTTTTTCATAGCGTAGTTTACAGGTATTGATGGGGCGCATCGCGCGCGCCGTTGATTGACAAACTGCACAGTTCCCTGCATCTCGTCAACCTCTATTCCTGTGATAAAAAACCTAGCCACCTTCACCTCACTACACATTGAAAACTTTCCAGCACCCTGACGATTTCCGTTCCCTTGACTCCGCAGATTTTTCGCCGCGAGTTATTGTGCCAACTATGGGCGCACTCCACGAAGGACATCTAGCATTGATTACCCGTGCTAGGCAGCTGGCAGGAGAAAGTGGCTGCGTTATTGTTTCCATCTTTGTCAACCCTACCCAATTTGACCGCACAGATGACTTGGTGAACTACCCGCGCACGATGGAGTGTGATTTAGCTCTGTGTGAGGAGCACGGGGTGGATGTGGTTTACGCCCCTTCACCCGAGGCTATGTATCTGAGCGGTCACTCGATCACCGTCACGGAAGTATCATTGAGCAAGCAGCTGTGCGGTGCCACGCGCCCAGGTCATTTCGATGGTGTCTGCACTGTGGTATTGAAGCTATTTAATCTAACAAAATCAGACATCTCGGTATTCGGGAAAAAAGACTTCCAGCAGCTCGCCGTAATCCGCCGCATGGCGAGGGATCTCAATGTCCCTACCATAGTAGAAGGTGTAGAAACTGTTAGAGAGGAAAGCGGGCTTGCCCTTTCATCCCGTAATCTCCGCCTATCACCTGCGGAAAAACATGATGCCGCGCGCATTCGAGCCTCTCTGGTGGCGGCACGGGATGCCTGTGATGCTGGGGAGACATGCGCTGAAAAGCTATTAACTATTTCCAAAGATGGCATTGAATCCTCCGAGCAAGGCGCGAGGATTGACTACTTAGAGCTACTTGACGCGGACACACTATCTCCCGTGGAAAACATCGCCACCCCCTGCGTGCTCGCCACCGCTGTGTTCTATGGAAAGGTGAGATTAATTGACAATATCGAGCTTGGTTAGCATCAGCCTCATCTCTACCTCAGCCATTGTGTTTTCCAAATTTGACTTACTCTCGTATTCAATCTTTCATTCCTGAAGCCCTCCGGCTATCCTTACGCCCAAGCCCATGAGTTTATCTTCGCCCAGTACAGCCACACCTACAGCACCGCTGAAAAATATTATTTTCATCGGTTTCATGGGCACAGGTAAATCCACTTTAGCGAGATCGCTCAACCAAACGCTAAACTACCCCGCCATCGATACCGATCAGTTGATTGAGAAGCAGACCCAACGAAAAATCACAGAGATTTTTGCCACCGATGGAGAAGAAACTTTCCGTGCAATGGAAACGGCACTCCTGCAATCCATGATCGATCAGAACATGGATCACCACCTGATTGCTACTGGAGGAGGTATCATCACGCAGCAAAAATCGAGAGAACTGCTCAAGGAATTGGGGTTTGTTGTTTGGCTACGCGCCACTCCAGAAGAAGTGCTAAAGCGAACCTCGCACACATCGCATCGCCCGCTGCTGCAATGCGAGAACCCAATGGAAGTCATCACTGATCTGATGGCGGCTAGAGAAGAATTCTACAGATCCACTTCACACCTTACCATTGACACCAAGGACCTTGCCTTGGATGAAATTTCCTGCGGCATCCTTGAGAGCGCACGTTATCATTTCGCCCATCCTGACGGCTCATCCAGTGACTCGCCCACCTGATTACGGATAACAGTTGCCAAACCTACCTCCTTCTGCTCACAATAGCCGCCCAATCATGCGCCTGTCCAAGCCCAGTCCCAAGCCTGAGATCCCTGCTGCTCTTGTTCGCAAAGAGCTCAAAATCGTGGAGGCGCAAATCCGCGAGCAGGTCCGTGCGTTCGACCCCAATGTAGAGCCTTACGTGGACTACATTTGCAATACTAGCGGCAAGCGCATACGCCCTATTCTTTCCATCCTTGCCGGAGGAGCAAGTGCGGCCACCATGGGCACAGCTAGTGATGCCACCACTCAGGCACACATCAAAATTGGCGTCATTCTAGAGCTAATTCACATGTCCACTCTTGTGCACGATGATATCATTGATGGTGCAGATACACGCCGCAAGGTGCCCACCGCTAATGCCAAGTGGGGCAACGGCATGGCTGTATTGTTAGGTGATGCCCTCTTCTCACACTCCCTACTCCTCTCCACTGAGTTCGATTCTCTGGAAATCTGCCGCAAGGTTGGGCAAGCATCCCGTGAAGTTTGCGAAGGCGAAGTCATCCAAACTCAACGCAGATTCGATCTCACCATGACAAAGGAGGGCTACTTCCGTGTGATCGCCATGAAAACGGGTGCGCTCTTTGCCGCAGCCACGGGCATCGCAGCTCACGTCTCTGGTGTCCCTGAGGAAACAGAAGCCTTACTGCACGAGTACGGTATGAAGCTCGGCACCGCTTATCAAATTTACGATGACTGCCTAGATCTCGTAGGCTCAGAGGATAAGGTGGGCAAAACTCTGCGCACAGATCTCGAAAAAGGCAAACTGACCCTCCCTCTGCTTAATCTGTTAGAAAAAGCAGACCCCTCACAACGGGAAAAGCTCAACAAGCGAATCATTGAGCAACAGCCTCTTGATTTGCCCGTCCTGATCGGCATCGCCGAATACGAAGGAGCTGTTGAAAACGCTCTGGACACCGCCTCCGATATGCTGGCCGATGCCCGCAGTAACCTCAACGTGCTAGCTGACTCCCCTTGGAAAGAGGGACTAGAGCAGATCACCTACTACCTAGATGGCCTCTTAAACGAGTGCAGGCATTAGTTTCTAATCGGGCAATCTGTTTGCGCCCTTGCTTCTAGATGTCCCACATCAGTGCCATGCTGAGCAAAAAAGTGAGGAAAGATTAAAAGTTAGATATCGTAGGCTCTGCAAAAAAATTCAGCACGCCGGAAATTGCCCCCCCTCAAACAACCGATCTATCGTGTGTCCCATCGTTATTTTTTAGGTATTTGAGACACTATTTTACCCCCTGCTACATCTTTCTAAAAACCTTTGTTTGTATTACTGAATAATATGTAAGCACCACCAAATATAGTGGTTTTTTTGCTTTGATACCCCTATATTTTCCGCATTAGATCGCCATCAACCAAGTAGCTTATGCGTTGTATCCAGTGCGGTTCGATCAAGGACAAGGTCATCGATTCTAGGATGACTAAAGATGGCACTGTCATTAGGCGAAGGCGAGTGTGCTTGGCATGTGAATACCGCTACACCACCTATGAACAGATTGAGCGCACAGAACTTCAAGTTGTCAAACGTGATGGCACTAGGGAGTCGCTTAACCGTGAGAAAATTTTCCGCGGCTTGGTCAAAGCGTGCGAAAAACGCCCTGTTCCAATGGACCGGCTGGACCGTGCGGTGGAAGAAATCCTTGCTGAGCTACACAAAGATCACCTCTCTGAAGTTCCGTCCAGCAACATCGGCCCCAAGGTCATGTCCAAGCTCCATGAGATCGATCCCGTTGCCTACGTCCGCTACGTTTCAGTTTATCGCCAGTTTGAAGACGTTGGTGAATTCATCCGTGAGATCCAAGCCTTGGAACGGCGTTCTGCTCGCGATCCCTACCAGCGTAAACTCTTCAAAGAATAACCCATGATCTGCATTGTTGGAAACCGCCCGGTATTGCAAATTGGCCGTCACCAAGTGACAGGCTACGGCACGGCATGGCTCAAGGAAACAATCATCCAAGGGGCTGAGAAAGCGGAGCGTGATGACTTTCCGTTTGTCGATGATTTACTAGAAGGCATCCTCCATTACTTGGAAAACAAATGCCCATTGCGGGTTCTAACTATCGAAGATCTCCACGCGCGGATGCGGAGGATGTTAGAAAGAATTGGCTGTGAGGCAATTGCCATGGAGCTTCCGCTACTAGCACCACCCGTCACCCTCTCCCTTTTACGGGCAGCCAAGGAAGCAGGCAACGGCTTCGAGCTAGCTTTCTTTAATCAAATCCATGATGAAATTGAGGATCTAAAAATCCACGGTTGCCGAGAACTCAGATTCACAGGCACACGTGACTGCGTAAAGGAGCTTCGCGGGGTGAAACGCTGGACCTCACCGTGCGAAACACTCCACAATGAGATTATCACCTTTCTCGCGACGCACGGCCACTCGACTTTGCCGAACCCACGCGAAATCAGGCTCAACATCTCCTAACAAAAAAACCTCACACATCATTCATGGCCACGTTGTTCGAAAAAATCTGCTCACGGGAAATACCCGCCGACATCGTCTATGAAGATGAGCTTTGTCTTTGCTTCAAGGACATCGATCCCCAAGCTCCTACGCACTTACTTCTGGTTCCAAAGAAACCAATCCCACGCATCGCCGCAGCAACCAGCGATGATCAATCAACACTCGGCCACATGATGCTGGTGGTGGGGCGTATCGCCGAGCAAGAAGGATTTGCAGAAGCTGGGTTCCGCACCGTCATTAATAATGGCAGCGATGGAGGGGAGGCCGTCCCGCATCTCCACCTCCACATTCTGGCTGGCCGCAAACTCACATGGCCACCGGGCTAGCGGTTAAACTAACGACAGAATATTTCACATTGCAAGCGAGGCACAACGCTCCTCTGAACGTGTTGTTTCCAACCACTGACTACCTATGAAAATCATCTCTTGGAACGTTAACGGCATCCGTGCCGTGCTGAAGAAAAACTTCACTGAATTTGTCACCGAACATCAGCCTGACGTTCTCTGCCTTCAAGAAACCAAAGCACGCCCTGAGCAGGTGGATCTCCCTCTTGAGATGGCAGGCTACCACGCCTTCTGGAACTCTGCGGAAAAACCAGGCTACTCGGGCACCGCGATTTTTTCCCGTACTGAACCAATCAGTGTGCGCAACGGTATCGGCATTGATGAGCACGATACCGAAGGCCGCGTGATCACCGCTGAGTTTGCGGATTTTTTCCTAGTGACCGTCTATACACCTAACTCACAAAACGAGCTGCGCCGCCTCCCCTACCGTCAACGTTGGGACGCAGACTTTCTCGCCTACTGTAAGAACCTAGAAAGATCCAAACCTGTCATCTTCTGCGGAGACCTCAACGTTTGCCACCAAGAAATCGACCTTGCCCGCCCAAAGCAAAACCGCAAAAATGCAGGGTTTTCAGATGAAGAACGAGCTGGATTTGATAACATCGTAGCCGCTGAGTTCACCGATAGCTTCCGCCATTTTTTTCCAGAAAAAACAGAAGCCTACTCGTGGTGGAGCTACCGAGCTGGGGCGCGTGGAAAAAACATCGGATGGCGGCTTGATTACTTCTGTGTTTCTAACAAATACATGAAAAACGTCAGCCAAGCCTCGATCCTTGCAGACGTGCTAGGCTCAGATCACTGCCCAGTTTCTATCGAGCTGGCATGACATCACGCCGCGCACTCGACAAGCGGTTAAGTTGCGTGTAGTTTCTACATGAATCCATGAGCAAGAAACACATTCTATTTCTTGATGGCGACTGCGTGTTTTGCCAAACATCAGCACAGCGTTTGCATCGGCTTGATCAGCAGAAGCACATTTACTTTTCTACCCTACAGGGGGAAACCGCCAGCAGTTTGCCTGATGACTGGCGTGTGTTAGAAACAGCAGACGGCACAGCCACAGGTGCCGCCGTGCTAGCCGAAGACGTGGGTGAAAACACCCCCCACTACTGGAGAGCTGCTGATGCCATGTTGCGTTCGTTCTACTTGGCAGGAGGAGTTCTCAAGTGTCTTTGGCTTTTCCACTGGCTGCCACTTCGCCTGCGTGACTCGCTCTACCATTGGCTCTCCGAGCATCGCCACTTGCTAACACCAGCAGGCGCCCAATGTCCCATTCCCAACGAGACATTTAAGAAGCAAATTCTCCCGTAAGAGTTAGTCATCAGCATCAGACTTACTGTCATTTTCCCCAAAATTGCCATTTGCCATTAGGAAGGAACAATGCGACAATCATGCATTGACAATGACAATACATTACCCGCTCTTATTGCTCACACTACTTGCCTGCAGCCAGGCTTCAGCACTGGTGGTGCGTGATTACAGTGCTACGCGTCATATTCGATTAAATGGCTTTCCTAATAGCCCAAGTATTAACCAAGCATTCATACATGCAGGCTTAGATCTATCAGGTGTCGGCTGGAATACCTCAAATACAAATTTTCAGTATACCATGGTGTCTCCACTTCACTTCATCGGAGCCAACCACGCACGCCCCAATAATGGAAATACTCTGCACTTTATCACTCAAGACGGAATAGTGAGAAACTACACGGTTGCATCAAGTACAGCTATCACCAACGATTCAGGTGAAGCATCTGATCTCTTTATCGGAACCCTTAGCTCGCCCATACCTTCTACAGATGGGGTTAATTTTCACCCATACATTAATTTACCTTCAGAGCTCTCTTACACTAACAAGCAAGTAATTATACTTGGGAAACCAGCCAGAGGAGCAAAACAAAGAATACACAGTTTTCAAAATTCATCGTCATCCAATACGAACACTACTCGAGTATTTACCATGCGCTACCTCACAGCATTTGGAAATGACGACGACGCCCATGTTGAATCAGGAGATTCTGGCAGCCCTGTATTTATCGACGAAAACGATATTGCCGCTATCGTAGGAGTAAACAGCTTAGTTTCATCAACAACTTCAGTGATTACCAGCCATGCAAACTCCATCCCATACTACGCGGCTAAACTCAACGCCGAGATGGCGACCAAGGGTTACCACATGACAAAATCCCGCCCCGGCACCACCAGCATCACATTATCTCACCAGCTCCCTGCCGCCCCGATACGCGCGGGCCATTCGTTCAACATCACACTGGGCCTAACAAATACGACAGCCCAATCTGCGGACAATGTTAAAGTATCTAACACCCTCCCCGCAGCTACCGTTTTTCACGGGATTTCAGGGTCAGAGTGGTTCAGCGATAACAGCGGACTCCATAGCCGGAGAGCCAACATAGCTGGTAGTGCTCTATCTCCAGATCAAGTAATCAGCATTACTATCCCATCGCCTGGAAGCTACACACATACCCTTCGTTTTTCATCCGATCAAAGTGCAGAGGTTAGCCAGAACCATAGCCTCTCAGTGATTGAATCCTTCGTAAGTTTCGCTTCTAGTTTAGCAGATCAATCTCCAACTGGAGATGATGACCTTGATGGAATTTCAAATTTGTTAGAATATATTTTTGGAGGTGACCCAGCAACACCCTCGCAACTTCACCAAGACGGCGTAACTTTACTGATGCCGCAGATCGAGAAGGATGGAGCTAGTTATAAAATTTCATTCCTCCGAAGAAAAGACGCAGCACTACGGGCTATCACCTACCAACTAACAAGCTCTACGACTCTCGAAAACGGCACATGGTCTGATGCCACCTCTCAAATAACAGGAACATCCACCACATCTCTTAGCGCTGATTTTGAAAAAGTGACACACTCTCTCAGCTCTGCGGGCAACGCTCGGTTTTTTCGAATCGAAGCCACATTAGCTGAATAGCTCAGCATTCTTCTCAAGCAAAGTTTTTGACAAACCGCTTGGATCAGACAGAAAAGGGACGTGCAAACTTTCCTCATTACAGCTGGCCCCACGCGTGAAGCAATCGACCCCGTTAGATTCCTTACCAATAAATCATCCGGAAAAATGGGCTACGCCTTGGCTGAGTCTGCCGCACAAGCAGGCCACAGAGTCATTCTTATTTCTGGCCCTACGTGTTTGGACGTGCCTGATCAAGTGGACTTCGTCCCAGTGGAAAGTGCCTCCGATATGTTTGATGCCGTGCGCCGATGGATCACTAAAGCAGACATCGCAATTTTTGCCGCAGCGGTGGCGGATTACCGCCCCATCAATATTGCAGAACAAAAAATCAAAAAAGACAGTGATACTCTGACCCTCGATCTCGTTAAAAACCCAGACATTTTGGGTTCTGCGCGTAGCGAATTTGGCTACCAAGGAACTCTCGTTGGCTTTGCTGCCGAAACTGAAAATATAGAAAGTAACGCCTTCAGTAAACTTGAACGTAAAGGGTGTGACTTGATTGTGGCCAATGATGTATCCCGCCGTGACATTGGTTTTGATTCCAACGATAACGAAGTTCTGTTAGTTTATCCAGATCATACGGAATGCCCTAGCAAGGATTCCAAACACCATCTGGCCCACCAGCTCATTGATGCCGCTATCAGCATCAATGAAAACCGTATGGGATAAAAAGCAGCTTAAAACTCGTAGCGTGCAGAGAAGCTCAATGAATGGAAGCGGGACTTGTATTTCCCCTGTACTGATGGGTCCGCAGCAGCTCCCACTGTGCGGTCAGAAAAACCATATTGATAGGCAGCATCCCACGACCACGATTCTCCTTTGTGACCAACTCCAAATGTTAGCCAGTGCCGATCAGCATCAGCCACGCCAGGAGTAAAGTTCGCATCCGGCTGAGCACTCTCGATCAGATTGTATCCAAAGCGAATCTGATAGCCATTCCCCATATCGTACTCTGCACCCAGAGAATAAACGAGAGCATCTTCCCAGGCAAATGGGATGGCAAGATCAGGAGAAACGGATTGCTCCAGAACTAAGGTGTCAAACTGACTCCAATCCGCCCACTCGATATTAGCCTCAATGTTCCAGCATTTGTTAGGGCGGTATGAATATCCCACAGCAAAAGTAGCTGGGGTAATGAAATCGACACTTCCGTTTTCGGCCGGAGTGTAAGGGAATGCCTCAGCTTTTCCTTTCAGTGTAAAATCAGTCTGGCTTCTGTAAACCATACCAAAAGAATGTTTCTCAGATGGCTGCCACAGCAAGCTCAACGTCCAAGAGAGAGCTTGATCATTACCACTAAACGAAAACTCATCCCCTGGTGCCGCCACTCCTCTGTTAAGCGTAACATCTGCGTGATGGATTCCTATACCTCCACCAACGGACAACGTATCACTAAGCTGGTAAGCACCTACTACCCATAGAGTGGCATAAATGACTTCAGAGCTAGTTGCTGTTGTTCTAAACGAGGTGCTATCCCCCCAATCAGTAGCAAGCCCGAAGGGAGAGTTAAGCCCTACACCCATCACGAATTTCTCGTTAACTCGAAAGTGTGAGTAAATCTGGGGTGCTGTTTGCAGTTCCTTATCGATTTCAAATTTACCTCCAGCAACAGAGCCCTCAATATCTAACACAATATTGTAAAATCCCACCTGTGCTGATGATCCATCCAGCTGAGTAAGGCCGGCGGCATTGTAATAAACTGCTGCGGCAGTGTTAGCTGTTGCCACAAAGGCATTGCCCTTACCTACGGCTTCTGGAGATTGCCCGGCTAAGCGGAAACCATCAGCCAAGCAGGCTGAACTAAGAGCTAGCGAGCAACAAACAAGTGCATGTGTTTTTTTCATAAGATTGTGTGTTTTTTATTTTTGCGACCAAAAAAGATCATTTTCGCTGAGTGCCCCATGCAGAGAATCCCAGCCCTTTGATGAAGAGCCTGAAGCGCGCTGGTCATTAAACCCAACACGGAGGCGGGTCATGTCACGGTTAGCATCAGGAGATACGGATAGCTCAGCCCCCTTATGGGCTAATCTGAATAGTGCAGAGGTAAACGCCAAGGCTTCAGGAGCAGGCTCTTCAGCAGTAGATATCGTAAGCGGCTTCAATTTGTTAGATAAGATACGAGTGGGCAGCAAGAACTCCACACCATCTTGAGCATCAGAAATCAGAAGAATTCCAGTATCACGCATCAGTGATTTAAGAGAATCTAGTAATGGACGAATAGCCGCCTGTGTTTGCTCTTTAGGTCCAGGCCAAAGACTGGCTGCAGATGCCCCAGCTCCCAGCCACTCAAAGAAGCTGTCCGTATCAACCAACGGAGCCAACACTTCGCTAACAGAATATTTTTGAGAAAAATCCAACTCTGCCACAGCGAGACCACCACCAGGGAAGGTTCTCCTGACAGCTTGAATAAAGATCAGGTGACGGCGGTAGAGTTCTCTCCAATCTAGCCCTTCTTCGATCACTGGCTCCGCTGCTTCTTCCCCGGACTCTGCCAAACTGACGATCGCTTTGAGAGCTTCGCCAACATTCCTCAGCCCATCATTGGCAATTACAGCCATCGTTGCTATCGCCAGAACACGATCAGAGGATGCCATGCTTTCCACCGATGAACGGTTCTGCTTTTTAAGAGCTCCTCGATCTTGCTCGATCTCATAAAGGTCCATTGCTCGGGATAAGGTAACCTCCAAGTCACTCACTTCCCACGGTTTGGTAACGTATCTATAAATGCCCCCTTGGTTTACAGACTCAATTGCGGCATCAATATCAGCATAGGCCGTAGATAGAATCCTTACACAAGATGGCTTAATCTCTGCCACTTGAGTGAGCAGCTCTGAGCCTGTCATGTTAGGCATTTTTTGGTCGGTTACGACCACTCCAATGCTATCAACGTTCTCTTTAAAAACCTCTAATCCTTGGCGTCCATCTTCGGCCAGCAGGATTTCAAATGCATGACCATAGAGCCGTGAAAAATACTTCCTAGTTTTCTCTTCGTCATCAACAAAGAGTATCTTATTTGCGTTGGTTGATTCGTTCATACAATACACGTATTATGGAAAACAGCTCTATTCTATAAAAATAATCGATTCTGTAAATCTAATTTTTCTTAAAAATCAAGGTCGTGTTACTTCATAAAAGAGGACACTCAAGGCTAACCACGGCAATAAATGAAAAAAATACTGCAGAATACACAGACAAAACGCAGCGGGGATACGCCCGCATGACAGGAAAAACCCCAGTCAAAGCTGCTCAATAAATCATCGCTGATCACAGCGATAAAAGCTTACACATGCTAACGATGCGCTCTCTGACCACAAAAGAAAACCAAGCTCACGAGGCAAGTAAGGCTAGCCCGAGGCCAAGTGGCACATCGAGGCGGAGAACTCCCCCATCATACGTCAACGGGAACAGCGCTGTGCTTTTGAGCGGTTACTTTTTCTTTTTCAGCTCGCGGGCCTTTTTCTTTACGCCGCGGAATGCTTTACTGCCGTCCTGCTGGATGGTCCGAGGCATGAGAACCTCTACTAGTTTATTAGTAGAGGGATCTACGACGACGATCATCGGCAGACCGTTGCCGGCTTTTTGTAGGCCTTCGATGGCGGCTTTGCCGAACTCGTCCTGTTTGATCGAGCGTGCATTTTCGTAGCTACAGCGGACGACGATGGAGATGGATTTCATTGCCTTAATGGTGTCCTCTATCACATCTGCGGCTGCTTGAGCGCCTTGGTTATCGGAATCGTATGTTTTGTTACTGACGAGGATGGTGATGAATTTTTTGTCCTTGGCGGCTTTCTCGCGAGAGGCTGCCAGCTCGGCGTATTCGACGGTGTCACGCCATTTGATTTTGATTTCCTTAGCGGAAACAGAAGGGAGAAATGCGAGTAGTGCAAGGAGGTAGATGAGTTTGTGCATAAACCTAATCTGGACGGTTTCTGGCAGGATGCAATCAAGAAGGGTGTAATTTTATCCGCTGTTCTCGATGTGGCTGACGCATCCAGCGGCAGTGTGTGCCTGCGGTTTCTTCGGCGCAGGGTTCCTGCAGGACTCCTCATGGCGTGCCTGAAAACAGCGATGAATCTCGGCCCCAATCAAAAAGAGCGTGATTTTCCCAATATTTGCCTGGCGATCTAACACGCCAATTAGTTGTCAAGCGTACGCGCTCAAATTTTAATCAAGCAACAAACCTGTTTTCTCATTGACAGCAGCGAGGATGCCGATATGTTGCCACTGTCCAACAAATGTTGGGCGGGTCTGAAAAGCCCAAAGACTACTGGTTCGATGAGTACCAGAAACTCATCGCCAAACCGACAAAGGTCGGGGAGGCGATGATGTATGTCCAAGCCGACCTTTTGGGAAAGCCAAAGATCGTCGCGGTCGAGTAGTCTCGATTTTTTCACTCCCCGTCCGCATGTGTTGTTGAAAACTAACCATTAACACAATATACGGAAACCATGAAAGTGTGTAAAATTCTCCTAAAGTTTGCCCTAGCGGGAGCAATAGGCTCAGGCTCCAGCACCGCTCTTCTGGCACAGCAGCCTGTTCAGCCAGAAAACTCCAGCCTGCCCCATTCCCGCATCATCGGAAAAGTCTCAGACGGCAGCCCTTCCCATACTCCTGCGCTCAAAAAAAAGCCATCCCCCTACCAAATTCACTGGAGCAAGCGCACCGTCCAAAATGGCCGCCAAATCATCCTCAATCGCGTAGCCACCCCGGCACCTCTTCCCGTGGCTCAGGAAACCCACCGCCCCCTCACCTCTAACGAAATCCGAGCCCGACAAGAACATCTGCGCAAATGGGAACTCGACCAGCGCACAAAGCTCGGCGGCTCCTTCGCCGTCTTCGCCACCATCTACGATCACCGCACCACCCTCCTACACTGGACTCATCAAGGGGAAAACTTCACCGCATGGAGCAACGTTGACTGGAACCACCTCGGAGGCTTCCCAACATTCCAAGCCCGAGCCAAACGCTACAGCATGCTACTTCTCACAAGCAACTACAGCACTGCCCAGCTCCAAAAAGAACAACGCGCAGGCTACCTTAACAGCCTGCCGGACATCCCGAAACTCCCCCCCCTTACCCAAGGCGCGCGCTACACCATCACCGAAGGCGATACCTCTAACGAAGAAGCCATGGAGTTCATCGAAGCCATTCACGAACTCTACGATGCCCATAAAAAAGAACTCGCCCGCGCCTACCAAGGCCGCCTGAAAAACTGGAAAATTCAACAGATAAAAAGAGAACAGCTCCGCAAAAACCCATCCCCCAAGCCACCATTGGTCATTAACTATTGGAAAGAAAAAATTCCCTCCAATGCAAACCCTAACAAAAAAACAAACACCAACCAATCAGGTGGAAAGGAGACCAAATGAAACCCCACATCGGCCTCCTCATCGCCTCCACGGCCTCCCTCTGCCTGGCCATCGAGCCGCCCGAACACAGCATCACCACAGAAACCTCCGGCCACAAACTCAGTTGGACATGCCAATCTGGAGAAACCTACTTTCTCCAATACTCCACCAATCTAACAGACTGGGGATACTTTGCCGACATCGAGCACGGCAGCGGCACCTGCAACTACTACTTCTCCTCGCCCGAAGAAAAATTCTTCGTCCGCATCATCGCCGCCAACTACCCCATCCCGGCAGGGCTGACCGCAGAAACCGCTGACTTTGACAACGACGGCATTTCCAACATCGACGAAATCCGTGCCGGGGGCACTGGCACCGACCCCTTGCAATGGGACACCGATGGCGATGGTCAGAGCGATTACATACAAGACCAGAACCTTAACGGCGTTGCCGATGGTTGGGAAATCAAGCACTACGGTGGACTGGGAATCGTCAATCCTCAAGATGACAACGATGGTGACGGATTGAACAATCTCGCCGAGAGCCAGATCAATACTGATCCGATTGCTCACGCCTCCACAGCAGACAGCGATGATGACGGCGTGCTAGATGTCAACGATGCTGCCCCCGGGGAAGACCTCATAAACTGGCAACGTAGCCCAGAAACGCCCTACGCCCTCGTCCTACTACCCGATGCGCCCTCCGGGGGGAGTTTTGCCAGCTCAGGGTCAGGCATTTCCATGTCAGAGGATGGCTATGTACTCGCCCGCGTGACAGATGACTACGACACTACCGGGGAAAGTGATTCCTATGTCATAGCCAAGCTCGGCGATACCGCATGGAGTGCGCCTTTACCTAGGACCTTGGGGACTCATGGTGATATGTATGAGTATAAATACTCTACGATCGGTTCTGGGGGGCTGGCACTTGGTACCACCGTTGTTTATCAAGAATATACAATCGGGAATGGAGGAGGGACTGGAGGAAATTTTCAATGGATGCCTATCAAACGATCCATTGGAGACGTCAATGCAACAGCCTACCTCGTTGAAGATAGCGCCTTAAAAGTGCCTTCAATTATTGGTGGAGTACATAACCCTCCAAATTTCGATGAACATGAAAATGTTTCGCAATACGAATGCTCCGCCCCAATACTAGCTCCTGATGACATACCACTGTATCAAAAACACAGTGGTATCTTTGACTCCGCACGCATCGTAGACCCCACAAAGATCACGCTCGGCGGCAATGAAATAGGGTTCGAATTTGTAAATACCGAACGCTTGATCGACTTTCCCGAAAGCCTCCCGAATGAAACGTTCTACCGCGAGTTCAGCCTCCCCGGTGCAGGAGGGCTACTTGCCGCAACAGAAAAAACAACAATAGACGGAAAAGACAAAACCACCCTGCACTTTTTTGAAGGAGCACAATCCGAAGCAGTTCACACACAGAGCAAAATTTACTTCCCCTATGATGTTGCTAAAATGCCCGATCAAACTGGCAATCAAGGCACTGGTCGCCCCGCCATCATTGGCTGGGCGGAGCTA
>JBMYYO010000052.1:0-18877 GCA_049609505.1 Akkermansiaceae bacterium | reverse complement strand
CAGCCTTAGCGGCCTCATACTCCTCGGCAAGTTTCTGCTGGGGAGCCATGAGAGTTTCAGGAATGAACATCCCGCCGTAGGTGCCAAAGTGCCCGTGTTGGTCAGGAAGCTGATCGGGAGAAATAGATGATTGAGTGCTAGCCACGGCATTGGCTTACTGGATAGTGGCCGTTTCTGCAAGTGCAGGATGCGACTGTTCATCGTCTAGGCGAACATTGCCTGCCAGACGCAGTGGTAAACCTCGCTCCGTGGGACTTTCACGCCGTTTGACCAGGCTTGCCAATCTGCTTGATCGAGCAGGTCTAGCGTGCCTGAGCCAATCAGCCCTGGTAGAGCCGTGGCGATGCGCGTGCGCCGGGACGTTAAGGTTTCCGTGTATTGCACGCCGTTTTCCAAATAGCTCCGAGCGCGTGCGCGCCACCTTGCAGCCTCCGCCATTAGGGCATCGCGGTCATTAGCATCAACATTCGGCAGGTAGCACCTTGGGCAGGCTTCTGCTCCCGCGATGTCTTTGGGTAAGTCACGGATTATATTGATCAACTGGAGCGCCTTGCCGTAGTTTGCGCCCCATTGTTTGAGCCGTGCTGGAGCAACGGATGAGAAATCTCCCAGTGAAACAAACCCAATCTCCGTCCAGAACTCCCCCACACATCCGGCGACGAGGTAGCAGTATTCCTCCAACTCAGAATCGAGGGTGAGTTGGAAGTTTTCCTGAAGTTCAAAACGCTCAATATCTAACTGCTGCCCGCGCAGAATGTGCCCCATCACAGTGAGGATAGCCGCGTGCTGTTGGGCTTCCATCGTTATTGACTCATAAGGTGACGCGCCCGTGGCATCTCTCTCAGACAGTGAGTGGAGCCAATCGAGGATCGGCTGGATGTTCTCTAACAACGCACGCTCTCCAGTGTGGGTCTGGTGTGGAATGATCTCTGACTTCACTCTCTCAAGCCAGGGCGTAGCATCGGCACCGTGGAGGATTTTGCGAAAATCACAAAGTGATTGTAAGCGAATATCAGCGGGTAAGTTTGCGGTATCGGCGAGGGTATCACTGATACGTGCAAGCAGGTAGCCTAGGCTAACAGGCTCACGCATGGCGGCAGGCAGCAGGCGTATGCTGAGGTAAAACGACCTCGATACATTTTTCAGAATTTCTCTGCTGTGTGAGGTCATCATGGAGCGATCAAGTAAAAATAGTTAGATCAGAAAAACTAACCGATCTTGGCCGAGAAAGTCCACAGCGTTGGGTCTAGCTCTGCTCTGGCGCGCTGAGAAACAGCATCCGCTTGGTCGGGGGATTGAAGGAACGCCATCATGGTAGAGCCAGAGCCACTCATTAGCGCGGCACAAACTTCGGGTTGCTCTAACAGCCAGTGTTTCACCTCAGCTAAAAACCGGTGCTTTTGGAACACGGGCATCTCAAGATCATTGAAAACCTCTCCCCATGAAGTGCGCTGCGGCTCGTAATTAATACCAGCCAACGGCTCAGCAAAGAGGCAGTTCTTATAGGCATCAGGTGTGGAGACACCAAAGC
This sequence comes from Akkermansiaceae bacterium, assembly GCA_049609505.1. Taxonomy (GTDB): domain Bacteria; phylum Verrucomicrobiota; class Verrucomicrobiia; order Verrucomicrobiales; family Akkermansiaceae; genus Oceaniferula. Next base: position 17,346 of record JBMYYO010000052.1, on the reverse strand, counting down.
TTGGTTTGATCAGAAGCACCGATGTGCCTGCTAACTGGTCAACTTGAATGGGCTTTACGATCTCTCCTCGTCCGGAAATTTGGCAGGTTTGCTGGTAGATGAAAAAAGGGATATCAGATCCGATCTGCGCACTGAGCTCGGCTAATTTCTCCAATGGCAGATTGGTTTTACAGAGTGAGTTCAGTGCTAGCAAGGTAGTGGCGGCGTCACTGCTCCCCCCACCTAGGCCTGCGCCGTGCGGGATGTTTTTCTCCAGAGCAATCGCCCAGCGACACTGCTTGCTGGTGTGTTTTTCAAAAACTCGCACCGCCTTGGCCACTAGATTGCTCTCATCTAGTGGGACACCATCAGCCTCACAGTGCAGGGAGAATTCTTCAGCTGGTTGGAAGTGAAGTTTATCAAATAGATTGACCGGAGCCATCAGGCTCTCAAGCTCGTGAAAGCCATCGTCACGCCTCCCCACAACCTTGAGGGTGAGGTTGACTTTGGCTGGAGCGTTCCAAGAAGTATCAGACATCGTTAATGCGGATTATTTCATCCGCACTGGTGCTGGCACACATATGACTTCCATACCAGCAGATTGTGCCGCCATCACCCCAGCGGGTGCGTCCTCGAGGACTAGGCAGCGTGATGGATCAATCTCAATGCGTGACGCAGCCTCAAGAAAAATATCTGGTGCTGGCTTACCACAAACAACATCGCTTGCTGTGACAACCTCATCAAAGAGATCGCTCAGACCGACAGCTTGGAGGGTTTTCTCTGCCACAATGCGTGTGCCTCCGGTGGCGATGGCGAGCGGCATTTTCCCGCGTAAACCTTGGGCAAATGCAGCCACCTCCTCATTGATTTCTACTTGATCAATATTTTCGAGGAACGCCTGACGTTTATCCAGAGCCACAACCTCAGGATCAAGTTTCATGCCGTATTCACCGTTGATTTCCTTGACGATATCGGTAGTGGGTCGGCCACCCATTGCGTAGAAAACATCCTCTGGAAACAGATTGGCCGCGCCATGTTTTGCCAGCGCATGGCACCATGCCGTAAAATGAACTGGCATGGAATCCACCAGCGTACCATCAAGATCGAAAATCACGGCGTCATAGCCGTCCTGCGGGATGTTAAATGAATCAAATTGCGACATTGCGCGCGTGGTATGGACGATTCAAACAGGCGTTGCAACCCCAATTATCGAACAATTTCATCACGCCCGCTCTGGTGTCTGTGATGAAGGATCAGAGCACCACCTCTTCGTCTTGATAAAGGCCGCCAGCAATCCACTTGGTATCGCCACTTTCATTAAGAAAAGAAACCTTGCCTGAAATCGCTACCCCATCGGTAAACCTAACAGGACCACGCACAGTCAGTTTCTCCGCCTTGATCAGAGATGGCATTCCTAGCCCTTCGAGACTGTCCACCATTTTGTATTCATCACTAAGATCGATGACAGGAGGCGTGCCGTTACGTGCGGCAACGAGCGCTATACGCCCATCCGGCGTTTGCTCATACGCATCAGAGCGCAGGGCAAATAGATCTGAAGTTGTTTTCACAGGGGCAAATCTCTCACGCGGCACACAGACGGCAGCGGCACCGACAAATGATTCAATCGCCGCACCCATCGCCACCTCTAACTGATACACGGGGGTGGATTTCTTATCGCGCGGATCAATCGTTTTTTTATTGCGAATCATCGGCAAAGGCAGCACACCATTTTCTGACTCAAGCAGCTCTTTGAGTTTATCTAACCGAACCCACAGACTGTTGGTATTAAAGAACTGATGTTTATCGATATTTTGAAAATCTGCTAAATCCTCTTCGGGACACTGCGCAACCTCACGGAGCAACAATTGCCCGTCCTCCTGCCTTACTGCTAAGTGGCCACCTTTTTTGTCAGCCTCGGTGCGGCGGGTAGCTTCCATAAGAAACGGCTTATCACTCTCGGCAAAGTAGCGCAGCAAGCCTGCATCAAGAACCGCCCCTAGGTTATCTGAATTCGAGACAAAAGCATACCTCACCCCATCATCTAACAAACGATCTAACCAACCACTCCCTGCCAATGCTGGGTAGAGATCACCGTGACCGGGTGGGCACCACTCTAGGGATGGGTTCTTCTCCCAAGCAGCGGGAGTTAGGGTATCGGCATCAATTTTAGGGATTTGGTTTTGTAGTAGCTCTATGTTCTCAGCACCGGATAGATCATCGCCTTGATAAGCTTCCATGTGCTCGAGTGTGTCCGCAGATGTATTGAAGCTATTCATCAAAAGGAATCTCACCTTAGCCCCGCTGGTTTCTCTCAGGTGAATAATCTGCCGCGCGATGACATCGAGAAAATTACTCTCCGCTTGCACGGGGAGTAAGGTTTTAGATTTCTGCAATCCCATACTAGTTCCCAACCCGCCATTGAGCTTGATAACAACTGTCTGGGCTAACAGCTCAGCTGAAAACTCGTCGTCTTTGTTAGACACATCCTCAAGGGCAGGAACGTCAGTGCAAGGGGTGATGCTCTGCTCTGAGATCAAGCCACTTTCATTGCGGGTTAGTGCTTGAAAATTTCTCTCAAAGGCGCGGATAGCAGCTTCACTAACAGAAGCTGATTCCATTTTTTGTCGGAACAGGGAAAAGTCACTCATAGTAGGATCACGGGATCACCCCGCAGCCGCGCCATAGCCAGAAGATACGACTATGACAACCTCAATCCACCACTCTGTCCGCACCAAACACCGCAGAAACAATCCCCTCAAGCCCCACTCGGTCTGTATTGGTAAACGCCGCAGGCTGATCTGAATCCACGTCCAATACTGCTATAAGCTCTCCGTTTCCGCCGTAAACAGGCACCACGATCTCGCTGCGAGAGGCTGAATCACAGGCAATGTGCCCTGGAAACTGATGCACATCCTCCACAATCAGAGTTTTCTGGTCACTAGCCGCCGCCCCGCACACACCTCTGGCAAGATTAATTCTGAGGCAACCAGGAGTCCCCTGATACGGCCCCACCACAAGCTCGCCACCGAGCAATCGGTAAAACCCAGTCCAGTAAAAATAAGGAAACTCCCCTGCTAGGATCGAGCTCACCGTTGCCATTTGGGCGATTTCATCCCGCTCGCCTGCAAGCATGGCGGTGATTTTTTGTCGTGCTTGTTGGTAGTGTGATTCCTTTTCTAGCTCGTCCACACGGCTCTCTTCACTTAGCCTCGATAAAGAATCCAGCCGATTTTTTCATTTCTCCATTTTCAAAACGCACATCTCCACTAGATTAACCCGCGTGAGCTACCAGGTTTTTGCCCGAAAATACCGTCCGAAGACATTTGCCGATGTCCTCGGGCAGGATCATGTTGTTTCCACCCTTCGTAATGCCATTGAGCGTGATAGGCTTGCGCACGCATGGCTATTCGTGGGGCCACGGGGCACAGGAAAGACATCCACTGCCCGCATTCTAGCCAAGGCACTCAACTGCCCAGGGGGGCCATCGATTGACTTTGACCCGGACGACCCCATCTGCATCGAAATCGCCGAGGGTCACTCACTGGACGTGCTGGAGATCGATGGAGCATCGAACAACGGGGTGGAACAAGTCCGCGAGCTACGCGAAAACGTGCAATTCGCCCCTGCCAGTGGAAAGTTTAAGATCTACTACATCGATGAGGTGCACATGCTCACGGCGGCGGCGTTTAATGCCTTGCTAAAGACGCTAGAAGAACCACCTGAGCACGTTAAATTCATCTTCGCCACCACTGAGCCTAACAAAATTCTCCCTACCATCATCTCTCGGTGCCAACGATTTGATCTCCGCCCGATCCCTACCGATACCATTGCCAAACACCTCCAGTTCATCGCCTCTGAAGAGGGGGTTTCCTTGGACGATCCGGCTGCTTGGGCCATTGCCAAAGGTGCCGACGGCGGAATGAGAGATGCACAGTCCATGCTCGATCAGCTCGTCGCCTTTTGTGGAGAAACCATCACGGAACAGAACGTGCTAGAAATCTTTGGCTTCACCTCCCGTGAAACAGTCGCACAGCTCGCCGCCAACTTACTGGAAAAAAACAGTGCCGCTGCCATGGAGGTCATCCACCAGCAAGCGGAAACAGGAAAAGAACTATCGCAGCTTCTAGGTGAACTCATCGGCTGCCTCCGCGCCCTCCTCGTGCAGCGGCTTGATCCCAATGCTGGGAGTGAAGGTTTCCCTGAGGAGCTGTGGCAGAACCTTATAGAAACAGCCAAGCCCGCGCCTACTGATCGCCTACTGGCCATCATTGACACCCTCGCTGACTCCGAGGGACGCATGAAGTGGGCATCTAACAAACGCCTTCATTTTGAGATTGGTCTCATCAAAGCTATCCAATCGCTCAGCGAATCCCGCATCAGCGACGTCATCAAAGCCCTTGCAGGTGCATCCCCCATTGAGCCCACCGCTGATACTCCGCCCGCTACTGCCACTGCGGTTCCAGCTGCTACTGCGGCTCCAACTGCCACTGCGGTTCCAGTTACTACTGAGACTCCTGTTAAAAAAGAAGACCCCGTCACGCATCCACCTGAGCCTACGCCTACGCCAGCTACTGAGCCAACCCCAAGCCCAGCCCCTTCAGCTTCCGCCTCCACTTCTGAAAACTCCCGCCCCTCGGGCTTCGATCACCTCATTGATGATGCACCCGATGGTCCATCTCAATTAGAAGCCACGCCCCCTGCTCAACCGGCAGCGCAAGCAGCTCCATCCGCGCCCACAACAGCCCCAGCGCCTCCCGCTGAGGAACCCGCTGCTAGCGAGGAAGAACCTGCGACAGACGATACATTTTACCAAGACCCACTGATTCAAAAAGCTCTCGAAGTTTTCGAAGGCGACATCAAAAAATAACAACCTAACAAACACAACATTATGGACATCAACAAACTCATGCAACAAGCCCAGCAAATGCAGGCTGGAATGAAAAAAACGCAAGAAGAACTCGCCGCCAAGACCGTAGAAGCCACCGCTGGTGGAGGGAAGGTCACCGTGGTAGCCACCGGTGCAGGTGACGTGCAGTCCATCACCCTTGATCCCTCCGTGGTTGACCCTGAGGACGTCGAGTTCCTACAAGATCTCATCCTCAGTTGCGTGCAAGACGCTGTGACCAAGGGCAAAGAAATGGCAGCATCTGAAATGTCCAAGCTCACAGGCGGCATGAATATTCCCGGCATGTAAATTCCGGTTTCTTGACTCGAAGAAAAACATGCGCCGCTGGATTCCACGCACCCTGATAGTTTTATCACTGCTATTGCATCTGTTCACCGCAGCTTGCTATATCCGCCAGCCTGATAAGATGGCGGCATTCACGGTTTACCCGATCTGGATGTGGGGACTGTTAGGCATTTTTTTATCGTCCATCGCCTTCATCTTCTGGCGTGCACGCCTCTCCTTGATGCTCTCCGCGATCTGGGCGATGACTATTCTGTTAGGCTCTGATGAAACTCACGCGCTGGCACGCATCGGTAATGAGCGACCAGAAGCCGGCCCCGCAAAGCCTTACGCAGCACAAGACACACTCCGCATCTGCACGCTGAACTGGGGCGGCAAGCAGCAGTCCAAGGAAGAAATCATCGCACAGGCTGAAATCATCGCATCCTACCATCCTGATATTCTGTTTTTACAAGAGATCCACCCGTGGCAAGCGCGAGCCGTCGCAGATGCTCTCTATGACGGCGGTGGGGACTATCGCGAGTCAGGTGATGCGGCCATCATCACCCGCTGGAAGGTGCATTTGGCATATCACAACCCGATGAAACACAGCCAGCTCGTCACCCTAGAACTCCCCAATGGAAGACAAGTAGAATGCCTCAACTTCCACCTCCGCTCCGCGCAAACAGACATGCGCTTATGGAAGCGATCCTGCTGGCAGGATCACTCCACGAACCGTAAGCTACAGCGGCGAGAGGTGCTCTTCAGCCTTGCTCTCTTAAAACAACAGACCGATTTCCCTAAAAACCCCGTCGTCGTAGCTGGCGACTTCAACTCCCCCGCCAGTGATCCACTCCATGACATCCTGCGGGGAGATTTTATCGATTCCTTTGGCGAGGTCGGCACCGGCTGGGCGAACACCTGGCACCGCCGTATCTCCCTACACCGCATTGATTACATCTACACCACCCCCTTGCTCCGCCCCGTGCGCTCCCGTACGGTCATCGTCCCAGCATCAGACCACCGGATGTTAGTCAGTGACTTTCTCCTAATGCCTTAGATAAGACTCCAAGATTCAGGACTATAAGATTGAAGACTCTAGTCAGAATCGACCTTAGACACATGTTCACTCTCCACCATAACTGCCCTGATACCGCTGCGCGGACTGGCACTCTCCGCACCGCGCATGGCGATATCCAGACGCCTATTTTCATGCCCGTAGGCACGCAAGGAATGGTCAAGACGCTATCCCCAGATGAGCTCATTGACGTCGTGGATGCGCAGATTATTTTAGGAAACACCTACCACTTGAACTTACGCCCAGGCCTAGAAGTGATCCGTCAGCTCGGCGGGCTGCACAAGTTCTCCACTTGGGAAAAACCCATCCTCACAGACTCCGGTGGGTTCCAGGTGTGGTCGCTCGCCAAGCTACGCAAGATCACCGAGGAGGGAGTGAGCTTTGCTAATCACATTGATGGCTCACGTACCATGCTGACGCCGGAATACAGCATGGAAATCCAAGCCACTCTCGGCAGTGATATCGCCATGCTCTTCGATGAGTGCCCACCCTACCCGTGTGAGGAAAAATACGCCGCAGACTCACTAGCGCTCACTACCCGATGGGCTAAGCGCTGCAAAGACTGGCACACCGAGCACGCCGCCAAGCACGTCCCCTGGCAGCAAGCCGCCAACAATGGCGAACTAGCCGCGCAACGCCAGCTCACCTTCGGCATCGTTCAGGGGAGCACCTACGCGGATCTCCGTGAGCAATCCGCCAAGGAACTCGTGGACATCGGTTTCGATGGCTATGCCGTTGGCGGCATCTCCGTTGGTGAGCCAGAGCACGAGATGATGAGGGCGATTGAAAACGCGGTGCCTTTCCTGCCAACAGATAAGCCACGTTATGCCATGGGACTGGGCACACCGACCCAGATGTTGGATATGATTTCGCGTGGTGTGGATATGTTTGACTGCGTCATGCCTACCCGTGTAGCGCGCCATGGCCTCGCCTTCACCCAGGACGGACCGATCCATATTAAAAACAAAGAATTCGAGTTCGATGCGCGCCCGCTGGATGAAAACACCCACCCATCTCTGCAAAAATACTCCAGATCGTTTATCCGTCACATGTTCCGCGCACGCGAAATGCTGTCTTTAAGGTTGCTTTCCTTGCATAATCTGCATTTCTTCCTCCGCCTCATGCAACAGGCTCGCGAGCACATCGAGGCTGGCACCTTTCAAGACTTCAAAGAAACCTTCTCCAAACGCTACCACGCACAACCCTAATCTACTATGAACTCTCTCTTTACCCTTCTCGCAGCCGATGAAAAATCCGGCTCTCTCTTTGGAAACCCCATCATCATGCTTGTGCTGATGATGGTCATCATGTGGGTCCTCCTCATCCGTCCGCAGCAGAAGCAGCGCAAGGAGCTCGCCGCCAAGCAAGCCTCTCTCAAAAAAGGAGACAAGGTCATCACCATCGGCGGAATGCACGCCAGCATCAATGCCGTTAGTGACAAGACCGTCAGCCTGAAAGTTTCCGAAGGTGTATTTATCAAATACGATAAGTCCGCCATCGCCACCATCCTTGGTGATGATTCCAAAAAATCTGACGCAAAATAACCCACCGCGCACGATAAACTATCTGTAGTCACTCGATCTATCTTTCTCAATTCCCCCTCACCCAACTATACCCATTCATATTACCATGATTCTCGCATCCACCTTCGGAGACGACCGCCTCTTTACCTTCTTGGCTGGCCTCGGCATCCTCGCACTCTTCTTCTGGTACTTCGCCACTGACTTCGAGCGCAAGAAACGCAACATCGGCACCATCATCTGTGTGTTGATCGGTCTGTTCAGCTTTATGTCCTTCATCCCGATGGAGAAATGGGGCAGCGTCATCACAGGCGAAACTCCACTCAAAGAAGCACACACCCTGCAAGGTGGTATTGACCTCGTTGGTGGATCCTCCTTCACCCTGCGTGTGCAGCCAAACAAGGACAGCCAAGGGAATGAAATCCCCGTTGATAAGACTGCGCTTGAGCAAGCCATCCAAACGATCGAGAAGCGACTGAATGCCTTTGGCACCAGCGACCTCATGATCATGGCACAAGGTGAAGACCGCATCATCGTGCAGATGCCTGGTGTTTCTCCGGAAAAAGCCAAAGCCGTGCGCAAGACACTTGAGGAAGTAGCCAAGCTCGAACTCAAACTCGTGCACCCACAGAATGACAGCTTGGCAGACCTCATCGCCGCTGACCCTGAAAACGAGAGCGAGCCCGGTTACGATTTCTTTATCTACAATGGCACTGATAACAATGGTGATGCATTCACAGATAACATGCTCCTCAAGCAGATCCCCATCATGGACGGCTCCTACATCGAGCACGCCCAAGAGCGCTACGGCGCTGACATTGGAAAACTCGATGTCACTCTCAGTAGCGAAGGTGCAGATAAGATGTATCGCGCCACCAGTAAACTTAACCTCGGTCGTGACCGGATGGCGATTGTCCTTGATGGCAAAATCCTCTCCGCCCCCACCGTCAACGATGCCCTGAGCAAAAACTTCGTGATCTCTGGCATGGCCGATGCAAACGAAGCTCGCGCCATCGCAGCCGCACTGCGTAACCCTCTCAAGAACCCACTTATCGTGGACGGAGAAAATACAGTTTCAGCTACCCTAGGTAAAGAAACCATCAACCAAGGCATCATTGCTGGTATCGTTGGCCTTGCCCTCACTCTGATTTTTGTCCTGCTCTACTACCGCTTTGCCGGTATCATCGCCCTCATGGGACTCTCCCTCAATATCCTGATTCTCTTCGGAACCATGGCGATGTTTGAGTTCTCCTTCACACTGCCGGGTATCGCGGGTATTATCCTCACCATTGGTGTGGCTGTGGATGCAAACGTGCTGATCTACGAGCGCTTGCGTGAGGAACTTGCCAATGGCAAATCGGTCAAAGCCGCTATCTCTGCCGCTTACGAAAAAGCGTTCTCCGCTATTTTCGATGCCAACATCACCACCCTGATCACCGCCATCATCCTCTTCTGGAAAGCCAGTGGCACAGTCAAGGGCTTTGCCGTGACTCTCACCATCGGCATCCTCGCCTCCATGCTAGCCGCCCTGCTCTGCACCCGCGTGCTGTTCTGGTGGGCTGCCGACACAGGAGTGCTCAAGAAGCTGAACTTCATGAACTTGATCCCTGAGAGATCCTTCGATTTCCTCAGCAAAAGGAAACTCGCCTTCACGGTCTCAGTCGTCCTTATCCTCGCGGGTCTTAGCGCCGTGGGAATAAAAGGAAACGGTGCTCTTGGAATTGACTTCACAGGTGGCACACGCCTCTCGTTCCAGTTGGATGAAGACACGCACATTCCTCAAACCAAGGCTCAAAAAATCCTCTCTGGCCTATCATTAAGCCAAGGCGCATCTTCACAAGAAGAAAAAAACACTGGAGGAAACCTCTTCTCCGTGCGCTGCGCCAACAACGTAAATAGCCCCGAGGTCATAGCTGGAGCCCCCTCAGATGCTGAGAAAATTGAAGCAGCACTTCGCTCTAAGTTTGATTTTCTTCAAGAGAAAGAAACCATCATCAATGATAAAGGTGAAGAGGTACAAGAATACGTCCATCAAATGGATCAAGCAACCGTCAGCGCCACCCTCGGTGGAGAGTTTCTTGTTACCGCCTGCTGGGCACTTGCTCTCGGACTCTTTGCCATCCTGATCTACATCACGATCCGCTTTGAGTTCTCATTTGCCTTGGGTGCCTTCGCTGCCCTCTTCCACGATATCCTGATCTGTCTCGGAATCATCGTGCTGAAAGGCGACGAGATTTCACTCATCCACGTGGGTGCCTTCCTCACCATTGCCGGTTATTCCATTAACGATACCATCGTTGTGTTTGACCGCATCCGTGAAGATCTCCGCAGCCGCCGAGGTGAAGTTCCTGATGTGATGAACCACGCGATCAACTCCACTCTCTCCCGGACGGTGCTTACCTCACTGACCACCTTCGTGGCAGTCTGTGTGCTCTACATCTTCGGAGGAAGCGCGCTGAAGGATTTCTCCTTCGCCATCATGATTGGTGTGGTAGTAGGAACCTATTCCTCCATCTTCATCGCCTCCCCAGTGGTTTACATCTGGAGTAAGATGCGCGGCACAAACCTCCGCCGTGAGCTACTAGATGCCAACCTAGAAGCTGAGGTCAACCCAGCTCGCAACTAAAGCGCGCTGCTAAACTTAACTCTCAAAAAAGAAAACGGTCAGCTATCTCAAGCTGGCCGTTTTTTCGTTTTGGTGATGAGCTTCGCAAAATATCTCCATTTTCAACATTTAACAGATTTTAATTGCTATTGAGACTCATTATCATCATTTTCATGCGGTGACCAACTTAGACCATGAGCATCTATGCCGTGAGCAGACAGAAGCAGGCTGGTCCCTAGATTGGTATGGATTACGTGATCAGGTATTTGATTGCAGCCATCTTTTTCTGGCTGGGCAGCTACACCTGGTGTTTAACCTGAGTGGTCAAGGCATCGTGATGGGAGAGCGCACTAGGATAGGCGTTTCAGCAGGCACAATTTCTATGTGTTTTCCCATAAATAAGGTAACAGCTTCACGCCTTGTTAGTGGGGAAAATCATGAGTTTATCCTGCTTTCCATGACAGCTGAATGGTTACAGAAGACCCTCGGCCATCGCAGTGAGAGTATCTATTCAGCACTCTGGGAATCCGTTAGAGGCGAGCCTAGTGAAGGCAAGCCAGTGGGGCATGTTAGAGCCATGACAATCGCGGAAAAAAACATGGCTCATCAGCTTTCAGATCCCCCCGTGCACGGAGATGCGGTCATTTTCTGGTATATTGCAAAGGTAACAGAAATCCTAGCCTTACACTTATTCCGCCCTAATGATAAAACAGGAGTAGCGGCAGAGGAGCCGTTCTGTATTAGCCGGAAAAGAGCCAGCAGTGATCGTGTGGAGAAGGTGAATGAATGGCTGGAAGACCACTTAGAAGAGCCTCTGGATTTGGCAAAAATTGCGGCCAGCATCGGCTGTGCACCACATTACTTGAGCCGACTTTTTTCCAAGGAAGTAGGCCGAACCATCTCCCAGCAGCTACGTGCATTTCGGATTGAAAAAGCAGCGGAGCTAATGGACTCAGGCCGATTCAATGTCACCGAGGCTGCGTTCGAAGTAGGTTACAATAGCCTTAGCCATTTCACCAAAGCTTTTACCGAGGAAAAGGGAATGAAACCCTCGGATTACTTAGCTCGATAACTAAAAGTAGATACAACCCCACCACGGCTATCAAGCCTATCAAACCACACGCACTCTAAAAAAAAGAGGCCAGCGATCATGCTGACCCCTCATGTTGTTAGATCAACAAGCCTACCTTGTTAGAAATGGTTTAATAGACTTAGAGATCTCTTCTGATGAGACCTTGTTTTTTTGATCTCTTGCCAGCTCACGAATTGTTTTCCCTAGGCTGGTGGCACCTATACGTTTAGTGTAGGAAAAAGTATCAGACTTGCTGATTTCCTTACTCCAGAAAGAACGCATGTTTCTCCAGAATCCTTTGTTAGATTCCCAGTAAATTTCAGCCTTAGAAAAATCATACTCCGTCACCTTTTCATAGGTGTTGAAGCCGCGTTCGGCACAGAGGTATTCCAGCGCACTATTGCGCTTTATCAGCTTACGGTTCGATTGCTCGTGAATCCAGCCATCGGGAGAAATGGCGTGGGTATTGATACCCATGACAACATCATAATCCTTGCGTTTGCTATACTCACGGCGCGGCAGCGGGCGTGGTGTTTCATTAGAGGTCCAGATGCTTGTGGCTCCAGTGTGGTTCCATTTTCCATAGCTCTCATAGCGCGGGCTATCATCAGTCTGGGTAACATATTGGCTCCAAGTGCCTTTAACCGCAGAAGGTGTTAGAGTTTGCTTTTTCCACGTCGTGCCCCGTTGATACTCGAGGATTTCCGTGTCTTCAAATGTCCAGACTTGCCCCCAGTGCTTGATCACCATGACCTCAAGTCCATCGTCCACTTGCAACAGGTGCTGAAGCACGATTCGTTTCCCGCTATCTTCCACCACCTTGACGATTTCATAAGCTGTTTCCTTGTAGGCTTTCCTTTTGAGCTCGTAGCCAGCCTTTATGGCATAGGTTTCGTGAAAATTGAAAGTCACCTTATATTCCCCCGCCATGGCGAGGATAGCAGCGCGGTCTTTCTTGAATGTGTCTTGCTCAGGCGCAGCGGCACAGAGTGTGGCGGCACCTAGCAGCACAGCTCCACTGCTGGCAATTTTTTTACAGATGTTGGATGTTGTTTTGTTCATTTTATTATAGTTTGGATGGATGGGGTAGATTGTTAGAATTGATAAGTTAGAGAGAAAAAACCGTTCACTCCTGGCGCGGTGCTACGGTCATCAATACTGGCGGAATTTGAGATATGGCTGCCGCCTCGGCGGGTATTACTCCACTGCCAGTATTGCTCATTGAGGATGTTATTCACGCCCGCTTGGAGGGTCAGGTTTTCAGAGATCTTCCAAAAGCCAGAGGCATCCAGATTAAAATAGGATGGAGGTTTAAAATAGGGACCTCCACTGCTGTTATCAATGTGCTTGACTCCAGCAACGTAGGTTCCTGTTAGACGAATGCCAAATTTCTCAGAGGGAGCGGTGTAGCCAATCCAGGCAACCGTTTTCCAAGGGTCAATGGTATTCAACCAAGCATCACGTTCGCGATCTATTCCCCAGGTTCTTCCTGTGGAAAACCCCACTTCAACCCCCTCCAATTGGGCCTCAAAATGCCCAAGTTCCCATGAGCCTCCGAATTCAAACCCGTAGATATCCACCCTACCCCGATTCACCGTGGTAATGATATCTCGCCCATCGCTGCTAACGCCTCCGGTAGCTACTCCGTTTTCAATAAAATCAGAATAGTTCGTGTAGAATACAGATGCGTGCAAACGTTTATGCGTGCTCTGGTGTTTATAGCCCAGCTCAAAAGCATCGCTCTTTTCCTCCTCTAACGAGGGATTGGGCAAGGTGATGCTGCCAGATGGACTACCTCCTGACGGAGGGTGATCAAAGATCATTGAGAGCTCTTCCGCTGTAGGATTCCTAACACCGTGAGAATACTGAGCGTAAAGAGAACTTTCCTCGTTCAATTTATAGATAAGATCCAGCCTTGGAGAAAGTGTTAGCAGCTCATGATCCTCCGCTGGTAGAATCTGCGAGCTACCACCACTCATACGGGCTATGCGCTCCAAGTAACCTTCTGTTAGATCAGGACTAATTTTGTAATAGTCCATACGTAAACCACCAATCAGTGACCACGGACTATCATCGGAGGATTTAAATTGATCTTGTAAAAAAATAGCACCACGCAGGGTTTCCGAGGGTGCGAAGGATATGCGGTTTGGAAAAGGAGGCAGTCCATTATCTTCACGGGAAAAACGATTTTCGCTTCGGCTCTGAGAGAGATCAATACCGTAAGTAAATTGGTGGTTTCCTAGCTGTTTTCGAAAAGTCGATTGTACACCTGCAATGCGGGTATTAAACTCAATGTTCTGGTCTCGCACTCTGCCAAAGATGGACTCGCTATGGTTCCGGCTGTTATTTTCAGAGGTCTGAAAGTAGAACATAGACTCCACAGAATCATAAACCCCTGCACTCTCTGGCGTGTAATCCCAGCTCACACTATAACGGCGGCGTCCTTGCTGTTCCCAATTCCGAATCTCCTTATCAAAGACGTTAGAAAATCCGGTAGCACTGAGAATTTCCAGCGATCGATCACGTTTGAAATACTCATAAGTAAACCCAAAAGTGTGCTCGGCACTCCCCTCCCAATTGAGCTTTAGCAAATAATTATCGCTGTTGAATTTAGAGGGGTTGGGCGCAGTGCGTCCGTTATTTTCCGTCTCATGGCCAGTGCGCCCTGCATAGCCGAAGAGTAATGAAAGGTCTTCCTGCTTAAAGGCAACAAACGCCTGTCCTGCATAGCTTTCATTATGGCTAAAGTACTGTCCGCGCAGCATTCCTGCATAGTTATTATTGGAGTGTTTGAGAAAATCAATCGCTTCTGGAGTCCTAAATGCTACTAGCCCACCCAGCGCATCACTACCATAAAGAGCGCTGGCAGCGCCCTTGAGAATCTCGGTAGTTTCAAACATCGCAGGATCATAATAATCTCTGCCGGCCCCACTGGCTGAACCCGAGTTCTGCGCAAAGGATGTGGAGATAAATTGTTCTGGCTGCCGGATATTATCCACTAGCATCAAAATGCGGTTACCCTCGATCCCTCGGATATTATAGCCACTATACCCTGTCTGCCCATAGCCAAAGGTGCCGTCTGAGCTACCTAGACTATGAGGCGCAGAAATAGTAGGATCATATTTCGCAATGTCCCCAAAATCGGAACCTCCTAAGCGGATAAAGGCATCACGTTTTATCTGAATGCCTGACCCTGGAGTTAGTAGCCATGCGGTTGGTGTCCTTGTCGCAGAAATGTAAGTTTCTGGAAGAACGCCAAAGGCATCTGCCTCGCTGTTGGTTTCTTCAGCGATAATGCTACCAGGGATTACCATGGGGAAGATTAGGAGGCGTTGCCAGACTGTCTGCATGCCTAGTAGTATTCATCTTTTGCGACATGTCCGCTAACGGTGCATTGACTTTGATTAGCTTTTAATTGTCTCAATCAGACAACAGATCACCGCTAATCAAAGTCAATGCACCGTTAGCAGGGCGTCTTTGTTCAAGGTAGTTTTCTCAGCGTTGTCGGGATGCTCCGGCACTTACTTCAATAACTTATGAGAAACACAATCCTAACTACCGCTCTAGGCGGAATCCTAACAACCTCCGCACATGCAACCGTGCTAGCTACCCCTAATTTTGACACAGATAGCTACATCTTCTTTGGCACCAATAACGAGTTTAACCCGCAAATCACTCTGGGGGAATCTCAGCAAGGCACCCCTAGCCACCCGCACTTTAACTTTGGCGTGATGACCTTTGACGTTACCACTCTGAACACATCTGGTGATAAATTCCTCAGCCTTTCAGCCGTGGAATATGCAACTCTAACACCCAACCCTAACGGCCCACCCACTACCACTTATTCCTCCACTGGTAACGGCACCATCCAGCTGGTCGCGCTCGGTGAGTCCTTTGCCGATTTCCAAGCATCCAGCGATAAAACAGCGTGGTATGATACCTATGTACAGAGTGGATCGGTGCCAGTAGTTGGCACATTTAGTTTTACCAATGAAAGCACCCGCTACGTCAATGTCACCTCTGTGGTAAATGGCTGGATCAATGACGGCAGTACCAATAACGGCTTTGCCTTATTCGCAAGCTCTGGTGAAGTCGAGCTAGCATCGTCCACTTACACCGCAAATGAGCTACTGCGCCCAGCACTCGTGGATGCCGTTCCTGAGCCATCAGCAGTGGTGCTCACAGGGTTAGGCTCCTTACTGCTCTTGCTTCATCGCCAGCGGGCATAAATGGCTTAAATTTCCGCCCTGTTGATAAAATTAGAAACGTCTCTTTTGTGGTGGGCATCACACCTCTGAAAGGGGCGTTTTTTTAGCCCAGCAAAACAACCGTGCTTCTAATTTGGTGTAATGATGGTTGGCTCCTTACGCCTCGTCCTCGTAAGGAAGCATTCTTCCAGCGTCTGCACTCTCGGATAGCCAGACAAGTAGTTTATCAACTTCTGAGCTGTCACCACGGATCGCCTCCAGTGCCGTCCAATCAAGATGGTCACCAGATTTGGGTGCGGCGACTCTTGTGATGTCAAGCCGTTCCATCAGCGCCTCCGTCTCACGTGGGTGCGCATTTAGAATATTGGCAGGGCGTGGCAACTCATCAAGAATCTCTGCAGTAAGACCAAAGGTAGTTACCCCAATGCCAAAGGAGCTGCATAATCTGCGAATGGCATCAGAAAGTGCCTCATCCTCGATGGGTGCGGCATAGAGCAGCTCCCCACCCTGTGCCCAGACAGATGAGCTCAGCGCCTGAAAGAAATCCTCGCGGAAACTATGGTGCGCAGGAAGAATACGCAGACGAGCCGCATGTAAACGGAATGGCGGCAGAGCAAGTTGGGATTTAATTTTGAGTAAGGCGCGGGAGCTCTCTTCATCCCCCCCGCTCTCCCAATCTACCAGCAGCATCTCGGGGAATTTCCAAAGGTTTCCAAGTGGTGCTGATGCTCGAAACGGCTCGCGGAAAACAAAGGGAAATCGACCGTTCACCTCACACCATTTCTGCACAATGGCGCGGAACTTACGGATACGCATCATCGCGTGATCCACCTCATCCACATCTCCCTCGATGGCATCTAACCGCCCTTGGTATTGAGAGAAAATATCCTGCGCACTCGAGAGTGCTGGCACGGGGGCGGTGCGGCGATAGTATCCCTGCCCCTTCTCCACCTTAGCGATGGGAGAAGCTGGATCACAGGACATGATGGAAAAGTGATAACGCAGGGATGCGTCAGAGTAATTACCATCCAGCTTCATGCGGATCATGCGGATCAACTCGGTTCCTTTAATGGCGTCCTTGGGGTTGACTGGCAAAAAATCAGGTAATACCTCATTGAGTTGCTTACGTAAGCTCATTGTGATTTTAAAAAGTACGGTGTTGGGGTGGGAGCATCAAACGATGCTCGTTCATCCAACCGTCTCCAGCAGTTCTTCTCAAGCATCATTTTGAAAAACAGAGGTTAAATTGACATTTTGTGAATAACTTTTTAATTCTTGCCGTCTATATGAATATGAAGTGTAGTTTTTCCAGCATGAAGAAGTTCCTAACCATTCTCACACTCGCAGCGCTCACATCGATCAGCGCGGCAGATCAAGCCGCTGATCGAGTACTCAGCCAAGTTCGCCACATGACCACTCTCCAGAAAAATGACCTGAAGGGCACGTTGCGTAAAAAAGGCAAACGCACACCTATCGCCCTCTTCCTTCGTGGCCAGAATATCCAGTTCCAATTTTACAAAGATAAGAAGTGGGAAAAATTCCACATGAGGCTCAAGGATAAGGAGTTTGATTTGTTTGAGATCAAAAACGGTAAGTCATTCAAGTTCTCTAACCAAAAAATCAGCCAACCGATCATGGAAACTGACCTTACCTATGAGGATTTGGCATTCCGTTTCCTCTATTGGCCAAATGCAAAAATCGAAGGCACAGAAACAAT
>JBMYYO010000051.1:0-19330 GCA_049609505.1 Akkermansiaceae bacterium | reverse complement strand
GTGCTGCCTTTGTAGAAGTATGCCTTTTGTTCAGAACGCACGATGCGGATTTTAGCGGGGCCTACCACGCCATCGCCATCCCAATACCCCTGCGGTTGGTTGTTTCTATTGGTATTCTGAGTAGCTGGATTATTGTAATCAGCTAAATACGGGGATCCTCCAGCAGCACCGCCATTACCAGGGTAGGGGGCGCATTGGCTCAGTGCTGCTGCACCTAGCGCGATAACAGCCATGCGAGTCATGGAGAAAAGTGAGAGGAAATGTTTCACGGGATTAAGTATGGGGGAATGTGTGTTTGGGATTGCGGGAGAATATGCCTTCGCTGCTTGGATTGGTCAAGAAGGGATGATGGTCACATATTAGAAAACATCAAGGATCATGCGGTCAGACGTTTCCATGAGTGTGCCAGGTGCTTGGTCAATCATCTCCTGATAGAGCGGTGATTCAGGGGAGAGAGTGGTGATTTCATCTCCTTGGTGAGTTATCACGATGCCTCCAGCGCTTGGCAGGAGATAGAAATGCTCTATTGCACCATCGCTTTCTGTTTCCACTAGGGAGCCAAGCGTGATGGGGGCACCATCAGCGTGAGGCTCGGGGGTAAATGTTTCAATTGCTCGCAAGGCAGCCGCAGTATGGCTGCTTTGTTCCGCTTGGGCTTCGGCGAGGTAGGATGCTTCTAGGCCACGGGTGTCATATTTCCCTTCTGATTTACTCTCGTCTCCAGTGGATGCATCATGGGTTTCTTTGGCCGCCTTAGTAAGCGTGGCTAGCTGCTCTTTGAGGCGATCAGCGATACGGGAAAGTATCTCTAACTTATCCATGGGGCTGAATTGAATTGGCTAAACCGTAAGGTCTTCCGCAGTGACGGAAACCTGCTCGCGGGTGCCGAGCCAGACGGCCTGATCAACTACGCGTGAGGCCTCGGCATCGAAACGATAGCCGTGGCAGTTCGGGCATAGTGCGGCAGCGTGACCAACGATAGAGTCACAACCTTCACAGACCTTGTAAGCACCAGGGTTATTCGCAATTTCGCGAGCCTTTTGCAGTCGTTGTTGGAGATGAATGTCTGGTGTCATTTGCGTTGTAAAAACTAGCGCGGCTTGGGAGATTGTCTATGAGAAATTGTTTGGAAATTTCGCCAAAAAAACGGCTCTGGAAACAACCAGAGCCGTAGAAAGTATAAAAAAGCTGTGGTTGCTTACTTGGTAAGGTGCTTGCTTGTTTTGCTCTTGAGGTTAGCAGCTTTGTTCTTGTGAATGATGTTGTTCTTGAGGCACTTGTCCACAGCGGAAGTGAACTCAGAGTAGGCACTCTTTGCCGCATCTTTCTCGCCAGCTTCAGCAGCAGCGATCGCCTTCTTGCGAAGTGTCTTCATGCGGGTGGTGAGTGATTTGTTGCGTTCTGTGCGGGTAGCTGTTTGACGGACGCGCTTGAGAGCTTGTGCTGAGTTTGCCATGATAAATAAGGTGTAAAAAGGGAGTGGGAAATAGTTTTCGGGGCGGCAAGCTATTCAAATTCGCCAAACTGTCAAGCTCATAACCATGGAAATGTGAATTATTTTTCAGCTGTTGGTTGTGCAGGCTTCCATTTGGAAACCTTATAGTCCTCGGCGAGTTGCTGCAGGTTTTTCCCAGTGAGTTGTTTCCAAATGGCTTCATTGTAGGTTTTGGCACGTATCGATTGGGAAACCACGCGCGTCACGGGCTTTTTGTATGTTTCTTCAAGGTAGAGCAAAAAGGCGGCTGATGACCAATAGTGGCCAAATGGTTTTTGATGATTCACGTGCCTGCGGCATCGCTGCGCCCAGCGGTCTGTTGTTGAGAGCTTGAAGCGCGTGTAATCGGCACTGCCCTCGATAAACCAAGACGGCTGATAGGAGGGGTAGCGCTGAATAACATGCGTCAGTTCATGGACAAAAACCCCTCGCGTGTCTTCAGGATCACGCCTCAAGTGTGCGGCTGAGATGGTAATTGTTTTCCCGCTGGCATGGGCAGGGTGATCCATGTCCTTCCTGTATTGAATATCCACATCCAAGTGTGTTTCGGCAGGCGGAGAGCCGAGCATATCGACCAATTTGGGCCAGATCACAAAGTAAAGCTTCGCCATTTCTTCAAACCGAGGTGTGAGATCCGCAAATCCTTCGAGGTTACTGGCGATGCTCAACGGGTAGGTTTTTCCTTTGTGGGAAACCTTTGATCTGACAACCCTCACTGGGGAGGCTTTGTCAGTCATTTCTATTTCTCGAATTGCAATCCAGTGAGGCACATCGCGGCTAGCTCTCAGCCGAAGATGTTTGAGCGGGCGAGGAAGCTTGGCTGTTAGCAATCCACCGCGGTGCTCGCCGAGAATTTTCCAGTTTCTGCCATCAAGGGAGCCTTCTAGCACGGCACCAGAGAACCGATCCTTGCCGTCCGGTTTTCCATCGCGCACGATGAGAGTTTTCCCAGTAGGGAGAGGGAGATTAGTAGAGAGTGTGATAGTTTCGCCCTTCTTAACGCCGCGTGGAATCCAGAAGAACGTATCCTTCTTTCCGTCTGCCATGAGATTCGCCTTGTGCTCTTTATAGCTAGGGAGTTCTGTCGTGATCGAAACTTTCCGTTGTGGCGCACGGTCGGCTTGGGCGAAACAAATACCGCTAGACAGGCTGAGGAAAATGAGTGGGAAAATACAACGCATCGGTGCCAGAGACTGACTGCATCAGTCAAAAAACAAAAGCTCTATTATTAATAAACACGATGCGTTGAGGCGAGGTGGTATCATTTTTCCAGGAAACAATAAACAAAACCTTGCAATTGCCGAGGATTCTGCTTAATTCCGCCCCACCCGAACAAGGGCTGACTGGCAAGGAGCTGGTTTGAACATTATATATACCATGAGTACAGAAACAGAAAATACCGAGGTCGCAGAGTCAACAGACGTAGTGACTGAAGCCGTAGCCGCCACCGAAAGTAAAAAAAACAAGGTTGCCGCTGCTGATATCAATCCCGCCGACTTCCAACTCCATGAAGGTGACACAGGTAGTGCGGACTTCCAAGTAGCTCTTCTCACGAAGCGCATCAAGCACCTCACCGATCACATGGGGCAGCACAAAAAAGACTACGCAAGCCGCCGTGGACTTCTCACCATGGTTGCTCAGCGCCGCAAACTTCTCGATTACCTCAAAGGCCAATCCGAGGAACGTTACCAGAAGCTCATTAAAGGGCTCGGCCTTCGTCGCTAAAACACTTTTCGCAAACGGTCACGGCTCTCCGTGGCCGTTTTGCTTATCCATCCTTCGTTGCGAACTCCTTGTCTCATTCGCACGCAGGGTTTGGGTATTGCCTTTGAAAACTTTCCGCAGTTGCAGACCGCTGCTGCCTTTCCCATTTCACGGGGTCGATCTAATCGCCCCGGAGGCTCTGCCCAAGAAACCACAAGAGACACTCGCTCCAAAACCCGCCACAAACAGGCGGCTGGGAGCACCCATTAAAGAAGAAATAAGAAAATGAATATGAACATTGAAAAAATAACGATCCCCGTAGGATCAAACCCGATCACTCTTGAAACGGGCAAACTGGCCAAGCTGGCCGACGGCGCCGTGCAGGTGCAATCCGGAGAAACCGTGATGCTTGTCACCGCCGTTTCCCAAACCAAAATCCGCGAGGGCCAGACATGGTTCCCACTCTCCGTCGAATACAAGGAGCGCGCCGCAGCCGCTGGCGTTTTCCCCGGTGGCTACTTCAAACGTGAAGGTCGCCCTACGGAAAAAGAAATCCTCACCTGCCGCATGACGGACCGCCCACTGCGTCCGCTGTTCCCGAAAGGTTACCTTTACGACACTCAGATTGTTGCGCTTATGCTCGCCGCTGACGGCGTGAATGATGCAGACATCCTCAGCATGAACGGCGCATCTGCCGCCCTCTGCATCTCTGACATCCCATTCGCTGGCCCTATCGGTGCCGTCCGCGTTGGTCGTGTCAACGGTGAGTTTGTTGTCAACCCCACCTTCGAAGAGCGCGAGGAGAGTGACATTGATCTCGTTTACGTTGGAAACAAAACCGAGGTCATCATGATCGAAGGTGCTGCCAACGAAATCCCCGACGCTGAGTTTGTCAAAGCTCTCCACTTCGCCCAAGGGCACGTCACCACCATCGTGGAAGCCATCGAGGAACTTGCTGCTAAAGTAGGCAAACCCAAGCGCGACTACACCGTGACCGTTGCCAAGGAAGACCTCCTTGAGATCGCTTACGAAGTTGCAGGCGACCGCATTGAGGACGCCATCTACGCGCCTAACAAAGTTGAGCGTGGTAAAAAAGTAGGCGCCCTGCGCGATGAGGTAGAAGCCACCATCAAGGAGCGTCACCCTGAGACTACAGACTTCGAGATCGAGCAGTGCTTCGAGTATCTTCAGAAGAAAGCCTTCCGTATTTCCATCATGGAAAAAGGTATCCGTGCCGATGGCCGGGACATTGACACCCTACGCCCACTCTTCTCCGAGTCTGGCGCACTGCCACGCGTCCATGGTTCCGCTATCTTCGCCCGTGGCGAAACTCAAGCCCTTGCCACCTGCACCCTCGCACCTGCTGACGAGCGTCAGTACTTCGATAACTACGCCGGAGGTGAGGACAGCAAGCGTTTCATCCTTCACTACAGCTTCCCACCATTCTCCGTGGGTGAAGCTGGTCGTTTCGGCGGCCTCAACCGTCGTGAGATTGGCCACGGAGCACTCGCCGAGCGTTCTATCGAGCCAGTCATCCCAGCGGAAGAAGACTTCCCATACGCCATGCGTGTGACCTCTGAGGTGCTTGAGTCAAACGGTTCATCCTCCATGGCAACGGTTTGTTCCGGTGTGATGTCACTTCTCGATGCTGGTGTGCCACTCATCCGCCCTGTTGGTGCGATCGCTGTTGGTCTCGTCACCGAGATGGATGAAAACGACAACATCAAGGAGTATAAAACCCTCCTCGATATCATCGGATCTGAGGATTTCTACGGAGACATGGACTTCAAACTCTGTGGCACCAGCGAAGGTATCACCGGATACCAGCTGGACCTCAAGCTGCCCGGCATCCCGCTCTCCATTCTTGAAGAAGCTGTGGTTAAAGCCGCTGGCGGACGCGAGAAGGTGCTTGCTAAAATGCACGAAACCATCGCCGAGCCAGCCGCTCTCTCCGAGCACGCTCCACGTATCGAGTCCACCAAGATCGACCCTGAGCGCATCGGTGAACTCATCGGGCCTGGCGGTAAAAACATCAAAGGCATCCAGGCTGAGTCCGGTGCTGAGATCAACATCGAGGACGACGGCACCGTGCACGTTTACGCTGCTAAGAAGGAGTCCCTCGACCGCGCCATGGAAATGATCGATCAAATGTTCGCCGAGTGCGAAGTTGGCACGACCTACACTGGTCCCATCGTTTCCACCACAAACTTCGGAGCCTTCATGCAAGTGCTTCCTGGTAAGGATGGTCTCATCCACATCTCTGAGCTGGCCGAAGGTCGCGTAGAGAAAACCGAGGACGTGGTTAAGAAAGGCGACACCGTCACCGCCAAGTGCATCGGTGTTGATGACCGTGGCCGCGTTAAGATGTCCATCCGCGCCGCCGCTCGTGAAGCTAAGCAAAGCGAGGCTGCTGAGGAGCCAGCAGAAGCGTAAAGTGGTAGCGACTCTCAGTCGCTAAGCCCAAACAATCACAACGGCGGGTCGCGAAAGTGGCTCGCCGTTTTTTCGGTTGAGGGTTGTTTCAAATTGTATGATACTAGCTCTTGTCTTCTGATGTGCTGAGGCGAGATCAATAGACCATCCTTAATCCATGAATAAACATTTTCAATCAACCTGCTGGCAACAGTTTAAGCTGGTGAACTCGGGTAATCCGAAGTTGGCGAGGCGTGCGATGAATGAAATTTGCACAACGTATTGGCAGCCTTTGCTTCACTTTGCACAATCGATCGGGTGCAGCCTTGAGGATGCCGAGGACTGTGTGCAGGGGTTTCTGGCAAGAGCTTCATCGGATGAGTTTTTTGCCAAAGCGGACCCTGAGAAAGGGCGTATGAGGTCATTTTTGTTAGTGACGTTTCGCCGCTACATCTACGATGAGTGGAGAAAATCAAATTCACAAAAACGGGGTGGGGGAACAGTTCAGATTAATTTTGATGACTGTGACGAGCAGTCACCTGACTCGGATCCTGCGATTGCCTATGATCAAAAATGGGCAGTGACGGTGATTGGAACGGCGAAGGAAAACCTGCAGGATCGTTACGCGTCTCAAGGGAAGGCTGAAATCCACCGTGCCTTAGAATTCTGCATTGATGGCACTCCGTTGGAAGATTTTAAGGCCACTGCTTCCGAACTCGATATGTCTGACTCCGCTCTAAAGGCTGCTGTTTTTCGTATCCGGAAACGATTTGGCGAAGAGGTTCGCAAGGCTGTTGCGGAAACGGTTGCCAATGAAAATGATATTGATGATGAGCTTTCATGGCTTATTGAAGTCCTGAATAAATAGACCTGCCTGTGACGGAAGATAATCCTGATAAAAGCCAATACCAAGCGATGCTGTCCCAAGGGCTCAGCTCACAAGCTCCTGCTGAGGAGCCTGACATTGTTGGCTACGAAATCCAAAAATTGTTAGGGCAGGGCGGTATGAGTAAGGTCTATCTCGCAAGGGAGGAGGCGTTAAACCGATTGGTGGCTTTGAAAATTTTCAATGCTGATGCGATTGATGCCATCTGCGTGGAGAGGTTTTACCAGGAGGCGCAGATGATGGCGCAAATCCAGCACCCTAATATTGTTTCCATCTACGGCCAAGTTTCCTACGGCAGAGAGATTCCCTGCCTTGTTCTAGAATACGTGCCTGGTGGAGATCTTCGTTCTAAGCTTTCAAATGAAGGTTCCCTGCAGATTATGGAGGCGAAACGAATTGCTCTTGATGTCTGCTCTGGGCTTAAAGCAATTCATGAGAAACAAATCGTTCACCGCGACATTAACCCAGCCAATGTCTTGCTCGATGAAAATGGCAAGGCAAAGGTAGCAGACCTAGGGATTGCTCTCGATAAACAAATAGAAGGTCATGCTGAAGGGCTTACGATGACGGGAACATTTGTAGGAACGATGGCATACCTCGCGCCCGAGCAAATTGCGGGATCGAGGAACGATGTCGATGTTCGCACGGATGTGTGGGCTGTTGGTGTTTTGCTTTTCGAAATGCTTGTGGGAGTCCCTCCACAGGGGGTTTTGGTTTCTGATCTGTTAGGTGATGTCCCGGCTGTTATTAAACCAATTGTGAGGAAATGCCTGAGAAGAAATCCTTCTGACCGTTATCAAGACATAGCGTCACTACAGCGCGATCTCGAAAGAGTTTCAACCGCACCCTCAGCTGGACGGATGGCAAAGTTAGGGGTGATGATTACGAGTGTCATCCTAATTTCCTGTGGCGTTTACTGGTTGGGTAAACGCCCTGGAGACTCAGTTGCCAAGACGAGTCCTGCCGAAATTGAAGGCCAGCCATCTGCTCCTCATGCTGCAGCCCCTGCATCGGAATTACCAAATGATACGGCTTCTGAAGACACAGCGGAGTCAGCAGAGATTGATGTGTTGAGTCGTATGCAAGCGCCCCTGCGGCCGGTTCGTGGTTTGTGGAACCTTCGCGGTGATACCTTAATCAGTAGTCCTCATGCCCGCGGCGGTATCCTGCCGCTTCCAGTTGCTTCTCCTGGCATGAACTATGATTTTTCGCTCAGCATCAATCGCATTTCGGGAAACAATTCAGTCTCTGTTTTTCTTCCCACATCGATAGGGATGCTAAATTTTGATTTGGACGGTTGGAACAAACACCTATCTGGTATTCAGAACTTAGACGGTGAAGACATGCGTCACCATGGCGAGAATTTTTCTTTCACGATTGAGCCAAGAAAGCCCTATGTCCTTCTTTTGCAAATACGTGAGCATTCAATTACAGTTAGCATTAATGGTGTAAAACATTACCAATGGAATCTACAGGGACGCCGAGGCACCCTCAGCAGCCCATGGAAAATCGCTATCAGTGATCGCCTAGCATTAGGTGCCTGGGACTCGGCCATTGAGTTCAAGAACATCAGGTTTAAAAAAATCGCCCCCTGACCTGTCACCCTATTTTCATTTTGTGCGTAGTAGTAGATGAAGGAGGAACCTTCGTCCTACTATGAAACCATTTATTCTTACCCGACTCGCAGTAGTGCTCGCACCATTGATGGTGTGTGGAGATTTATTAGCACAAGAAACTACAACTCCCGTGGGAGTCGTGAAAATTACCGTATCAGGTGCTCCTTCTGGTGGAACGAGACTGAGTGTGATTGCAGCAAGCTTACGCAGAGCTGTTTTACAGCAAGGGCAGGCGAGTTCGTTAGATTCTTTTGTCGGTGGAGATACACCATCTCAAGCGTTGCACACTGGAGCAACTGGGTGGGCAGCTGACCAATGGACGGCAGAACCTCACCTTTGTTATCTAGAAAATGCACAGGGTGCCGAAGAGGCATATTTGATTATTGGTAACACCGCATCGGGTGAATTGGTTCTTTCTACCTTATTTGATTTACAAACACGTTATCCAGCATCGCCGTCATATCGGATTTGTAGAGCTAATACACTGGGGTCCCTTTTTGGCACAGGCACGGTGCCTTTTCTAACCCAAGCATCTGCATCGAATGCCGATAATGTTTACGCATGGAATGGAAGCTCGTGGACGACTTACCATCACAATGGCACCTCATGGCAGTCTCCCGCCACGGTGTTTGGTGGCAACGCAAATGATACAGTGATTTACCCTGATGAGGGTTTGTTTGTGTTACGTAGAGCAGAGGAGGATTTGGTGATTACTCTATCGGGCACGGTTCCTGATAAACAACAAATTAGCACAGTGGCTGGTGATCAACTCACATTTGTGAGTAGCCGATATCCCGTTGGAACTACCCTCAACAATCTCGGTTTCCAACAGTTATCAGGCTGGCAAACAGACGGCTCAGCTTCAAATGCTGATGTGGTTTATCTCTGGGATGGAGGGAGCGGCACATGGACCTCATATTGGCATAACGGCAGCAGCTGGCAGAGCCCTGCCACCGTGTTTGGAGGCAATGCCAACAACGATATTATTCCAGCAGGAACGGCTCTCTTTGTGCTTCGGCGTAGCACCAGCTCACCCGAGGACTCGGCCAACACACATCCACTTCCTTATCAACCACATACACCTTAAACCTTACCATACAACTATCATGAAAAATACTAACTATAATATGTGCGGATTACTCGCGCTTGCTATGAGTTTGTCTAGCACTCATGCCGCTTCCGTTTCGTTCTGGCTTCTAAATAATGCTGCTGGAAATGAAATTCTATCAGCCACAGGAGCGGAACTCAGCGCGGGAAATCCCAACACGCAAAATGGCAATGGAGATGTTTTTCAGCTAGGATATTTCGATAACGGAACACTGACAGGCTCATCCACTTTTAATGGGACGTGGACGGCTCTTGCTGGTGTAGGATCTAACAATCCTTCCTTAGGGTTACGCATTGGTGATTTTGATGCTCAAGACGGTTCTACCCCTGTTCCAAATGGATTCTATTCGGCTACAATTACTTTTGATACAGCCAACGGGACAGATGTTGGGTTGCCATCCGCTGACACCCAATTAGCTATCCGCTACTACGATGGTAGCAACCCAATCACAGCAAACTACAATACGGTGACTCACAGCAGTTGGCGTTTTGTTTCGCCCGCTTCACCTGCACCAGCTACGATTCAGTTTGATCTGAATTCTGATCCTTCGGGACTGGTTTGGCAGGATTCTTCCCAACCTTTCCGCACGACTATTGCCGCCGTTCCAGAGCCTTCGCATATCAGTTGTCTTGGTATTTCGCTCGTTGCCTTTATACTTCGCCGACGCAAGTAACCTAACCTTATAGATTTATGAAACCTTCTACCTTTGCCCTATTATGTGCCGCTGGAGTGCACTGTGCCCATGCCGATGACATTCAAGCACTGGGCGATGAATTCGGCTCAAGCATCACCCAATCTCAGTGGACCCAGCTCAATGACACTGAGGGCTGGAATGCCAATCAGTTAGAATTATGGGATGTAAACCCTAGCTACGCACCGGGAAATATGGTGATGGCTCCGTATTCCTCTGGCTGGTATATGGATATGCGCGGTGTGCTGGTGTATAAAGAAATCACGGGTAATTTCATCGCGACCATGCGGATGCGTGTGACACGTCGCGGCGAAAACGGACAGTTGCCAAACGAAGCTGGATTCACTGAGCGCTCAGGTGCTCCATCACGCCAGTTTTCACTTGCGGGTGTTTTTGTTAGAACGCCAAGGAGCATCACGCAGGCTGCACCGAATCCACTGCCTAGCGGTTCACCATCATGGCCGCCACCAGCTGCAGGGCAGCCTGGGCATTTCACGACTGACTGGTCGCCTGACGGGGATAACTATATTTTTCTGTCCTTCGGAAGCGCAGGCAACCAAGGGGACTGGCAGTATGAGGTGAAAACAACACTCAATGGAGACTCCAGACTTTATTACAATGATCACGGTATTCCTGCGGATGTTGATGAGGCCCAGGTTGTCACCCTACAGTTTATCCGAGTAGGAAACACGGTGGTTACTTTGCGAAAGCACGCGGACGGGCCATGGATCGTTGAAAACCGATACACACAATCGCCTAGTTCACCTTTGCAGCAATTGCCTGATTTTGGTGATACACTTCAAGTTGGCATCACAACCTACACGGACTGGAATTCGATTGGTGGCTACTTCAGTGGAGGTAATCACGCATCGCAGTATGAGCATAATTACCGAATTTTCGATGGACCTGGACACAACCCAGATCTGATCGCAAACGTGGATTATTATCGTTTCCAGCGACCTGATCCAGCTCTCACAGAGGCAACATTGCAAGCCCTGCCGATCACCTTTATGGCATCTCCACGGGGAGGAGTAGAGGCGGTTCCGCTTCCTGATGACGGCGCAGGTGCATACTTGGGCGACAACGCAAACACACCCACACCAGCTCTAAATGAGGATGCGGATGGCGATGGGATGTCTGCATTGTTAGAGGCGGTTTTTGGCACCAGCCCCGCGGTTGCAGATGCCCAGCAACTAACGCCGGAGCTTGTCGGTGATCAGTTTCAACTCAGTTTTCCTTATTCTAACAATCTCAACGGTGTAACCCTGCGCATCCAACAGTCATCCACACTTGCTGAGGGTACTTGGACGGATGTAGCGACCCGAACCCAAGCAGGCTGGACACTCGACCCGCCTCACGAGGTGACAGAAACAGGAACGAACATTCAGTTTTCAACACCACACGCTGGAGGAACAAGTTTCTACCGACTCCACGTTGAGACATCACCCTAACATACGCAATACATACAACTAAAATTTACACAGTGAAATGATTATGAACACTCTTTGGAAATTCGTTTGTGGGCTAGGTCTGGCATCGGTAATGCACGCGTCCGCTCAAAATTTAATAGTGTCAGATTTTTCCGGTGCAGATCTAGCTAACAACCTTCCCGTTTCAGGGACTTCAGAAATTTCTCCCCAAATTACATCTTCGGGATGGCAAATTGGGGAGGGTCTGACTCCTGTGGATGACCTTGATGATCGGTTGGGGTTCATCATCGCCTCGACGGCTGAGCTTTCAACCTTAGAGAACGCAAAAGCGGACTCGGAGTACCTAACAATAACTTTAACGCCGACGGATCAAGCTCAACCTATCGATCTGGGCGGGCAGCGGTTGTCCTTTTCGGTCAGTAGAATTTCGTATTATGGAGCAAGGAGCTTTTCCGTTCTGACCAGCCTTGATGGTTTCACCAATGCTGTTTTTACCAGTGAAGAACTCGCAAACGGCGATTATACGGAGAGGACGTTCTCGTTTATCTTCCCGCTTACGGGGTATGATAATCTAACAGAACCGCTGGAGATTCGCATTTACCCACACAACGTGAGGTATAATCAACATCAAGCGAGCTTAACGGGTTTTTCAATTACAGACCCAGGGCCAGTTCATGCATTGGCGCTAACAGCCAACCAAGGAGGCGCTATTCACGCAAACCCAGGAAGCACGTTGTTTGCCACAGGGGAGGGGGTGTCTTTGACCGTTTCACCAGAGCCTGGATATCGGTTCCTAGAGTGGCGCGGCTCAGTGACCTCAAGACAAAACCCTCTATCAATATCTCTCCAAGAAGACATGAATGTGGAGGCGGTCTTCGTGGAAAATGCACCCAACCGTATGGCGGTAGGGATGAACCTTGCCCCGGTCAACTACTGGGCCTCAGCAGTATCATTCACAGATCTGATGAAGTATGCTGGCAGCTGGGCGAGCCAACCCAATGGCGCCACCTCCTTGCCTCCTCTGGGAGCCCGTGGATACCCTACGCATATGCCCTATACTGACACGGAGGGAAATGAGTTTACCGTCCGGGCTGGGCTTCCTCATTTTGTAGCAGGAGCACACACACTTAGCTTTGAGGGAACGGGTATCATACGCTTAAACGGCGGGGCCGTTGTGGATAGGACACTCATTTACACTGGCACGGGTGGGGTTTCTACATTCACCGTGATGCTCAATGCTCCGCCTGAGAATTTGCTGCTCATGGTTTTACAGTCATCCGCAAGCGACCCTGTTAGAAATATCCAATTCCATCTGCCTGGGTTTGATGACTCGACAACTTTTCATCCAGATTTTTTGCAAAAGATGCAGTCGTTTGCCTGCCTCCGCATGATGGACTGGGGGCAGACTAACAGTAACCCGATCACAACATGGGCCGACCGCACCACGGTTGATTATTTTTCCCAAGGCCGGAGAGCGACGGATTCCGTTGCGATGGAATACATGGTGCAATTGGGAAACACACTGCGCAAACCGATCTGGATATGCATTCCTCACGCTGCGGATGATAATTACATTACCCAGACCGCTACCTTGATACGCGATTCTCTCGCTGCTGACCTCCAAGTTTACGTCGAGTATAGCAATGAAACTTGGAATGGAGCGCCAAGTTTTCAGCAGACATATTACACAAGGGAACAGGGCACACTTCTCGGGCTGTCCGAGAACGCAGTGGAAGCCGGGAATTTTTTCCACACGATGCGCTCGGCGCGGGCATGGCAGATTTTCCAAGATGTCTTTGCAGGGCATGACCCTGGCAGGGTGGTCAACGTAATGGCATCTTGGGCAGCCAATTCTGAGTTGTCTGCGGTCCGGCTTCAGGCGCTGGCAAATCCAGCGTTGAACCCGACGGGTATCCATGCGGACGCCTTAGCAATTGCTCCTTACTTCGGTCATGGCATCAGCGGGGAGGAGGTGGAAGCCAGCGGTTATCCGAGCATTGACGACATCGTCACTACGCGATCTATCGCTGAGATTGAAGACTCCAGACAGAACACGCGTGAGCACAAGGAGATTGCGGATCAGCACGGCACTCGTCTGATTTGTTACGAAGGTGGACAGCACTGGACCAATTCGAGTGAGCTGAGAAATGATGAGACGCTTACTGATATTCTAACTAACGCGAACCGTGACCCTAGGATGGGGACACGCTACACGGAGTATCTGAATATGCTTCAAGAAGAAGGAATCGACCTCTTTGCCAACTTTCTCGGCACCCAAGCGTATTCTCGTTTTGGCTCGTGGGGAATTTGGGAATACCATAACCAGCCACTGAGTGAGGCACCAAAGGCTGCAGCTATTTTCGAGTGGATGGCAGCTAATCCGGTATCCTCTGTGCCCTCTGTCACCGTGCAGGGCAATACAGCGCAGCTCTCATTTCCTCTCTTTAGTGGAAAACGCTACACCCTAGAGTCTAGCACTGATCTCAGCCAATGGATTTCTGATCCAACTGCAACTAGGCTGTGGGGGAATCATACCATGATAAGACGCTCATTTGTTATCCCTGAAAATGAGCAGAAAAGATTCTGGCGCCTGGTGGAGGAGTAGATTTCTATCATAAAAAATAGTTAACGCTGATCCAGCTTTATAGGTGGGAGAAAACTCTCAAAAGCAATAAAAGAGAAATGCTTGTTGAGCTGACTCGGATATTACTTCTGGCAACAGATCTAGGATGGCGGCCAGCTCACTCCATGCAGCTCATCCGGTAGCTGTGTGGGATCAACTGGGTAGCAAACACTGGAAGCACTTGCTTGCTCATCAAGGGAGAACTCAGCTTCCGGGGCACCCACGATAAGCCAAAGGGCAGGTTTGGGCGTGTCATTGAATACCTGGCGCATTTGTTCTGGGCACACATGCAGGCCTTCGTGAGGCTGAAGAGTTAGTGTGCTATCACCCACGCGAATTCGGCCTTTTCCCTCGAGTAAAAAATAGAATTCTTCTTTTGTATTATGCCTGTGTAATGTCATCGCACTCATCGGGGGAAGTTTCCAGAGCCTGGCCCCCAACATTTCACTCCCCGTCCGCTCGAGGAGGTCGCATGTGGAATTTTCATGACGCCCGATAGCCCCCAGTTCATATCCTCCTGCCGAATGTGAGTATAGCTATCCATAGCATAGTTGGTATGAAATGGTGAAGTTATGATCTAGCCCTTCGAACAATGAGAGAGATCAAGCCAATGCTGAAAAGTAAACTGCTAGAGGGCTCAGGAACGGCTTCGAAGCGAATAGTAAGATCGCCAAGCACCGTGCTGGATGAATCTACTTTGACCACATCACCGTTAGCTGTAATGGCGGTTGCTCCTTCGCCGAATCGTGTAATATCGATGTCCGTTTGGAGGGTGTAGTTATCAAAGGTAAGTGTCTCACCATCGATGAATTCGTGAACTGGTTGAGTTCCTAGCAACCAGGCAAAATCGTCAGCTCCAGTTCCTGCGATTCCATCGGAAGAAAAACCAATACCATCGAAGAAAAAAGCTCCAGATGACGACCCAGTTGCTGTTCCTCCAAGGATAGAATGCCCCGTTGAACCGGGAGAATTTCCGTTAGCTTCACTCACAAGATCCCCTGAGAGATCCATGCCATTATGGACATACCAATTGATTTGCGGCACAGCTCCAAACGAGGTGAGAGTAAACGTGGTGCTTACCTCCGAGGTGCCGTTAAAAACCCAAGTGGACCCACTGCCGTTAGCGTCACCTGTGACAATAACGATAAGGGCGGCACTTGATTGTGCCGGGCAATATGCTGTGAGAATAATTGATGCCGTGAGTAGAGAAGTTAACCGTGTTTTGAGTGATAGTTTTGTTTTCATAATTATTTGTTTTTAGAGTGTGGTGTTTATCGATGGATTGCGCAGAGAATGGATCGGGTCGGTCTTCAACGATCGATGAGTAGGCGGATAAATTGGTGAGCTTCGTCCGCGTCATCAGGCACCAGAATTTCGAGCTGCTGGATGTTTCCAGAACGCGACAGCTCGCGCTGAATGATGGCGTTTGGATAAAACCAATCGGAAAGATCAAAAGATTTTTGCAGGGTAAAGAGATGCCCCATGGCGGAGATGTCTCGCTGGAAAGTGTAACGAAGGTAGTTGATTCCGTTTTCCTGATGAGGCGCAAACTGTGGTCGCTGAGCGGTGCTGGAAACAGTGGGGTCCGTGCCCATGAAAAACTCCAAACCGTTGTTGAGTCCATCGCCATCGGGGTCAGCTGCCATCCCTGAGATGGTTTCGTTCGTAGCTTCTTCTGGGAAGTGGTTCGCTCGCCAGGCTTGTTCTGGAGACAGGGCAGGGGAGGGTGCTCCAAGCTCTCTGATGTAGGCCATTAACTCTTCTTGCTGAGCTGCGCTAAGGGTTTGCACTGATCGGTGCGCAGATGCGGCATCGAGGTCTTCCGTGTTGGCCAAGGTGACTTGATCGACTTGTAAATTCGGCCAACTAGCATTTGCTGTGATGTTGATGGTGTTGTTAGGTCCAGCAATCAGCGCCAGTCCCTCGATCCACAGATGGCGGTAGCCCGTTGAAGAAACCGTGGGTAAAAGAATGCCAGTGGCGGTGCTTTCATCCGCAGTGCCTGGATTGGCAACCACCGTGAAGGTGTGTGGTTGGGCACGTGTCGAATACGCGCGGATAAGTAATCCGGCAGGTCCACCAGACCCTCCATCAGCATTGGTGATTTGTAATCCGCTGCCATTGCTGCGAAGCTCTGCGAATCCAGAGTAGGAAGTATTGTCGAAGTTGATTAAAATACTTGTTAGCTGGCCACCGACGGCTGGCCGAAGAGTCACGCCACCGCCAATCGGTGTTAGACTTTCCGCTTCATAGGTTGTTCCTCCCGCAATGCGAAACACAGCTTCGAGCGACTCAGCGACTCCGTGGTGAAGGTAAGGTGCCGTGTGGGGGATATCTATCAACGTGGGTGTATCGAGACCTGTTAGGGGGACTCCAAGACCCAAGCCTGATAGCGGAAGAAACGTGCCGACGTCGTGGGTGACGCCATCACGATATCCTGTTTCGGGAACGTGACAGCTCGCGCAGTTGAGTGCCGTGAAATGGGCCTGGCCAGCTACTGCATCATCGGTCATCGAGCCGTCTGCGTGACGGTATGGGCTGCGTGGGATGCTATCTGATGCAAGACTCGTGAGGTAGGCAGCCATGGCATCCAATTCCTCTGAGTGGCCGGATTTAGGCGCTGATCCCAGCGGGGATTGCACGTTGGAATCGTTCCATAACGCATCGGCTAGAAATCCAGTTCCTCCAAAGCCATTGCGTATGTCGTTTTCGAAATCCTGAACCTCATCAAAATTCGCGGTCCAGTGCATGCGTCCATGTGCGGCACCGCCCCGGCCATGTAGAGAGATGGTGTTTCGCAGGCCTTCACCGCGCCCTGTAAAGTCCCAGTTGCGGCCGTCGTGGCCACCATCGGCGTGACAAGAGGCACAGGAGATATAGGCCTCGGCAGACATGCGCCGATCGTCTGCGTTGTAGAATACTTGTTTCCCTAACAGAACCTGGGCACTGAGTGATTCATTGGCCACGGTTTTAATCTCCGTATGTGGAAGCTGCACTGAGCCGATGGAAATGAGCTGGCTAATGTCTAGGGCGGAAACACTGCGGCCAGTGAAGTTTTTCACCCACAGGGTGTTAGTATCGGGATCAACGATCAAACTTTGCGGAGCCAAGCCCACGGCGATGCGTGCGACCACCACACCGGACGAGGCGTTTTCAAATGACAGGGAATCATAGACCATCACCGCATTGTTTCCCTCCATGGCAACAAACATGTAGTCGCCCAGTGGTGAAAATGCGATCGCCTTGGGCATCGAGGCATTGTCCACATCGATGCGACCCACGGTGGTTAGGTCAAACTGATTGACCGTATTATCGATCACCTCGCGATTTGTTGTTAGGTCGATCTGAGAGACAATCGCACGCACGGTCGAGTCATGTGTTAAATCTGCAGGATAGCTTCCCGTGAGGAGTCCGCGGTCGGTATTATCCTGTTTGGACGCTATCCATGCCCGTGAGTTATCGGGGGAAAGTGTGATCCCTCCAAGATAGTTTGGCACGCCCCGAGAGCCACCTGTGTTGTCTTGCCCAATGCGACCGCCACGGTTTTTGAGCAGGGGGATCGTTCTTGTTAGGGTAAATGAACCCACTGCGATGTCCCACACTTCACCATGGTTCTCGGGGGAAATGAAACGCGTTACCAGCGCCCTCTGGCCATCCGCTGTGACGGCAATGGCGCGGGCTGTGGGTCCTAGCGCAATGTTTCCTACTTCGCCGCGCGTGCTTGCATCGTATTTAACAAGCCGGCCCGATCCGCTGAGCGAGCACAGCATCGTTTGTGCGTCTGGAGTGGCACAGAGAGCAACCGGAGCACTACCGTAAGGCAAGGTGATGGTTTGCAGGTGGGTTCCGTTTGCTTGGTAAATCCAGAGTTCATCGCTATCATGGCACGCCACCCAGATTGAGCCGTCGCTTGCACGCGCCACGCTGCGCGGGTCGGCTCCTGTTTGGATTTCTTGGAGCAGCGTATGGCTTGTGGCATCGATGCGAGTGATGGTGTTGTTATCTGGGTTCACCGCCCACACTGTGGCAGGAATAGCTCCATCGGCAGGCACTGTGATGAGTTGAGAGCTGGCAGTAGGAAGGGTCGCTGCGGCGGCAGCTGCGATGGTGATTTTTCGCGAGCTGCTGGTGATCACCTGTCCTCCATCTCGGACCTGAAAGATGACGTTGTAATGCCCTTGGTCCTGATAGGTGTGGGAAAACTCGTTGCTTGCTTGCCAAGGGGTTCTGTCAGTTCCATCACCTGCATCAAAGCGATACTCCAGAGTATCGCCAACATCCGGGTCTGATGCCGATATGGTAAAACCCACTGAACTTCCGGGCAGTGAGGGACTGGACGTCACCGAGACAGAATCGATCACTGGCAGGTGGTTGTCCACGTCGATAGCGGCTCCGGTTGAGAAGCGGAATGAGTAAGCGGCCATGCCGTTTCCAACCACATCCTCAATACCACCCTCGGTCAAACTCACCTCGTAGGTGGTGTTTGCTTCCAGTGGGTCATGGGGGGTGAATGTTAGAAAGTCGTTGTATGAAAATGCGAGGTTGCCAGCAATGGCAGCACCTAACGAATCGTCGCCTAAGACGGGGCGCACCATGAATGTTTCTCCGTTGCGAATCGTTCTCATCTCAAGAGTTTCGTGGATCATCAGAGTGACAGGAGCGTAGCGCGGGTAGCCCGACTGATTTGCCTTTGGCGTGTGATAGGCCACGGTCGGCGGTGTGGTATCCGGCTCCGCTTGATGGGCCCAGATGGCAGCGCCTTGCCGATCACCGTAACCCCCGGTGATGACAAGATTCCCGGCGGGAAGTGCGTATTGAGATGCTGAGAACCCCGTCAATGTGGGATCGTCAAGGCGCTGCGTATTATCCAGATCGAGTGTGAGAACTTCACTAAAATTGCGCATGTCAATCTTGCTGCCACTGACAAAAGCGTAGTGATCTTGAAACTGGGCATACATGCTCTCATCCGTACTCTGAATGGGGAAATCTGCGATAAATTTCATGTCGCTGGGATCAGTCACATCCGCGATGCGTACACCATTGCCGGCCGTGCGGTAGGGGAAAACGACATAGAGTTTCCCTCCACCAGCCCACATTTCGGGTTGATAACCGCCGGGTGCTCCCTCTGTTAGAATGTCGAGTAAAATGGGAACCCTCGATTCGGCAGGAAGTGACTCATCCATGACGGATGCCATATCGTAGGCGGCGATACCGGTTCTGCTGCCCTCGCTTGCTACATACATGATGTTGCCAAGAACAAAGGAATGCCCAATCACACCAGTGAGTGCGATGTGATCCCAGCTCGCTATCGTCACTCCTTCTTTCTGAAACTCTGCCATTCCAAACGGCGGGGTGTAGGTGTCAA
>JBMYYO010000050.1:0-19498 GCA_049609505.1 Akkermansiaceae bacterium | reverse complement strand
TTGCTCATGTTGCCAAGGTAGGGGATGGCAGATGAGGGGCAACGTTGAATTTGGAAATCTCAAAATTGTTAGGAAACAAACGCGAACATTATCCGGCTAAGGCGCGCAGCAGCTCAGGGCTGGCGGTGGGTTTCTCCATCAGGATGCGGGAGATGAGCTTCTCCCAAACATCATGCCCACTGAGGATTTCTACCTCGATGCGGAGGAAGTAAACGGGGACGTCTAGCTCGGTGGGCTTCATGAACCGCACGGCATCTTTCTCGGTGGTAATGATGAGCTCAATGTCACGTTCCATGCAGCGCTGCATGAAGCGATCAATTTCTTTTTGATTGAATGAGTGGTGATCTGAGAAGACACGGTGGAATTCTACTCGCGCGCCAAGTTTCCTCAGGATTTTCTCAAAGCTTTCTGGGACGGCGATGCCACTGATGGCGGCGACGTATTTTTTAGAGATAAAATCGAGTGGGACTTGCTCACCGGTGAAGAGGTTCTCAAGGTGCTTTGGGCCGTGGGTGCACTCGATGATTTCTGCGTGGCGGTTGTGCCTGCGGATGCGCCGGATGAGGTCTTCGTTCGAGCTGCCATCGCACTTGGTGATGAAGATGTAGTCTGCGCGGCAGACATTGCGGGCGGGCTCGCGGAGTGTGCCGCGGGGTAGCATTTGGCCGGTGCCGAAGGGGGCGTTCTGATCGATGAGGACGATGTCAGTGGAGTGGGCGAGGTGGAGGTACTGTAATCCATCGTCGAGGATTAAGATATCGGACTGGAGTTCTCCGACGGCGAAGGCGCCGCCTTTGACGCGATTTTTATCCACGATAACGGAGACACCGGGGAGGTTTTTCGCCAGCATGAATGGCTCGTCTCCAGCGTATTTGACATCGAGAAGTGGCTCGCCGCCCTTGCTAACCACCTTGGGCATGTGCTCAGGCGGGATATTTTCTCCTGAGAGGCGGCGTTGCCAGGATTGAGCGGTTTCAAGTTTCTTACTCTTATAGCCGCGGCTGAGGATGGCGGGCTTGCGGCCGTGGTCACGGAGGGTGCGGGCGAATAGCTCTACCACGGGAGTCTTCCCGGTGCCACCAACGGTGAGGTTTCCTATGCTGATGACGTGAGTGCCGAGATACTGCTGCTGTTTCTTCCCGCTGCGGAATCGGCTAAGGCGGGTGGCCACACCAGCGCGGTAAACCCCGGAGAGCATCCACAAAAGAATACGCATCATTGTGGCGCGGAACCCCTTGGCGCGACCAAATATCACCTCGGTGCCCCATTGTTCAAGTTCCTCCAAATTCTCCTTCATGCCTGCGCGGTGTTATACACTTGAATCTTCTCGGTTCCAACTTGAAACTCTGCGCATGAACAGACCTGATGGCCGTGCCCATGATGAACTCCGCCCGATTTCTTTCCAACCAAACGTCGCTCCGCACGCGACGGGTTCCGTGTTGGTGTCATTTGGAAACACTCGCGTGATCTGCGCCTGCACCGTGCAGGAGGATGTGCCGCGCTGGATGAAGTTTCAAAAAGTAGCCGGCGGCTGGCTCACGGCGGAGTATAATATGCTGCCCTATTCCACGCTTGATCGCAAACAGCGCGATATCTCAGCGGGGAAACTCGATGGTCGCTCCTCTGAGATCCAGCGCCTGATTGGCCGGTCCCTGCGTGCCGTTGTCGATCTCAAAGCAGTGGGTAAGCGTACTCTTTGGATCGATTGCGATGTGCTGCAAGCCGATGGTGGCACCCGCACCGCATCCGTCACTGGTGGTTGTGTGGCGGTTGCCATTGCCCTTAATAAACTCATGTCCGCCGGCAAACTCAAATCCTTCCCGATGAGTAAACTCGTCACCGGCATTAGCACTGGGGTTTACCAAGACACGGAAATTCTGGATCTAGATTACCCCGAGGACAAGGATGCCAGTGTGGACTTTAATGTGGTGATGACTGAGGATCTTGACTTCGTAGAGCTGCAGGGCAGTGGAGAAGAAAGTGTGTTTACCAGCGAGCAAATGATCACCATGCTCGATCTCGCTAAAAAAGGAGTCAAAGAAATTACCGCCCTCCAGAAGCAAGCGATCCTTGATGCCGACCAAGCATCCTTAACCGATCTTGAAAGTTTGGAGAATTGCTTCAAACACCCGTAAGTTTATTTTTAGAATGATCCAGCTTTTTCCCTTGCCGAGGGGAAGAGAAGGGTTACTTTTACCTATCGCACAGGTGTCGCAAGTTGTGATGCCCGTGTGAATATAAAAAACAAAAACATAACTAGAAATAATACCATGAAACTAACTAACAAAAACATGCGCAAGGGTTTCACTCTCGTGGAGCTCCTTGTTGTTATCGCTATTATCGCAGCACTTGCGGCGATGGCGACTCCTGTTATCATGAAGCAGCAGAAAAAAGCTGCCATGACAACAGCTACCAGTAATGCCAAGCAGGTCTTCTACCTGTTCATTGACTTCGACCAAGAGTACGGTCACTTCCCAGATGCTGCCGATAGTGCAGGTCTTGGTGGTGGTGGCGGTTCTACAGCTAACGGAGTACTCCGCCAGCTCTTCCTTGCCGGTCTTACCAAGTCTGAGGAGATCTTCTTCGCCAAGGCTTCATTCTCCAAAAAGCCTGACGGTGATGTTGGCACAGCAAGCGGCGGCTATAACACAGCCCTTGACAACGGTGAGTGCGGATTCGTTTACATGGACGATCAGTCCAGTGGTGTAAACAGCGCCCGCCCAATTCTCGCGGCTCCTCTGCTTAACAACAGCTCCATGCAGTTCGACGTAGATATGTATGGTGGTAAAGCCATCTCCCTCCGTGTTGACGGTTCTGTTCAGCAGTACCGCATTAACGAGACAAACAACCAAGCCGTAACTAAGATCGGTGGAACTGACGTTGACATCTTCAGCACTCAGAACCCAGCTTGGCAAAACGGCACTCCTACGCCTCTCTACCCATCCAAAAAGGGTAACTAATGGCCTAGGACTATCCTAAACAATCAACACAAACCGGAGGGGGAAACCTCTCCGGTTTTTTGCGCCCTGATATCAGATCCAAATTACATCCACTACAAACCAGATCACCATCAGCACGCCGACCACGATCTTGATAAGAAGCCCAGCGAGTGTGCCTAGCACGGAGCCAACACCGGAAACCGTCGCCGGGCGCACTTCTTTTTTCGCAAAGGCAAACTCACAAATCATCGCCCCAATCAGAGGCCCAAGGATCAGCCCAAACGGCATAAAAAACATCCCAACAATCCCTCCGATCAGCGCCCCGGCAGCACCCCAACGGCTACCGCCAAACCACCTCGTACCCATCGCCCCACTCATAAATTCAAGGACTTGTGAGATAGCTAACAACAAACCGAGAACAACAAAGGTCCACCACTCCACACCCGATTCCTCGCGCAGCATCAACCAGTGCGCAAACGCGGCAAAAAATAAGATCAAGTGCCCCGGCAAAAATGGGACCAGAGTTCCAATCATCCCACAGATGACCAAACACACTGTGATAATCCATGCGACCGTTGTTCCCACAATCGGGAGATATTCCATCATGCGTGCTATGTAGTAGCGGATTGGGCCGTCTGCAAGTTTCCTTCTGAAAATTGACTGAAAAATCTGTTCATCTGCCCAAAAAAAACTACACCTATAGCCATGAAAGAAAGCCTGATGGAAAATAAAGTTTTCAGCATGGCGGCCACTCAGTTTGACCGCACTGCTGATTACCTTGAGTTACCAACTAATGTTCGTGAGCGTTGCAAATGGCCCAAGCGCTTAATCACCGTGACCGTGCCAATCCAGCGAGACAACGGAGAAACGGAAGTCTTTTTTGGCTACCGAGTGCAGCACCACCTATCACGCGGCCCCGTGAAAGGCGGCCTCCGCTATCACCCAGGAGTAAGCTTAGGTGAAGTAGCCGCACTTGCCATGTGGATGAACTGGAAATGCGCACTTATGGGGCTCCCCTTCGGCGGAGGAAAAGGTGGCATCACCTGTGACCCAAGAACCATGAGCGAACGCGAGCTCGAAAACGTCACCCGCCGCTTCACCATGGAGGCACTACCATTTATCGGCCCAGAAACTGACGTGATGGCGCCAGACATGGGCACCAATGCTCAAACAATGGCGTGGATTGCCGATGTTTACGCCACTCACGCTGGCCACCTTGTGCCAGGAATTGTGACCGGGAAACCTGTAGAGCTCCAAGGCTCAGAGGGGCGCACTCAGGCGACGGGACACGGAGTGGCCTTCCTCATCACCCGCGCTTTGAATAAGTTAAAAATCCGTGAAAAAAATGCCACCGCCATCATTCAAGGCTTTGGTAATGTAGGCTCCTACGCCGCTCTAACCTTATCGCGTTATGGAGTCAAAGTGACGGGAGTTTCCGATGTCACAGGAGCACTTTGGAATGCCGGAGGAATAGACGTCGAGGCATTGTTAGAATACTGCGAGAAAAACCAAGGAGTAGCTGGCTTCCCCGGCGCAGATGCGATTGACCCCGATGAAATGTTAGTGCAGCCATGCACCGCCCTAGTCCCCGCGGCACTTGAGCGCGTCATCAACGCAGACAACGCCCCCAAGATACAATGCCAAATTCTTGCTGAAGCAGCAAACGGCCCCACAACGCCAGGAGCTGATGCAATTATTGAGGAGCGCGGTGATATCTTTGTCATCCCAGACATCCTCTGCAACGCAGGCGGTGTGACCGTTTCCTACTTCGAGTGGGTGCAGAACATCCAGCGCTACCAGTGGAGTGAGCAGGAAGTTTTATCGAAGCTTGAAACCATGCTAGCCAAAGCATTTGAACAAGTCGTGTACTTCTCCGCTAAAAATAACACCGGGCACCGAGTCTCCGCCCTAGCTTTGGGCGTGAAAGAAGTGGCTCAAGTAAAAGCAACCCGAGGATTGTTCCCATAAAATTATGTTAGAAAAAATCACCTTCCAGTCCTTCGGGCAACCCCAAGATGTGTTAGAAGGAAAACCCTACACCGCTTCTCCCCTGCAAGAGGGAGAGGTCCGAGTGCGGGTCCTTGCCTCTCCCATCAACCCTGCGGACGTTAATTACATCCAAGGTATCTACGGT
This sequence comes from Akkermansiaceae bacterium, assembly GCA_049609505.1. GTDB lineage: Bacteria > Verrucomicrobiota > Verrucomicrobiia > Verrucomicrobiales > Akkermansiaceae > Oceaniferula. Next base: position 14,425 of record JBMYYO010000050.1, on the reverse strand, counting down.
ATTGTCCCAGACCTTCCCGCTGCCGCCGGTATGGAAGGCTGTGGTGAGATCATAGAGAGTTGTGCCGATACCTTATCAGTAGGCGATCTTGTCATCTTCGGCCAATACAACGGCGTATGGGCCAGCGAGGTAGTCTGCCGCCCTGATGCATTGCTCAAAATCCCCAATGACACACCCACCGAGCAAGCCGCCATGCTTAAGGTGAACCCCCTCACATCCTGGTGCATGCTCACTCAGTTTGTTGATCTCCCCAAAGGCTCATGGGTCATTCAGAACGCAGCAAACTCCGGAGTGGGTGTCTGCGTGATTCAAATTGCCAAACTGTTAGGTTTGAAGACCATCAACCTCGTAAGGCGTGATGAGTTGATTGATGACTTGGTAAAACTAGGTGGCGATATTGTATTGTTAGATAATGCAGAAAGCATCTCAGAGATCAAACAACACGCACCACAGCTCGCCCTGAACGCCGTGGGTGGGGACAGCGCACTGCGTCTCATGGATGCCTTAGCTCCCGAAGGTATTCACGTCACTTACGGTGCAATGAGCCGCCGTAGTCTCAAGGTTCCTAACAAGTTTCTTATTTTCAAACGCATCCAACTACACGGCTTCTGGATGACGGAGTGGATCAAGAAACAACCACGTGAACACGTGGAAGAAATCTACCAACTCCTAGCACAATGGATGGCACAAGGTGATCTAACACAACCGATCGATTCTAAGTTTCCGTTAGGCGATATCATATCCGCTGTGACCCGCGCACAAGAGGATAAACGGCAAGGGAAAGTCATGCTCATGCCACAAGAAAAAGAATAAGAGTGAATTTTTTCTGAATAAGTTTTCATAACGGCACGTCGAACGAAGTGAACCAAATACAATACGTTATGAAAAAACTAATAGCCACACTCGTTACCGTTCTTGTCAGCTTTGTTGCTCTTCCTGAGACAGTGGAAGCTGGCCACTATCACATCGGCCACAGCTACACTTACCGCAGTGGTAGCACCTCATGTGGGTGTGCCATTTACACCAAGCGCGTAGTGGTTGGCTACGATTGCTATCGCCGCCCGATCTACCGTTACTACAGCCAGCCAGTGAGCCATCGCTGCCACCATAGCAGGAGCCACTATCGTCCACAGCACAGCCATCACGGGAATCGTTACTACTCACATTACCCGCACCGCAGCCGCTCATACCCAAGCCGCAGCCATCGCTCACACCGCTCAGTGATCATCAGTCGCCGCGGTAGCTCCCGGACCTGCCGCTAGGAACCATCCCAGTCCCAAACGTCAAAAAAAACACCCCCAACAAGGAGAGCCACAGCGCTCTCCTTGTTTTTTTCTGGTGATTTGCTAGTTTTGCGCCGCTTAGCCTATAACGCATATGAAAGTCATCGCAAAATCTGCCACCGTTCTGTTTCTTGCTGCTGTTTCCATGTCTGCAAATACCCACGCGGGCACCGCTGGTGGGGAAATTCTTGCTGCACTACACGCACGCGTTCAAACCAATGGCGACATCGATGAGGTGTATGAAGCCGTCGAGGAGCTTTCGAACTCAGAGCAAAAAGAACTCTACAAACAAGTCGAGCGAGCATGGCCAAAACTTCGTGGTAATTACGAGTCAAAGTTCGCCCGCACGGCCAAGTCCTCATCTGGAAAGGTAGCAGAGCACAAGAACCGTGTGCGCGACCTCCGCAAAGAGTTGGCAGCCATGAAAAACCTCGCAGATGGGCCTATGAAAGTAGCGCTCAAGAAACGCGGTATGCCTGCCCTCAATGAGCTCCGCACTCTGCTCTTACCCAACCCAAAAACCATTATGCTCACCGCAGATGATGCCACCAAGAAGGAGCGCAAAACCATCCTCGCAGTGGCAGGCTTACGCGATACCCTGATCGAGTCCGCCATCATTCCTAGCACAATTTCTTCCGCTCAGGAGCTTGAGCAAATAGAACAAGACATCGCTCGCTCGCTCTCAGGCCTCGATCGCAAAGGCGTGAAAATCATGGAGAAAAACCGCAAGATCGCAGCCAAAGAAAAAGTTCCCGATGACGAGCGCCGCGGAGCCGAGGACACTAACCTGATGCGCCTCCTAATGGGCTATTCTGCCCTCGAGCTTGATCCCAAGCTCTGCGCTGCCTCCCGCGATCACTCAAAGGACATGGCTACCCTCGGGTTCTTTGCCCATGAGTCTCCCGTCAAAGGGAAAAAAACTCCCTGGGACCGCGCTAAAAACTTCGGCACCTCCGCCTCGGGCGAAAACATCTACGCGGGCTCATCCGATCCACTTTCCGCCAATAAGGGGTGGTTTTTCTCCCCCGGTCACCATCGTAATATGTTTGGCGGTCACCGCCGCATTGGCCACGGCAGGCACGGCGGTCACTGGACCCAGCTCTTTGGACGTTAATTGCCCGACGTTAATAGCCCAAAGCATGAGCACCCGCAGCGGAGTCACTTTGCCAAAGTGACCACACGGTGTCTTTAGGGGGTAATTGCTACCAAGCTAATCACCCTCATTCCCCTGTTCCCGCTCCAAAAGCCGCGCCTCTTTCTTCCTCTCCCGCGCCTCGCGGAAGAACGCTTTTAGTATTCCCACACACTCTTCCTGCATCACACCGCATTTAGTTTCACACCGATGATTCAGTGGTGGGTTAGAGTCTAACAAATTAATCCATCCGCCAGCCGCTCCTGCCTTTTCATCAGGGCAGCCAAACACCACACGATCTGGCCGGCAGTGCACAATCGCCCCAGCACACATCGGGCAGGGCTCCTTGGTGACGTAAAGCGTGCAGCCATCAAGCCGCCATCCGCCCACCGCTTCCTGCGCAGATGTTAGAGCCAGCATTTCCGCATGAGCCGTGGCATCTTGGAGTGTTTCCACCTGATTCCAGCCACGCGCAATGACTTTTCCATCACGCACGATTACCGCCCCTACCGGCACTTCTTCCGCATCATACGCCTTGCGCGCTTCACGCAGCGCTTGCTGCATAAAAAAACCATCAGTTTGAAAATCTGCCATCAAGTCATCGCTCACACAGGTAATTTGACAAATAAACTTCAAACTTCAAACCGAATACTTCAAACTAACTCCATGAAAAAGTGGACCCACTCAGATCGCATCATCGCCCCATCATTACTAGCTGCTGATTTTGGTCGCATCAAAGAGGAAACCACCCGCGCTATTCACGCCGGAGGGGATTGGTTACACCTCGATGTCATGGACGGCCACTTCGTCGATAACATTTCCTTTGGCCCCGCAGTCATCCAGGCAATTCACGAAACCAATGACGTCTTCCTAGATGTACACCTGATGATCTCGCGGCCGGATCATTATTTGCCACGTTTTGTCGAGGCCGGCGCAGACATGATCACCGTGCACCTTGAGGCTGAGCACGATACCGCAGAAACACTCACCCGGATTCGTGATGCAGGCTGTAAGGCTGGTTTGGCCATTAATCCCGCCACCCCATTTGAGGACGTCATTCCCCACTTGCCGATGCTCGATCTCCTCCTCGTAATGACAGTAGTGCCTGGCTTTGGAGGGCAAAGCTTCATGCACGAGACGATGCCCAAGGTAGAAGCCGCCGCCAAGTTCCGCACAGAAAACAACCTCACCTACCACATCCAAGTGGACGGCGGCGTGGATACCACCACCGCCCCTACAGCCATCGCCGCAGGGGCAAACGTTTTGGTCGCTGGCTCATCCACATTTAAGGCACCTGACATGGCGGCAGCCATCACCTCGATCCGGGGTGAATCCGCCTAACAAAAAATGAGACAAAATAAATGCGCACCCGCTTTGCCCCATCTCCCACTGGCCACCTCCACCTCGGTCACGCCTTTGCCGCTTACTACGCGCACCAGCTAGCGGCCTCTAACAACGGCGAGTTCCTCCTACGCTTTGAGGACATCGATACCACCCGCACCCGTGCAGAATACTACACCGCCATCGAGCAAGATCTCCAGTGGCTAGGCTTACCATGGAAAACTCCCACCCTGCGCCAAACCGAACGCCTAACAGCCTACACCGCTGCCCTGGAAAAACTCCAGTCCCTCGGCATCGTTTACCCCTGCTTCTGTACACGCTCTGCCATCAAACAAGAACTCTCCCAGATCACCAACGCCCCCCACGGTCCAGAAGGTCCGCTCTACCCCGGCACCTGCAAACAGCTCACCCAAGCCACCATCACCAGTAAGCTCGCCAACGATGAGCCACACTGCTGGAGGCTCAATGCCACCCATGCTCACCACCACACAGGCGCACTCACGTTTACCGATGCCATCCACGGCACCATCAAGGTAGAGCACGCTCTCTTAGGTGACGTCATCCTCAGCCGTAAAGACATCGCCACATCCTACCACCTCGCCGTTGTTGTCGATGATGCCTATCAGGAAATCACCCACGTCACCCGAGGCGAAGACCTACTTCCCTCCACCCACGTGCACCGTATTTTACAAACCCTCCTTGATCTCCCTGAGCCCATTTACCATCACCACAGGCTCATCATGGATGCCAGCGGCCAACGCCTTGCCAAACGCAGCCCATCCAGCACACTCCGTGAGCTAAGGGAGTCAGGACTGTCCCTAGCGGAGGTTCTTGCCATGCTGGATAAATAAATTTTAGTACCTTGATTTACCAAGGAGTTTTCCGTTTTTACCCCCCTAGTAGGGGATCTTATTTCGCCTGCGAATAATAAAATTTTAAAATCTTCCTCTGCCTACCACGCCATCTAACAGAACGCATTTTTTTTTGTCCACCAGCTTGTATGAGTAAATCATACGACTGTTAGCCTCTGGCACGAAAAAACCAGTGTTTTTACTAGGCTCGGAGGTTTAACAAGAGTAAAGTTGTGTTTTTCTCATTTTCTTGAAAACCACAACATGTTGTGTTGTGAATAATTTGTGGATACTACATGAGCAATTTTATATTGACCCTTTAAGAGTTTTTCGGGCATGATGTGAAGGCTGCGCGTTAGAGGGCAATTGGTGCTCCATTTGCCTCAAAAAAGATCTAAAACCGATCTAAAACCGATCTAAAACCAATCTCAAACCGCCGCCCAAATACCTTCAACAACGCCCAAGTGCATCCACTTTTCACTCGTTTTACAACCACTTAATCATCCTTACAGACTATGGCAGATACTGTTACAATCACACTAGGCGACCGTACATTTGAATTGGATCGCGAGAAGGCGGAGGAAGCTTACGCCGCTAAAAAGGTCCTCAATGGCCGGAACTCAATGTTCTTCAACATCCTCCCCCTCAAATATCAGTGGGCCTATTCCCTTTACAAAGAGATGAAAAACTCCCACTGGGAGCCAGCCGAGGTATCCCTCACTACAGACGCTGCCCAATTCCCCCAACTGGAAAACTCCTGCCAAACTCTCGCCAAAACCGCACTCGGCGCCTTTGCCCGCACTCAGGAACTTTTCCTCTCCAGCGGCATTTACACCGTCCGAGATCTCGTCACCGCCCCAGAGCTAAAGCTCGTTTTTGGCCGCTTCGTCCACGAGGAAAACACCCGCAGCGATGTGCTCGTCCACATCCACGGCTCCCTCGCCATCAACCCCATGGAGTGCGCCTCCACCGCAGCCACCCCAGCACTCAACGCCAAAGCACAATTCATCGCAGAGAAGCTCAGCCCGCTTGACCGCACCACAGACACCTCCACCACGGAGAACAAACAAGCCGTCGCCCGGAACATATTTCTCATCAATCAATGCATGGAAGGCACCCAGTGCTTCTCCCTCTGGGCCTCCCTCTTCTCCCTAGCCGCCCAAAACAAACTCCCCGGCGTTGGCAAGATTTTCAGCAAACTCCTCAGCGACGTCGCCTACCGCCTCAGCCTCTTCGATCAGCTCCTACAAGAAATGGTCAGTGAGAACCCAGACATCTGGACCACTTCATTCCAACAAGAACTCAGCCACCACATGACTGCGGCTGTAAAACTTGAGCAAGACCTCATCGCCACCCTTCCCATCGCGGACGCCGGACTTGATCCTGAAGCCCTCGGCACCTACATCGAATACCTCGCCGATGAACGTCTAGCAGGCTGCGGTCTAGCTCGCCAATACCACCACACCTCCAGCCCATTCCCCTGGCTTGATGAGCAAATCCACCTCCCCTCTGGTCAAACCGCCGCCGCCACCACCTCCACTCTAGACACCTCCTTTGACGACGATGATCTCTAGGTTGTGAGAATTCACCATTCACTATTTTACATTCACTATTCTGATGAACGCCACTCTCGATAAACACACCATCCCCGTGGACCCCACCAAAGCCGAGCAATACCTCGCGCAAAAAAAGGTCATCGGCGGTAAGCCCATCCCAGGATTCGGCCTAGCCCCCCTCAAGTATGAATGGGCCTACGAGATCTACTCTAACATGCGCGCCAATCACTGGGAGCCAGAAGACATCCCCATGCAAAAAGACGTCGAGCAATGGCGCTCCAGCGAGGTTAGCGATGTCGAACGATGGATCATCAAAATGGGCATCGGCTACTTCTCCGCCGCCGAAGGAATCGTCGGTGATAACATCATCCACGTCATCCGAGATCAAGTCACCGCCCCTGAGCTAGAGCTTGTCTTCCGCCGCCACGCCCATGAGGAAAACATCCATGCAGACTCCCTCGTTTACATGGTTTCCTCCCTCGGCCTAAACCCCCACGAATGCGAAGCCATCTTCGAAGGCGTGCGCACCGTTCAGGAAAAAACCGATTTCGTAGTCTCTAACAGCCGCTCCCTGCGCCGCGATATGGACATGTCGCAGCTCGAAAACAAACAAGCACTCGCACGCAATGCCTTCATCTTCGGCCAGTGCATGGAAGGCACCCAGTTTTACGGCCTCTTTGGCATGATCCTCTCCCTCTACCGCCAAAACAAATTCCCCGGCATCGGCCAAATGTTCCGCTACACCCTGCGTGACGAGTCTAACCACATTGAACTCCTCAAAAACCTCCTCAACGAAATCGTCAAAGAAAACCCAGAAATCTGGACACCGGAATTCAAAGAAGACCTCCGCAGCACCATGGCAGAAGCCATCAAGCTAGAGAAAAACTTCATCCGCGACTGCCTCCCTGTCTCCGCCGTCGGCCTCAACATCGAAGACTTCCATCAATACATCGACTACATCGCCGACCGCCGCCTCACCTCCTGCGGACTCGATCCCCTCGACGGCAACGCCTCCAACCCCTTCCCCTGGCTCGCCGAAATGATTGACATCAAAAAGGAGCAAAACTTCTTCGAAGGCCGCGTCACCGAATACCAAAAATCCACCGCCCTAGGAAACATCGACGACGACGAATTGTAAAAGTGATCCGTGTGCCGTGATCAGTGATCCGTGCATGACCACTCACTCCACAAGAAACCCAATCACAGATTCACTCCCTAATCAGCAACCCAAGCACGGATCACCGCCAACTGATCACTCTACACTCAAAAAAAATGATAAAAACCTTTGAAGATTTAGACGTTTGGAAACGATCATGCCAACTCGCCGTCAACATCTACAAAGAATTTAAAACCTCAAAAGACTACTCCCTAAAAGACCAAATGCAGCGCGCTGCCGTCTCCATCTCATCCAACATCGCCGAAGGCGCAGAAAGAGACAGCACACCAGAATACATTAAGTTTCTGAGATATAGCAAAGGCTCCTGCGGAGAACTTCGAACCCAACTCTACATCCACCAACGCATCACTGGCACAACAAACACCTCACCACTCATCAAAGAAACCAAGGACATCTCAGCCATGCTCCAAGCCCTCATAAACTCCCTACAACGCAAACTGAAGTAGTGATCTGTGTGCCGTGATCAGTGATCCGTGCACAACCAGCTACTCCATTCCCCCCAAACACAGCTTCACTCCTAAAATAGCAACCCAAGCAAAAACACGGATCACTTCCGAACCAGCATCCTAAGCAAAAAACACGGATCACTGATCACTACACACGGATCACTTCCCCCCCCACCAAAACCAACCAACTCTCTCACACCTCAACCTGCTCAACCACCATGTATCGTTCAATTAGCCTAGAAGAAGACCTCGCCCTAAAAAAAGTCATCACAGACCGCGCTGAAAAAGCCACCTCCAGCGCTCCATCCGCCGAAGACCGTTTTGACTGGTGTGCCGTCCTCGGCGAGCAATCCGCCGTGCGCGTCCCCCAAATCATCGTCACCACAGGCAAGGATGAAGAAGAACTCTCACTCGCCAAAGTAGCGGACACTATCGGCAATGCCCTCACCGATCTCCTCGTCTCACGCCAGACAAAAGAAGACTCCATCTTCAGCGATGAAAACCGCACCTTCGTCTCAAACGTAGCCCACCGCGTAGCCACCTCCCTCACTGAGCAAGTTCAAGACGGCGGCCAGCTCCGCCTCTCACAAACCGATCTCCACCTGCTTATCGAAAAAGCACTCATCGAGAATGATGCCCATGACGTCGCCAAGTCCCTTGTCTTCTCTCGCTCCTACCAGGAAAACGGCGAAGTCATCGTCTCCGAGGAGCCTCACACCATGCCAGTCCGCCTCATCCGCCGCAACGGCAACGTCGTTCCATGGTCACAAACAAAAATCGAGATCGCCATCAGAAAAGCATTCCTCTCCCTCAAAGAAGATCCAGAAGCAGCCGTCCGCGTCTCCCACGCCGTCACTGATGCCATCCGCAACGGAGACTCCGCATTCGCTCACATCGAAACCGTCCAAGACCTCGTCCAAGAGGAACTCATGCGCCAAGGCTACTTCAAAGCCGCAGAAGCCTACATCCTCTACCGCGCCCAACGCGCCCAAATGCGCCTCGATGAAATCCCCACCGAGGATCCTAACCAAGAGTCCATGGTCGTCGTCAGCACCGATGACGGAGGCACAGAATTCTGGGACGGCACCGAGCTAAAGAAACGTATCACCTTCGCCACCATCGGCCTCGATCTCTGCCTAACAGAATCACAAATCGAGCAAGAACTCCGCCGCTCCATCGGTGCTGAGATCACCCGTGAGGACCTCAAGTCCACCATCATCCTCAACGCCAAATCACTCATTGAGCGCGATGCAGACTTCGCCAAATTCGCTGGCCGCATCCTCCTCTCCTACATCTACGAAGAAGTGTTAGATTGGAACATCCTCACCGATGGCATCCGCGCCCTCAAGAACGCCCACAAAAAACACTTCAAAAAATACCTCGCCCACGGCGTGGAAATCAAACGCATCTCACCCGACGTCGTTGATCAATATGATATCAACAAACTCGCAGAAGCACTCGACCCCACAGCCGACCTCGACTTCGATTACCTCGGCATTCAGACCCTCTACGATCGCTACCTCATCGTTGATAAAACAGGCGACAAACAACGCCGCTTAGAAACCCCTCAGTTCTTCTGGATGCGCGTCTCCATGGGCCTCTTCCGCGCTGAGCAAGAGAACCGCGAGGACTGGGCCATCCGCCTCTACTCCCTCTACAAAGGCCGCCGCTTCTGCAGCAGCACACCCACCCTCTTTAACTCCGGCACCCTCCACTCCCAGCTCTCCTCATGCTACCTCTACAAAGTGGACGACTCCATTGAGTCCATCATGCAGCGCGGCATCGCAGACAACGCCTACCTCTCCAAATGGGCAGGCGGACTCGGCGGCTCATGGACAGCTGTTAGAGGCACCGGCGGCTACATCCAAGGCACCAACGGTGAATCCCAAGGCATCATCCCATTCCTGAAACTTCACAATGACCAACTCGTCGCCGTCAACCAAGGTGGCAAACGCCGTGGCTCCGGTTGCGCTTACCTTGAAAGCTGGCACAACGATATCGAGGACTTCCTCGAGCTCCGCAAAAACACCGGAGACGAACGCCGCCGCTGCCACGACATGAACACCGCGAACTGGATTCCAGATCTGTTTATGAAACGCATGGAAGCCCGCCAAGACTGGTCACTCTTCCGCACCAACGAAACCCCCGACCTCCACGATCTCTACGGCAAAGCCTTCGAAGCCCGCTACCAGGAATACGAAGCCAAAGCCGAAGCCGGCGAAATCTGGACCCGCAAAGTCCCCGCCATCGAGCTCTGGAAAGGCATGCTCAAAATGATCTTTGAAACCGGCCACCCATGGATCACCTTCAAAGACCCCTGCAACCTCCGCTCCCCACAGGACCACTGCGGCGTCATCCACTCCAGTAACCTCTGCACCGAGATCACCCTCAATACATCCGATGAAGAAACCGCCGTCTGTAACCTCGGCTCCGTCGTCCTAGACACCCACATCACCGCCGATGGCTCCCTTGATCACGACATGCTCAAGGAAACAATCACCGTCGCCATCCGCGCCCTGGACAACGTCATCGACATCAACTTCTACCCAACCGACGCCGCCAAGACAGCCAACAGCCGTCACCGCCCGATCGGCATGGGAGTTATGGGCCTCCAAAACGCCCTCTACAAGAAGGGGCTTAGCTTCGCATCCGATGCCGCCGTTGACTTCAACGATGAATTCATGGAAGCCATCGCCTACTACGCCTACAATGCCAGCAGCGACCTCGCAGCAGAACACGGCACCTACTCCTCCTACAAAGGAAGTAAATGGGACCGTGGACTCATGCCACAAGACACCGTCGACATCCTCGAAGCCGAACGCGGCGTCGATATCGATGTCCCACGCGGTGCCAAAATGGACTGGACCCACCTGCGTGAAAAAATCGCCCAGCACGGCATGCGCAACTCGAACGTCCTAGCCATCGCCCCAACAGCCACCATCTCTAACATCATGGGCACCACTCCATGCATCGAGCCGAACTACAAGAACCTCTACGTGAAGTCGAACCTCTCCGGCGACTTCATCGTCCTCAACCGTCAGCTCGTCAACGACCTGAAAAAAGAAGGCCTCTGGAATCAAGAAATGCTCGATCAGCTCAAATACTTCGACGGCGAACTCACCGACATCGAAGACATCCCGGACGCCCTCAAAGAAAAACACAAAACCGTCTTTGGAGTCGGCTACGATGCCATCATCGACGCCGCCGCACGAAGACAAAAGTGGATCGACCAAAGCCAAAGCGTCAACCTCTTCATCGCCAGCCCAGACATGAAGACCCTCAGTCACATGTATCGCCGCGCCTGGCACACAGGCCTAAAAACCACCTACTACCTCCGTTCCCAACAAGCCAGCAACATCGAGAAATCCACCATCGACATCAAAGCCGGCCAAAAGAAACAATACACAGCCGCCGAACAAAACGCCTGCTCAATCGAAGCCATGATGAATGGTGGTGAGTGTGAGGCTTGTCAGTAAGGCTATAATTTACCTCTCTGTTTTAGAGTGAATACAGAAATGAGTTTATTGCAATTCAGCACAATTCCATGGATGAGCATACTACAAATCCTATTGACAGACAACCCGATGAGTTGAATAATATCACCAATGGAGATAAAAACACCATCACAAGCTCTTGTCAAAACCAACGAAAAGCTTTCGAAAATGCCGCAGAGAGCATTGTCAGTGGCTCAGGCGCGTGCGCAGGTGATTCAACATCTTTCGGAAGCGAAATCCGAAATCTTGAAAGCTGGGCACGTAGTCAAGCCATCCTGATACCAGAGGATAAGTTTGAATTACTTCATTTGGTATCTAACACTACTAGTGAACATCAGGTTTTTTTCAAAGAGTCTGAATCGCGTGCGGTAAAAAGAACAATAGCCGGATTCTACGGCCAGATTCCAATTCCTGAAAATGGGAACCTTGGCCGCAGGAACGCACTTCCCTCAGAGTATCTCAAGCGTATGGCTCTGCAGCTTGCCGTATTTGGAGGTGATATCCGTCTGGAAGGAGTAACTGTTTCCGACAAGCCTAGCCCGATATTGTTTGAGCCACCTAAACAGCCATCACTTGTAATATCTCAACTTTGGTATGAGAGGTCAGGACTCGCTTCACATGAAGCCATTCATGATTTTCTTGTATTGGAGGGGTTTCGCTCTGTCCCATCGTCGTATTTTGGTTGGTATCGTGCAGCTGATAGAGTTGTCATAGTTGATGCTAAACCAGACAATTTTGTCCAAACGGTTGCTGGCTTGATCCCCATTGACCTTCAAATGGCTCAATTTAGTGAAGCCGAATTACTTGAGGCTGGCTTATCTAGTGATGAAGAAGCACCTGTTATATTTATCCCACGCTCTTAAAATAGCTATCAAAGATAATGAACGAACCTAGTATTTGGCAAAAGAAAAAAGCATCTTTGGATCAAGCTTTTTCACCATCCTCGCCAATTTTAGCTAAAGACTTTTTCTCGGGCCGTCTAAGCCAGATCGACGAAGTCGTGGATTCCATCAACGAGAGAGGTCAGCATGTGATTGTATACGGAGAAAGAGGAGTAGGGAAAACTTCATTTGCTAATATTATAGGAAGTGATTTATATGGTGTCATCCCCATCAAAATCACATGTAATCGAAGTGATTCATTCCGTGGCATTTGGGAAAAAGCGTTTGCGAAGGTTAGGTTTGAAAAATCGAAGAACGGAATAGGTTATATCCCAAATAAACGCATCGAAGAATACCAGTTAGATTTATTCCTTCCTGAAGACAAAGATATATCTTCTCTGGACGTTCAGCAAGTGCTTGAGAATTTAGATAGCAACCTTCTCTTTATTTTTGATGAATATGATTCCATAATAGATGTAGAAGTATTGGCTCGTATGGCAGATACCTTAAAGGCTTTATCGGATAATGCACCTAATGTGACCATAATGTTGGTAGGCATCGCGGAGAACGTCGAAGGGCTGATAGGATCCCACCCATCAACAGAACGATGCCTCCGTCAAGTTAGGATGCCAAAAATGTCAGATGAAGAAGTAGATGCTATAATTCATAGAGGTTTGGCGCACTTACAATTTAGTATGGCCAAGAATGTTAGATACCAAATTGTTAAAATGGCTCTGGGTTTTCCACATTTTGCACACCTCCTTGCGAAACAAGCTTGTAGAGCAGCGGTTGAAGATGAACAAGATCACGTAGGCAAAGAACAATATGCTAGGGGCCTGCAATCGAGTCTTGAACGAGTGGATCAATCAATAAGATCGTCTTACCAGCAAGCTACGCAGTCTGTGAACGATAAAGCTCATTTTGAGACGGTACTTTGGGCATGTGCTGAGGCACCTCTCGATGAGGTGAATACGTTTAGCACGAGGGATGTAGCAAACGAGTTTTCGATGATTGTGAAAAAATTGGTCAAGCCACAATCACTTTCCTATAAAATAGGTAAGCTCTGCTCTACAGATAGGCAAAAAATATTGGAGCGAGTAAAAACAGGTTCTCTAATACGGTTTCGGTTCCGCAATCCCTTGTTTAGGGTATTTGTGAAAATGAAATATGAATCACTAATCGGTCGAAGTGATAAAGGCGTGAGATAAGGTGCACACAAATAACGAAGACAATTACCAACTTGACGCGCAACCAGATAAATGTTCCCATGAACACTCTGAAAACAGTGTGTTATCACCACTCACCCAATGACCCCATACCTCAAATACTTAGAAAACGAACTCCCCCTACCAGACCTACCACCGTCAGCGCCCCTAGCGTTGGATTTGTTTGCGGGTTGTGGTGGATTAGGGCTTGGGTTTGAGGCGGCTGGATTCAGAACAGTGGGTTATGAAATGCTGGAGGATGCATGTGCCACCTATAACCAGAACCTCCACGGGCAATGCCATGCCGAGATACTCACTGAGGACACAGACTATGGCATCAAGCCGGATGTCGTGATTGGCGGGCCTCCTTGCCAGCCCTTTAGCGTGGGAGGTTTGCAAATGGGGAATGAAGACCCACGCGACGGATTTCCAGCCTTCTTGGCTGCCGTCAAAAAACTCAACCCGAAGGTCGCCATGTTTGAAAATGTTAGAGGCATGCTCTACCGTGGTCGTGATTACCTTGATGAGATTATCGCTTATTTGGAAAGCCTTGGCTATCAGGTGGAAATCCAGATGCTTCGTGCGGTGGATTACGCCGTGCCGCAGCGCAGAGAGCGCCTTTTTGTCGTCGCTCATCGCAGCCAATGGACTGCCCCCAAACCCTTGGCACAGGAACACTTCACCGCCGGGGATGCGATCAAAGATTTGCTCAAGAAACTTCCCCCTAATCCAAAATTCTTAACCAAGAGCATGGATACATACGTTGCCAAGTATGAAAAGGCCTCCCACTGCAAACGACCACGAGACCTCCACCTCGAGCAATCGTCTCGAACAGTCACATGTAGGAACCTAAACGGAGCCACAGGCGACATGATGCGCGTGTGCCTGAAAGACGGCAGACGCAGAAGACTCACCGTGAGAGAAGGAGCGCGACTGCAAAGTTTCCCCGATTGGTTTCAATTCAGCGGCTCCGAGGGCAGCCAATACAACCAAGTAGGTAACGCCGTCCCCCCCTTGCTTGCCAAAGCCGTCGCCAAAGCAGTAATGGATTGCCTCCAT
>JBMYYO010000049.1:0-19541 GCA_049609505.1 Akkermansiaceae bacterium | reverse complement strand
GGAAATATGGCGTGAGACGAAGCCGAGCATCCATTGGTTTTCATCACGATTTGATGGAACGGCGAGTATGCCTCCAGCGAGGTCTGCAAGGCTGCGTGCATCTGACCAGGTGGCTGGTTTTGCGACGAGTAGGAAGTGGCGGTTATCGTAGGTGATAGTACCAGCTGGGTAGCGGGGGGTGGGGGATGCGGCGGAGATCCCAGTGCGCTTGAGTTGATTTTTGAGGCTGGCGGGGGAGCTTCCATCCTTTAACCACTCAATGAAGAAGGTGTTTTTAGTGCTTGCTGGCTGAGGGTTGAGCACGCCTGCGCTATCGGTGGAGACGTAGGAGGCGCGAGAGGTTTTGCGGATTTTTTGTGCCCATGGTGTGCCGTCAATCCACGCCCAGGTGTCGTTTCCTGCTGTTCCTGCACCTAGCCAAACGGTGTCGCCTGCAGGGATGTGCCGGCTAAACCATGCGAGGTCTTTGTCGTCTGGGAGGATAGCAAGGTGACCTCCGTGGCGCTCGCAGTAGCGGGTGGCCTGATGCCATGACATGGCGAGTGGAACGTAAAAACGGATACGTCCGTCACGCTTGATGTTACCCTTGGGGAACTCGATGCGTTTACCATTTTTTAGTCCGTAGCGGAGTCTGGCAAGGCTCTCCAGTGGGGTTTCTGGCTTGGGTGGCTCTACGACTGGAGGGCGGGGTTTTTTGGGCTTTTTGGACTGTGATGATTTATTGGCATTATCAGCTGATTTCTTGAGGGCATCTGCTTTGGCTTTTTTGTTTTCCTCTGTGATGCGGTCATTTTCCTCCATACGCTTTTTGCTCATGGCTTGGTAGCCTTCCCACGCGATGTAGATGGCGGCGAGCAGTGCGGTGATGATGATGATATTGCGGACGAAGGATATGCCCTCGCCCTTGGATGCGCTCATCACGGGCGGGGTGGTGGAAGAGGGGACAGCAGGGGCGCCATCGGCATCTGAGGATGCCGCCGTGCGGAGCTTGGAGGCGTTTGAGTTTCCTTCGTGAGTGACGAGAGTTTTTTTAGCGGAGGTGCCTGATGATGCACGTGAGTTCGCCCGCGTGAGTAGTGGTGAAGCGGATTGTGAGTTGTTTTTGATCAGTGGCTCTAGTGCCTCTGCCATCTCGTCTGCTGTTTGAAAACGTAGGGCGGGGCTGGGGTTGATCGCTTTACGGATGATTTGATCAAACTTTGCATTACAGCCGACCATGCTGGCGGCGGGGACGTAGGCTTTTTCTGGGATGCCACCTGTGAGGAGCTCGTAAAGAATGATGCCAACGGCGTAGATATCTGAGCTTTCATCGACGGCGGCAGGGTTGTGGATGACCTCAGGGGCTGCGTAGCCTGGGGTGCCGAAGCTGACGCCCTCGTCTTGCTCACCGGCGGGGCGGGCGAGGCCGAAGTCTCCGATCTTTGGTGAGGCTGAAGGATCGAGAAGGATGTTGGCAGGCTTGATATCGCGGTGAAGGATGCCGTGGGAGTGGGCGTTTGCTAGTCCTCGGCAGATGCCAGCGACGATGCGCGCAGATTCTTGCGGATCGATGGTTTTTCCGTAGGCGGAGTGGTAGAGGGATTTGCCCTGAACCATTTCCATGATGATGTAGAGAAGGCCGTCAACCTGCCCAAAGTCATAAATTCCAATAAGGTTCGGGTGGTTGAGCTTTGCCATGCTCTTGGCCTCTGTCTCAAAGGACGCGCGGAAGTCTTCGTCCTCACCGAAGTGGCGTGGAAGGATCTTGATGGCGACTTGGCGATCAAGTGATTTTTGGCGCGCGAGGTAAACGGCACCCATGCCGCCTTTGGCGATGAAAGAGAGAACTTCATAGGCGGGAAGAAGTGCTGAAATTTCTTCGATTTCAGGCGGGGTAAAGTCGTGTGGTGAAGCAGCGTCGCTCATGTGCTGTTAGTTTGGAGTAATTAAATGTAAATTTGAAGCTTATTCTTTGTCCATGCCGCTGGGAAACCCGATGATCTGCATGGCATCCTTGCGTTCTTTTTGGACTTCAGCAAGGATGATGGATAGCGGGGTGGGATGGAGGAGTGACGGGTCCTTGCTGCGGTGTGCGGCGAGGATGGGTTTTGGGTCAATAGTTTCTCCTGAGGAGTTTGTGTAGCCGGGACCGATGTGAACGCCCGTGCTGTCTCGCATTTCTAGGTGGAGGTGTGCGGGGTAGTTGAGGTTTGCGGTGCCACATGTGCCGATGGTTTTTCCGAGGGGGACGAGATCTCCGTATGCTGCGTAGATGCGATCAAGGTGAGCATACATGGTGATGAGAATTTTCCCTTTAGTGGTGCGGTGTGCAAGCATGAGGGTCTTTCCCCAGCCGGGGGATGGCTCCCCTCGGTAAACGACGAGTCCATTGGCGATGGCGTGGATGGGGGCGCCGAGATCGGTGTTCATACCGCCGATGCCATTGAGGTCATCTCCGGTGTGGTGGCCGCCGCGCTTTGGGTTATCACTCCAGTAGGGTTGTGCGTTGTAAGTGAGAGCACCGTGTTCGCTACCCATGGAGGATGCCATGCGAGTTACTGTGGGGATGTGTGCACGCTCAAAGGCGGTGAGCTGGATCAGGCGTGGATCGAACGCTGGCACGGTGGAGGCTGCGTCTTCTGGGGTGTCTGCTTTCAGCGGGTAGCCGAGCGGGGTTGCGGCTTGTTGGGGAGATTTGAGAGATTTGATAGGGGCTGAAATTGAGCCTCGGGATGCGATTGCCAGCGGGATAATGACGGCAATGAGTAGGATAACTACTCCGATGGAGATGGCGTAGATGAGGTGCTGTTTATTCATGTTTGCTGCTCCTAGGGGCTCGGTTGAGAAAAGCTGGATTGGGAGGGGGATCAGAAATCGAGCAGAATTTCTGCGCGGCGATTGGCGCGGCGGCCAGATGGGTTATCAGTGCCGTCTTCGCTGACATTGGGAAGGCGGGGGAGTTTCTTACCGTGCCCTGTGATTGAGATCTGGCTGGCTTGGACGCCTAGGCTAGAGAGGTGTTGTTTGACTTGGTTTGCTCGTTTGTTAGAGAGGGCGAGGTTGTAATCCTCTGAGCCGAGCGAGTCTGTGTGGCCTGAGATGGAGAGTTTTTTGTTAGGGTCTATCTTGAGTAGATTGGCAACGATGCTGAGCTGGCGTTGGGTGCGTGCGGAGAGGGTGTCAGAATCTAGATCAAAGTAGATGGCGAGTGAGTCACCTCCCTTGGGGTCCTTGATTAGTGGGGCGTAGTGAATGTCCCCGTCTGCCATGCGCTTGGCGTAATCAGTGAGCAGTGAATCGAGGTTTATTTCGGTGATTTTCCAGGGAGTGGTGGCGTCTTTGCGTTTGGTGTTGATGGCAAACATGGCTGTTTCACCGCCACTTGCGGATGTGACACGGGCGATCCAGCCTGCTGAGGTGTCCCGTGAGAACATGTTGCGTAGAGGTTTTTTGGGGGCGAGCTTGTATTTGCCTTCCTCGAAGATGATGCAGAGTCCTGCGAGCTTGGCGTAGGAGATGTTCGATGTGTCAATGTGCTTGCGCGCGGTTGCGGGGTCAAACTTGAGGATGGCGTGAAGGAAATCTGTGACGGTGTCAGCACCTGCGCCTTGAACGTTGTTGAGGCCAGGGAATTCAGGGTGCCTTCCTGGGGTGTCCGGCGTAACGGGGGTGCTGGCGTTTGTTTTCTTGGGGAGAGTAATGCCATCGACCAACCAGTTCCCTTGGGCGTCTTGCTTGACGTTGAGTTTGATTTTGCTTTTGTCCGTGAGGTTGAGGAACCAGAGGTTGTTGGTGTCTCTTGAGCGGCTGAATGGTTTTTGCTCGTCTAGTTTGAGCCGTGAGGCTGCAGCGAGATTGTGGAGATGTTTGGTTTGCTGTGGGCTGAGATTGCGCTGCCCAAGGATATCGAGGAGTGGTGAGATATTCCCCGTTTCATTGGCCTCTAGCATGACCTTACTGATTTGCCCAACAAGCTCTTCTGCGGTGCCAGAGTGGCCAGTGTCCAAAGAATCCGGATCAGGGCCGTCAGGGATGATAAGATCAGATGGTTTATCGGTCTGTGCACCACTATCTGCGGGCTCAATGGGCTCTGTGGGAGAGCATTTTTTCACAACAAAAAAGACAACGATCAAACTCAGAATGAGGATGATGACGAAAAATATGTAGGGTGTTTTGGATCGAGCTTGCGCCATGCTGTGATTATAATGTGTTTTTATAGAAAAACCAATGAAAAAGCCGCCCCTAACGTGTCAACACACAGGGCGGCTTGGGGGATGAAACCGAGACGTTTCTTTGGTGGTGATTCTTTGTCGCTAGCGTGCCCGTGATGCAGGTGCTTCTGCAAATGGGCTAGCTCCGTGACGGCTCTGAATAGCGCGGCGCGACCACTTCCAGGGATCGACGCCTTTCTGGGTGAACACCGCCATGCCGATGACTCCCACATTGCGAGTGGTGCCGTGGCGTTGGCCAGAATAGGAGCCAGAAACGGAGGAGAACTTAAACGATGCCACCGCGCTTTGGCTTGTGCGGAAACCTTTTACCGTCAGTGTTTTCCCCGGCTGGACGATGTAGCCACGCTTTTTGAACGATGCGGTGCGCCCGTCCATGACATCTAGCCCGTCCACGCTGAGGACGATTTCGAGTGGCGAGTGACAGAGGTTTTTAACCACCAAGGAGTAGCTACTCCCTTTACGGCCTACTATGTAGCGCCGGCTGCCAGCGTTGTAGTTCTTCAAGCTTCCCCAGCTTCCCCTGACGCCCCACTCGACGAGTCCACCGGCGGCGCGCTGCATGCCTTTGCCTGAGTATTTCCAGCTTCCTGTCATGGCTTTTACGCCTTCGGAATCATTGTAGTAGATGCTGGAAACTCCCTTGGGTTTGCTGCTGGCGCGCTGAAAGTATCCGTAATTGACCTGTGAGCTGACTTCAGTGCCCCAGCCAGTCCCTAAACCTGGGCGGCGTTTGGGAGCTGGGCTGTTTAGGATGGCATCAATGTTGCTTCGGCTAGTTTTGTGATAGCCCGAACGTAATCCAGCGGTGGGTCGGTTCCACGGCATAGCAGACTCGGCTGCTGACCCCAAGGGTGCAGCAGGCGCGCCTTCATAGGTGGCGCAGGAATTAATGAGCCATGGCGTGATAGCCATCGTTGTTAGGGCGAGTAGTTTCAAATAGGTTTGCTTCATGGTGGTGCTAGAAAAACAGCAATTAGATGTGGCGTCAAATGTTTTGTGCTAAAAAATTAGCATTTTTTAATTGCGGCATTTCTAGCACTATGGCAACAAAGAGACATGAACCGAATTGAGAAAGGGCAGATGTCGCGTCGTGAGCGCCAGATTATGGACATTCTCTATCAGCTTGGGCAGGCGTCAGCCAAGGAAGTGCTGGAGAACCTGCCTGATCCACCATCGTATTCCGCCGTGCGCGCCTTGATGGCGACATTGGAAAACAAAGGCATGGTGAAACATAGTAAGGAGTCCCGCCGTTATATTTACAAACCAGCATTAGCTGAGAAAAAAGCCCGCAGATCTGCCATGAGTAATCTCTTGAAGACCTTCTTCGAGGGGAAGCCTGAAAAAATGGTTGCCGCATTGTTAGACCCCAAAGACATGCAGCTCGAAAAGCATGAGATTGATCGCATCCGTAAGGCGCTTGATGAGCAAATGTAAACCTTCCTAGCTCTTTAAAAATCGCTTAAAAATAACTCTTACCCATCATGTTTCTCGCCCTAGTCAGCCTTACAAGTGCCGCCGTGATGGCAGCGTGGGTGTGGGTTTCACGTAGAAAAGACCCGCGAGGGAAACCTTGGGTGACGGGTTTCTATCTGGCGTTGCTGCTGGTGCTGCCGCTGCTGCAGGTGCTGCCGAAGTTTGCCGTTCATGCATCGATGCCCGCATTTGGAAAGGCCGTTGAAACGATGGAGCAAGGTAGTGCTCTTGGTGGCGTTTCTCATTCTCAAGGAGCGTATTTAGCAAGTGGTTTGTTAGGTGTATGGGTGCTGGTCTCCGCCGTGCTGTTGATCCGCATTTTTACCACACGCCGAGCACTCCGCCGTTGGGTGGGTGAATCGACCCCAGCGGATGAAGTTTGGCAAAGCTGTGTGCGCAAGTGCTCGCTGATGTTAGAGGTTTCCAAATCGGTTCCCATCAGGCAGAAAAGAGGACTCTCTTCACCGGTGGTGGCGGGGGTTTTTCGGCCTGTGGTTCTAGTGCCTGCGGAAACTTCTAACTGGTCCGCTGAGATGCGGGAAATGGTGGTGCTGCATGAGCTGTGTCATGTCAAACGGCGTGACCTGTGGCTTCGATTAGCGGCAGATGTCACGGTAGCATTTCACTGGTATAATCCCTTTGTCTGGTGGCTATCAGGTCGATTGTCAGAGCAGTGCGAGTATGCCTGTGACGCGGATGTGGTTGCGGTGGGAGTAGCCCGCAAGAACTACATCACCGCGCTCTGTGACGTTGCCGAGTTATCTATGCAAAAGCGTGCCATGCCAGGTGCGCTCAGCATGGCGCATGGGGCATCTTTGAGTCAGCGCGTTGGGCGTTTACTGAGTAATACCCGAGGATCTTCCCCATGGATAGCAGTGGGGGTTTCGTCCGTGATGATGGTTTCAGTCATGGCTGTGAGCCTAGTGCGCCCAATGGTTGAGCCAGAGATTATGCTGCCAACAGAAAGCCCGCAGGCTTACTCTGACGAGGAAATTGAAATGCGCCACACCGCTGATCCTTTCCCAGGAAACTGATGTGCTAGAAACCCTTGCACTATCTTGCTCGGAATGAATCGAGGTTGCAATCTGGTTTTCTTACTAAACCACATTAAGCAGCATGACAAACCTCATTCGATGTATATCATTAGTATAAACATTGGACGCACCATGCAGAGGGAGAAAAAAACATCAATTCAGACAAGGAAGCCGCATAGATCAGCTCTGGGTGGAGCTTTGACTGATTTGCCGATGCCTCCTGCGAATCAGGCTCAGTTTGCTGAGCCTTCCCTCCGAGCGAGGCATAATCATCCGCGTGGATTTGCTTTGATAGCTACCATTTCAGTGATGGCTCTTCTGGTGATGATTGCGTTGGCGATGTCTAGCTTGGCCACCTTGGAATCCCGCTCGTCACGCATGAGCAAAGCGCAGAATGAGGCTCAGGCAAATGCGCGTTTGGCTCTGATGATGGCGATTGGAGAGCTTCAGAAGCACGCAGGCCAAGACCAGAGCATCACCGCACCAAGCGGAATTCTCAGCACCAATGGATTTAGCGGAGCCGCGGCTCACACCGCAAACCAACGCCTGCTCGCCGTCTTCAACCGTCGCCAGCCTGACAGCGATGCCGAGCATGATCTATCCAGCTGGCAACAAGGCCGCCAAAACGCCTTCCGCCGCTGGCTGATCTCAGGAGACAACGCCGCCTTACAAAACCTCTCCTACGCAGCCACAGCACCAAACGGCTCAGAGCAACGGGTGAAGATGACCAGCAGCTACACCACGCTGGATAACACAGTGCATGTCCCAACCCAAACCCTCACCCACTCCGGTAAGACCAGCCGTTTTGCATGGTGGGTAGATGGTCAAGGCACCAAGGCCAGCATGGTGCTCTCAGGTGAAACGGAAAACGATCTACGCACCCTAGCGCCTGACCGCTTTGGTATCAAAAACGCATCGTCAGACATGGCGTGGTTCCCTAGCCGTGGAAACGACGCGCAGTTGGCCAAGATCACCACCATGCAGACGGCTGATGTGGTGGGTGGTGGCACAGGCACAGCCACCAAGCATGAGCACTGGCTTACCGGTCAACATTTAGCTGTGCTAGCTGATCCCCGCCGCAGTGGCTTAAAGGGAGATCTCACATCTGCACTATCGTCATCCCGTGCGGAAATGGAAAACCTGTTAGGCGAGCGGATGTTTCCTCCGGTGCAAGGCGCAGGATCTAACACATCTGAAAACCCAGGCGGCCCGTTCTGGGCACAGGCGCAAGATTACTATAACCTCGAAACAAATAACTCTGGGCAGCTTGTAGTGCAGCCACAGAAGAAAGATCAAATGGGCGTATATCCGGTGATCGCTTCCTTCATGGAGGTCTATGGACTGTCAAACACCGTTGGCTTTGCCCCCGCTGCCACTCCGCACCCAAGACTTCCTGCATGGCACTATAATGACCGTCTCAATCAGCCAGGCATCAAACGTCCCGTTTACACCATGACCGCGCACATGACCCCAGTGGTGAAACTTTGGAATCCGTATAACAAACCCCTCGAACTCTCCGGCTACACGCTCGTTGTTGGTAATAATAACAGCCAGTATGGAAACCAAGCACGGAGCAGTTACGATGATGTTATCCTCTGGGGGCGCGGCGGTGGATCTAACCGCAGCATTGATGCCCGTCTGCCGAAGCCGATGCGTTTCGAGCACCGTTACTATGTCCCAGAAGTCAGTTTTGCTCCCGGTGAAGTAAAGATTTTTGCCCTGCACGAGAACCGCTTCCTCGATCTCGAAGGGAACTACGCACCATGGAACCGCGCCGAAGCTGTGCTGGGGAAGAAAACAAAAGTCGTGCAGGAAGGTTGGATTCTTTGTGATCTAACAGAAGGTGCTTTCCGAGGATTCTCCCTCTGGGATATGCACTTTACCAAGCCAGACGTCTATCAGGCTAACAAAAACGTGCTCGATTGGCAGGGCGGGCGCGGCATCGGCGGATACGGTGGCGCAGACGCTGGGGATACACAGATTCTCGATAGTAATAACCCGAGTGGGCTGAACTTCATTCTAAAGCCGCATCGTTTTACAACTTGGAACATCAAGTTGTTCAAAGGGCGCGTCCGTGAAGATGTCACCACCTCAAGCCAGGTCCCTCTAGTGAACATGAAAAACATCAACACCGATGTCACCGGATACAAAAAAGAATATATCTCCTTCGGCTCTAACAATGACCCTGCAAACTCACCATTCTTTGTCACTCAAGGTGCGCTGAATTCCATCTGGGCGCGCCGCATTTCTCTCCGTCACCTCGTGAATGATGGTGACAATGATACTGATCTCTACAACCCCACCGCTCACGGCACCAAGGACATTAAGTGGTTGGCAAACTTCAATCCGCGCTCCGCCACTTTTGGCTGCTGGCCTAAGTCATACCGCCGCATGTCAGCACCTGCCATACCGGCTGACAGTGCTTATTTTCAAGAGCCCACCGCTCAGATCACCGTTAATGGCACAGCCAATGGCACGGATGGATTTGGCCTTGGCACTACTGGTAACTTCCTTACTGGTATGACGGAAGAAACCGTGGGCGTGCAGCAGCTTCTCTGGGAGCCATTCATCGGCTACTCTGACATCGGTGGTGCCACCCAGTGCGCGCTCTTCGATGTGCCAGAGCATAGCGAGAACGCGCGGAACTTCTTTTCCATCGGGCAGCTTCGCCACGCAAATCTCTGGATCGAAAACGGCGATTACGCAAATATGTTAGAGAGAGGTCACGGCGATGAAGGCTGGTTTGCCGATAGCATGAATCCCGCTTACCCGATTGGAAACTCCTACGCCGATCCACGCTTGAAGCTGAGCGAAAACAATGGCCGCTACAAGACGATGGCAATCGTCGATGTGCAAGGAAGCTATCGCTCATCATGGTATGATCTCTCATGGTATTTGAATGATCAATTGTGGGACTCCTATTACTTTTCCGCAAAGAAGCAAAGCGGGGTAAACGAAAGTCACAACCCACGCCTCACCCTCTACGGTGATAAGACCCTTGCTGATGGAGCCGATGGCTACCACAACAATGCGGCCAATCAACTCATTGCTGGTGCCTTTAATGTGAACTCTACATCGCCACAAGCATGGAAGGCATTTCTCTCCTCTCTGATGGGTGCCGGGAGTGATGCAAACACCGCGCCGTACAAGCGCACTACGAACCCACTTGGCGGTGATGTCACAGGCAGCACCACTGAGGATGACCCGGATGTTTACACCGGCTCTCGGGTGCTGAATGATAGTGAGCTTACGGCACTAGCAGAGGAAGTGGTAGAGCAGGTGAAAGAGCGTGGGCCGTTCCTCTCGTTAGGTGATTTTGTAAACCGAGCCGCCCTTAATGGCGCACCACAAGCACAGCAGCTAATGGGTGCCCTACAAGCCGCCATCGATGAGACGGACATCAATCAAAACCTCAGCGGAGCTGGTAAGGAAATCACCCCTGCACAAGTGGGCGCGGTGTATCAGCAGGATGCCTACGCAGGAGACATCGCAGCCGGTGCTCCTGGTTATCTAACACAAGGTGATATCCTCTCCCGCACGGGTCACTTAATGACGGTGCGCTCAGATACCTTTACCATCCGAACTTATGGCGAAGCCACGGATGCTAACGGCAAAGTGCTCGCCCGTGCGTGGTGTGAGGCTACCGTGCAGCGTGTGCCAGATTACATTAATCCACAGGACGATATCCATGAGCCTGCCTACAATGATGACGGCAGCGCAAACACCAAGGTTTCACCCGTGAGCCGGCGTTTTGGTAGGCAGTTTGTCATTACCGCTTTCCGTTGGATTCCTCAATCTGAAATTGATGAGCGACCATAGATCTGCTTTATTTCCACGCCATGCCTCATCGTCCTATTTTTTCCGCTGTGCTGTCTTTGTTTCCAATGGCAATGTGGCTTGTAATGAGCAGCACGCAATTGGCCACTGCGCAAGATTCTGTTAGGTTTGATTTTAGCGTTTACTATCCAGGTAACACGAGCACGGGAACCGCATCTGGTTCATCTGGCAGCGCGATAGGGAAGGAGCGAAAAGCCCTCACCATGGTGAGTGACTTACACTACGGAGTGGGGGAGAAAAACATCTCGCTACACATTAAACAGGCCCGCCAAACCATTCTTTATCCATACCGTGGATCAAGAAAGTTTTCCCTCTTCCGGGTGAAAACGATCGATGGTGAAGAGGTGAGAGAAGTGGTAGCCTCCACCACCATTCCGCAAGGAGTGCGCAAGGGGGTTTTTATTTTGTTAGATAATCCTGAGAAGGCAGGGGGCTTTCTGCTGAGGCCATTTTGGATGGAGCAGCAGAAGGTGAAAAAAGGAACCGCCCGCATCCTCAACCTCAGTGGTAGGGATGTGGCGTTGTTGTTTGATAAAGGAAAGTCAGGCAAGGGTGTGATTAAGAAAAAAGGTGCGTACAGCGTGCCGGGGAAGTTTAGCGGAGGCTCGAATCTCAGCTACGTAACGATGGAAGCCTTTGTCACTCGCCGGGCAGATAAGCCAAATGGTTTTAAGGTTCTCCACCGGGATCTCATGATTTCCCGCAAGGACACCTCCGTTTATCTGATCGTAAACAAACAGAAGCACTTCCTAGACCTCATCACCCTATCCTTAGCAGGCGCAAACAACCCCCGAGAGCAAGCAAGGCTTGAGAAATTCATCACGCCTGGTGAATTGGATAATCCGTAGAGAGGCGGTTGTTTGCTGACCTCTCCAGCTAGTCCATTTTTTCTTGTCTGGCTGTTTTGTGGAGCAGTGCGTCCACACTGGCCTAGGGCATGCTGACCTCGACACGGTAGAATTTCTTGCCGTTGGTGACAGCTCCAGCAGCAGGTGTGAAGATGAGGTCGCCATCGGTGCCGATGGTGGGGCCAGAGATGGCTTGCCAGTTATCGGCGATGTTGAGATCGTCAGATTCGTAGAGTGTGTAGTTGCGCTGCGGGGAGGTGTCTGGCACGGTGATGCTGAAGTTGTTAGGCGTGGTCTCGGTGATCGAGGCGATCCTGAATTTGGAGTCTGGATCGGTCGGGTCCGTGTCTGCTAGGAACTCATCAAGGTTGCTGCGGCCATCGTGATCTGCATCATCTGCTGAGGCGGCTGATGTGAGGTTTCCAAACTGAAGATACTCCCAGTAATCAGTCATGCCATCTCCATCTGCATCTGCTCCAGTGGGTAGGTAGGCACCTGTTTGATCATAGCAAACGGAAGCGATCTCAACGATGAAGTTATCACCAAAGCTGCCCCCGGTGCGGTCTCCCATGACCATGCGGCTATCGTTTCCAATGCTGTCATAAGCAGCACCTGTTAGGTCGGTGAGCCGTTCTCCATCGCGCCAGACGTGGTAGCGGCTGTTAGTGGAATCGTGAGTGATGCGCCAGGTGTGAAAGTTGCCATCGAGATTGTTGTGTGCCACGTTGAATGAATTATTTTCGTTGCTGCGGGTGCCGTTGCCCATGATTTCGATGATGATGCGCGCGCTGTCTGTGCTGAGCCAGATGACGTATCCATTCGGGTTGGCGTTGAATTTGAGAGTGGCTTCATAGGTCCAGTCTCCATCGTTGGCGGTATTCCATGTGGTGGTGCCGCCGTCGGTTGTGGAGCCGATGCCTTCGAGCCATCCTCCCGAGCCGTTGGTGTGAGTGTGGGTGAAGACATTACCGCTCGTGGTGCGTGTGAAGGCGGAGGATGTGACCTCTCCCCAGCCGTTGGTAAACGATGTGCCGTTGTAGATTTCATTGCCAAGGAAGCAGGTGGAGAGGTTTCCATTTTCGATCACGGGGCCAATGCTTCCTGATGGCGGAGCGGCTGGTGTGGGTATGGCGATGATTCCAAGCCCTCCTGAAATGCGATCTCCCACGTATGCCTCGCCGTCCGCATTCGGGTGCACGGCATCATAGGTTTGCGCGGCAGGATTAAATCCGGTGTTGGTTTCGATCGTCCAGACAGAAGATGTGGTATTGGTTTTTGCTGTGGCAAGTGCAGGCAGTAGTTGGTTGAGGCTATCTACTGTTGGGTTGAGAGAGGGGGATTGATTGGTGTGAAGAACTTGGCTGATAAAAATACTGATGTTCGCATTGGCTGCCTGGAGCTGATCAATCATGGTGGCAATATCATCGCGCACTTGAGTGGCGCTGGCACTATCAGCAATGTCATTAATACCGATCATGATCACGGCGGTATCTGGTGTGTAAGTGGTGCCTGTGTTTCCAGTGCCACTGGCGGTGGGGTCTGGGTAGGTTACTTTGTTTCCAAGGGAATTGAGGGAGTATTCTTGCGGGTTGGCTTGGTTCGTCCAATTTAGGATAGTGCCCTCGCCTCGGTTGTTGCCGCGGCGGTTTGCAGGAATGGCAACGCGGCCATTCTCCCAGCTGGCTCTCCAGCCGAAGTGCCCGTCGTGTTGATTGCTGAACGTTTGGCCGTTGACGTTGGGGGTGGTGAGAGAGCTGTTGTTATATCCTCCAGTGACAGAGCCTACAAACTGATAGCCGGATGTAGGGTTGTTAGGGACGTTTTGGTTGGCGAGATTTTTGAACACTTGATAGCGGTAGCTTGGGTGATCGCCATTGCCGCCTTGGGTGATGGAGTCGCCAATAAAAACTAGCTTGCCGTAGTGGCGGGATACGATGCCAGCGTTGAGAAACATTTGTGCATAGCGGTTCCCCACGGTGACTTTGGCGGCGCGGTTCAGGTGCAGGCCATCGTGTAGGCGGGTTTGTTGATCGATGTTTTCAAAGTAATCAATGTAAGCCGTGCTGGCAGCGATGGCGGCTTGATTTGTGCGCACGGTGTCTCGGTTTCCTCCAGGAGCTGAGATGCCCCCGATTACAGCATGCATGTTCGGAGCGGTAAGTTGGGTGCGGAGATTGTCCACCAGCTCCTTGAACCGAGTGCCCGCAGCGGCAGCTTCCGAGCCATTGTCGCTTTCACCTTGGAGGTAGAGGAGGCCAGCAATTTCATAGGTGTGTCCATCATTTGTTAGGGCTGTGGTGGCGGCAGTCACGGTATCCACAACGTGAGTGTACATGTGACCGAGGGGGGATTTGCGCCAGAGGCCGTTACCTCCACCCCCACGGCTCGCTTTGATTACGCCGAAGTTTCTCACGCCAGCGCGGTAGAGGGTGCGGGCGAACTCTACTTCGGGGCCCCAGTGCGTGGCGCTGCCAGAGTAAACGCCACCTTGTTGATCTTGCAGCGTGGTGAATGCTCCTCCTGAGTTACCAAGAGAGGTGCTGGCGTTGACGACGTTATGCCAGAAAAACTTCACATGCTGATCCGCGGCATCAGTCCCAGCAGTGGGATCAGGCTCCCCTCCGTTGGTCACGCCCAGTGAGTTTGATTGGCCAGTGAGGATGAAGAGTTTATAGTGGGTTCCGAGAGCTACCTGCGTGCAGAGCACTAGCATGATGAGTGCTGCGGGGATAGAGCGGGGAATGTGTGCTGACATAGCAAGCACGCTACACAGCGGTGATAAAGAGGTCAAAGCGGCTGATCTGGTAGCTAGAGGATACCTGTTTCCGCTCTTGAAAATTTTTTTTGCAACTCTATGGTTTGCCGACTGTTCAATACTCATTGCCATGAAACCACAACTTTTTCTCACAGGGCTGATAGCCAGCCT
Source organism: Akkermansiaceae bacterium (assembly GCA_049609505.1). Lineage (GTDB taxonomy): Bacteria > Verrucomicrobiota > Verrucomicrobiia > Verrucomicrobiales > Akkermansiaceae > Oceaniferula. The sequence goes on along the minus strand of JBMYYO010000049.1, from coordinate 5,212 downwards.
CTCGATGCACGTCAGCCTTACCGCGAAGCCGTTTTCTCAGGAAATGGTGCGCAGTACCAGCAATGAAATTGATCAACTGGTGGCGGCATACTTGCAGAAGAAAAAAGTGGTAGCTAACCCCGTGATCGATGACGCTACCTTTGTGCGGCGCTCATACATCGCTATTGCAGGGAGAATCCCCACGGCGGAAGAGGCGCGTGAGTTTATCGAGGACCGGGCGAAGAATAAACGCAAAACACTCGTTGATTCCTTGATCCACTCGACTGGTTATAAGAGCAAAATGTTTAACTACTGGGCGGACATGCTGCGTCTCCAGACAAACGATGAAAAATACGGACTCGGCTGGCATGCATGGATCCGTGATGCGGTGGATCAAAACATGCCGTATGATAAATTTGTCCACGCCATGGTAGGGGCAGAGGGTATGGCTACCCGCAATCCTGCGGTCGGCTACTATTTGCGCGATCGTAACATGCTGCTCGATAACGTCAGCAACACAGCGCAAGTTTTCCTTGGCACACAGATCGGCTGTGCCCAGTGCCACGATCACCCATTTGATGATTGGACGCAGAAGCAGTATTACCAGTTTGCGGCCTTTGCCGGCGGGACCGAGTATAAGAGTGCTGCGGCTCAAGATTTATTGCGCCGCCTAACAGCGCACACGATGAAGGAAAAAGGCCATTCTCTGCGCGATATCATGCGCAAAAACAATGACAAGAAAGAGCAAAGAAAAAAAGCCCAACGCGCAAAGGGAGAGGCCAAGCGGGTAGCTCGCGACTATGCCTCGATGTTCAAAGATTTCCGCAAAAACGCCATTGCGGATAATCCTAACAAAAGCATCACGCTCCCAAGTGATTATCAATACAATGATGGTAAGCCTGGCGACTCCGTTTCTCCTAAAACCCTCTTCGGCGCTTCCTTGGAAAACACCCCGCCTGCGGAGCGGCGCAAGGCATTTGCCTCATGGATCACTTCCCGTGATAACCCTTACTTTACCAAAGTCATCGTCAACCGCCTCTGGGGTGCGGTTTTTGGCCGCGGCATTGTCGAGCCACAAGACGATTGGTCTGAGACAACCACGGTGTCCCATCCTGAGTTGTTAGAGTATCTCTGCAAAGTAATGAAAGCCACGGACTATGATGTGAAGCAGTTCATGCGCATTCTTTATCACACCCGTTTGTTTGAGAGTGCCGTCGCCTCCGCTGAAGCTGAGATGGGTGGAAGTTATAATTTCCGCGGGCCACTGCTGCGCCGCATGAGTGCGGAGGAGCTGTATGATTCTATGCAGGCCATCGAGTATGGAAACAGAGATGACTCCGTGAACTACGCCATTAAGCAGCGTTGGCAGGGTTATGTTAAAAGCGTGGACACACTCTTTAAGATGCCCCTGCCTCAGCTCATTGCCTTGGATAAGGCATCTGACGCCAAGGAAAAGGAAGTTTATGCCCTGCGCGCTGAGGCACGGAAGCTAAAGCTAGCTATCACAAAGGCAAAGGGTGAAGGTGACATGAAGAAAGCTGATCGTATTCAACGCCAATTACGCGAGAAATACATGGCGATGAAACGCAAAGAAAAACAAGGTGGAGATGAAATGATGGGCATGATCATGCAGCGCAGACTAGGCGCTAAGGCACGTCCCTTCATGCGCTCATCAGAGCAGCCCGCCCCAGCGAAACCTGGTAGCTTCATGCGCCAGTTCGGAGCATCAGATCGTGAATCGCCGAACGCTTCACACACGCAAGCATCTATTCCCCAGACGTTAACTCTCCTCAATGGCCGCGCCGCGCTGTCACTGGCTGATGGCAAAGGTCTGCTAGCCAAAAACCTCCGTGCTGCCGGCTCCCCATCCGCACGGTTAGAGATGCTTTTCCTCTCTATCTACGGAGCTATGCCCACCGAGCAAGAGCGCAAAAACTTTGAGCCACTCATGGAAAACCCAAGAGACATCGGCACCCTCGCTAAGGCGATGATGAACTCCAAGCGTTTTCTGTTTATCCAATAATTCCTAACAAATAAAATTTCTAACCGCTTAAACCAATGAACAAAGACCATCTCAAACTTGATGAGCTATCACGCCGTGGATTCCTCGCCACTACTGCCAAGTCATGCTTCGGCCTGACCATCGGCGGAGCAGCTGCCAGTTTCTTTAATCAATCATCTTTAGCGGCAGATGAAGCCGTTCTTGCTGCGGGCGGGGGAAAAGCCAAACGCGTCATCTACCTATTCATGTCAGGCGGCATGACCCACCTAGATACCTTTGATCCGAAGCCCAATGCAGATGCCTCTATCAAGGGAGACTGCCGTGCGATCAAGACCAATGTCGATGGCATCCAGCTCGGGCACTGCCTTCCCAAGCTAGCGAAACAAATGGATGAAGTAGCTTTGATCCGATCCATGAGCACAACCCAAGGTGCCCACGCTCAGGGAAGATACTACATGCGCACAGGATACACCCCGCGCTCTAGCATCGTCCACCCCGCGCCAGGCGCATGGGTGAATCGGCTCCAGGGAGAGACTGAAGGTGACATCCCTAGCTACATTACCGTTAGTTGTGGAAGTAATCACCCGGGCGCTGGATTCATGGAGGCGCAATACGCGCCGCTTCCCATTGGTGATCCAACTGCTGGGCTGCAAAACAGCCGCCGGGGCCGTCACGTCAGCGAAGATGCATTCCACAAACAACTCACCCTACGCCAGCAGCTTGACCATGATTTTGATGAGAAGTTTGCTAAGGGGCAAAAGCAAGTGCGCGCCTACAATGAAGCCTACGAGGCGGCAGTTCGCTTGATGAAGAGCAAGGACTTGGAGGCATTTGATCTTAGCAAAGAAAGCAAAGAAGCCCACGTTCTCTATGGCGCTAACCGCTTCTCTAAAGGTGTGCTGTTAGCCCGCAGACTTGCTGAGCGCGGCGTACGTTTTATCGAGGTAGAGTATGGCGGCTTTGACTGGCACGCTGATAACTTTGGCCTCATGGAGGAGAAAATCCCCGTGCTTGACCAAGCTGTTTCTGCCTTGCTGACCGATCTAAAACTCAAGGGTATGTTAGATGACACCCTGGTGGTTCTTGGCACGGAATTTGGTAGGTCCCCTAAGATCAATAGCAACGCCGGGCGCAATCACTTCCCGAAAGCCTTCTCCACCTTCATGGCGGGCGGTGGAATTAAGGGTGGGCAAGTCTATGGTGCCACTGACGCTACCGGCGCCAGTGTAACTAAGGATAAAGTTTCCGCACCTGACTTTAATGCGACTATTGCCCACGCGATGGGTATCAAGCACGACCAGATCGTGTACTCCTCCAGCAAGCGACCATTCCGTATGGGCGGCCGCGAAGGGAAGCCGATTGCAAAACTGTTTGGTTAAGCTATTTTTCTAAGCTTGAGGCACACTACTCCTCTCTAATATATCTCCTCAGACCAAAATGGTTGTGGAGATATATTGTATTTACATAGCGGTGTGGTGAGCTAGAGTGTCCGATACAAAACAATGTACAACACACCCTATATGCGATTGATCTGTTGCTTAAGTTGGCTCTTAGCGGCGGTGCTCCATGCCGATATTGTGATCAATGAGATCCACTACGATCCGGAGCCGAAAACCGAGCCCGTCGAGTTCATCGAGCTTCACAATACAGGCCCATCAGCGGTGGATCTAAGCGGCTGGCAGTTCACGGATGGTGTGGCGTTTATTTTTCCTAATGGCACGAGTATAGCCGCAGGTGGATACCTTGTTGTCTGCGAGAGCCCTACTGAGTTTCAGGCGAAATTTGGCAGCACAGCGCTCGGCCCATGGACTGGTTCACTAAGCAATGATGGTGAGAAAATTGAGCTGAAAAACTCACAGGGCATTGTGCAGGATGAGGTCGATTACGGTGTGGGGTTTCCTTGGCCACTTGCTGCCCGTGGCACAGGTGCATCACTTGAGCTTATCCATCCTTCGTTAGATAATGATATTGGCGGTAGCTGGCGCGCCTCAGGCCAGCCAGCAGTCTGTGAGGGCTCAGGGGGGCTATCCACATTCATCCCTGAAGAATCTGTGAACTGGAAGTACCATAAAGGAACCTCTCTCCCCGCTAATGATGGCAGCGGCAGAACTTGGTGGCAGGACATTAATTACACAGAGAACTCCAACTGGCTGAACGGAACGGGCGGAATCGGCTTCGGTGAAAGCTTCTTGAATACCTTAGTGAGCGATATGTCAGGCAGTTACCGGCAGTTGTTTTTCCGCAAAACCTTCACCGTGGCTGATGCGGCGTCTATAGGGGATCTCGTGATGCGTGCCCGCTTTGATGACGGGGTCAAGGTGTGGATCAATGGAACTCCTGTATTTAACTTACTAGCTCCATCGCCAACATCCACTCCCTCGTCTAGCTCGTCTCGCGCATCAGGGAGCCGACCAGAAAGTGAAGGCCAAGTTTACACCAGCCACACTTTGAGTAGCCCGGCACCGAGCAGTTATCTTGTGGATGGGACCAACGTGATTGCTATCCAGCTGTTTAACCGGAGTAGGTGGGGGACTGGTGACTGCTACTTTGATTGTGAGCTGAAAGAGGCTGGCTCTGGCTCCGGCGGCGGAGGCTCTACTCCCTCACCAGGAGACGAAAATAACTCATTTTCTGTCGATGCCGCCCCTCAGGCCCGGCAGCTGGATCACTCACCTGAGACTCCCTCAGATACTGATCCAGTGACCGTGACCATGAAGGTGACAGATCCCGATGGCATACAATCCGTAGTTCTTCATTACCAAACCGTTGACCCTGGTAATTACATCCGCCGTGCTGATTCTGCCTATGAGGATGTTTCTAACTGGGTAAACCTAACCATGGTTGATGATGGTGCGAGTGGTGATGCGGTGGCAAACGATAATGTTTTCACCGTAGTCATCCCCGCTAGTGTGCAGGTGCACCGTCGGTTAGTTCGCTATCGTATCACAGTTACAGATAACAACACCCACTGTATGCGGCTCCCTTATGGCGATGATACTCAGCCAAACTTTGCGTATTATTGCTACAATGGTGTGCCTAGTTGGACTGGGAAGTTTAACTCATCATCTTCTAATGTCACCTACTCGGCAGCGGAGCTTTCGCGGGTTCCTATTTATCAACTCATTGCCAAGAACTCTGATGTGGAGGACTCCCAGTGGAGCAGTGGGAGCAATGAACAATACTTTGAAGGGACTGTTTACTATGATGGTGAGGTCTATGACCACATGAAGT
>JBMYYO010000048.1:0-19588 GCA_049609505.1 Akkermansiaceae bacterium | reverse complement strand
CGTAGAAGAGCTTACAAAGCTCTTCTACGAGCAACTACTTCTTACGCGTCGTTTTTCGTGTAGCTTTTTTAGCTGCCTTCTTAGCGGTTTTACGAGTAGCCTTTTTGGCGGTTTTAGAAGTGGGATCGTAGAATGAGACGGATGGTAGTGATAACAGTCCGTGGGAAGATCTGGCTGTTAGATTGGCTAACATTTCTCGGCAAGCGCCATAGAGGATGGAAACGGCAGTGACCTCGATCAATTGGTCACGCCGCTGCTCGGTGTAGTCCTCCGAGATTTGAAACACACCTGCGGCGGTGATTTTACCGGAATACGGCGCAGGCTGTCCGTCTTTGATCGAGCCAAAGATAATGGTGAGCTCGCAGTAGCGCTGTAGCTCATCATCAGAGGCGATGCCGAAGCGGCGGTCCGTGGTTAGCTCAAGCTCGCCACTCGGGTCTGGAGCATCAGATGCATGCAGCTCAATTGTGGTGAACTCGTGGTTGAGAATCCTTAGCGGTGATGGTTTAGGCTGCTTTGGCATCGTCGTCTGGGGCTTGTTCGCTGTTAGTGATCGCAAATTTGCTGTTGGCTTTTTTGATCTCACGGAGGTTGGCGGTGAAGGCTTCATGCGTTTCGCTTTCGTGATAAAACGTCCACTTGCACTTCATCTCAGGTGGGCAAATGGCGTGGTGATAGCTCCCCCCGAGCGCGTGGGAGGCACGGATGAGGGTTTCAAGCTTGAAGTTGCTGCTGCCGTTGAGCATGGCGGTGACCCGTGAAGGCCCTACCCCCATGCGTTTGGCGAGTTCTTTGCGTTTAACCCCCTGCTGTTTCATCAGCTTGAGAATTTCCTCCACCAGCATGAGCCCTTGGAACTCTGCTTCAGCGGCGGGGTCAAAAGGGAGATCGGCAATGATTTTCTGTAGCTCTGTGGATGGTGTAGCTGTGGTATTGTTAGATTTCATCGGGTAGTGGTGTAAGGGTGAGCTTGGTGTTGGGGGATGTTTTGGCGGCAAGGTATTGTTTTCTGAGCTTCTTGGCTTTAGCGATATCCGCGTCTTGCGCTTTTTTGTTTCCTTTTTTACCGCCGCAAACGGCGAGTACTAGCAGCTGAGGCTGTCCCTCTAGCGTATCGGGAAAGGTGTAGAGGCGCAGTCCGCTCGGGATTTTCACTTCAAAGACCTGCTCTCCTACGTGGCGATAGGTTCGTTTGTTTTCCATCGCTTCATGCTCGGCAACAACTTGCAGGCGTTTGAGGATGCTTTGGAATCCACGAGGATTGGATTTTGCGAGCTTGAGTAAGTAATCATTGGCTAAATCTTGGTTGTTCATGCCAAGCGTAACGACCCGCTTGGCAGAGCCAAGATGGATGGTGCGCAGGTGTATTTCCAGTGATTTTTTCACATGCAGGTGAACTTCAAGGCTGTTTATGGCTTTTTAGCGCATCTTTGACCAGTTTTTTTGTTAACTTTGGTTAAATGTGTTGGATTTTATCGCGCCTTAGCAGCTTCGCATAATCGTCGAACCCATAGCCCCATAGCCGTAGCTATGTCCTCTAACTGGGCTTGAGTTTCCCATTTTTGGAGCACGACTCGCCCACCGCTTGCAGAAATCGGAAGTGAGTGGTCTTGGATGCAGCTTTGCTGAACGAAGTTAGGTAGTTTGCTACGGCAATGCTCATTACGGCCAAAGAGTTGGAGTTCCCAGCCAGTCGCCTCAAGCCATAGGTCATAGGCTAGGTGGATAGGTTTGCCATTGTCGTCTGTGAACTGGAAGTCGAACACAAGGCAGCGTTTCTGGTGTATCCATAGATCTTTCGCTAAGGGGGCGAGTGCCTCTTTGTCTTCATTCATCAATGTGAACAAGCGATATGCCTGATGGCCTAGGCGATTGAAAAACTGATGACGCTCAGTGAATAGCTTGTGCAGCTCGGCGTGATGATCGATAAAAAATTGGTCGTTTTCTTTGAATTCCATGTGATTGCCTTTGAGGTGTTCGGTGGTTTGAATGAAGTCGAGGAGGTAGGTTACCCATTTGGGGGATGCATTGGTAAGCACCGCGCCCAGTTGTAGCTGTACTTGCTGCCACAGCTCCTCGTAGGTGATGGAAACAAAACCGCCACTAAGCTGCGTGTGCGGTGGATGTGTTAAGCCTAACACGATTTTGTAGGGGTGGAGTTCGGGGCTGGCATTTTCTGCTTTTGCAATGCCCTCGATGGTATCCGAGTAGTGATCCAAATCATTGGCAACCCAATGATAGATTTTGTTTTCAATGCCGATGACAAACTCTTCACCCGTGACAACCAGATCAATGCGCTGCCGCTTGCTGGTTCCATACTCACGGTAGATAGAAACGTTTTCTAGGGAGTGAGTGTTCTCGTTATCCTTCGGGCTCTCAGACTTCGATTGAGCAACTTCCAGCAATGACTCCAGAACTAGCCCGCCCATGTTATGCTCTTCTGCCGGATCAAGATAAAAGGCCAGGATGTTGCTGCACACATTCTCATAATGCGGGTAGCCGGAAACCTGCATGACGGTGCGATTTTGTTTTTCTTTTGGTAAGGTTTGAAAGGCTAGGAGCAGGCTGTTGAACCGTTGCATAATGGTAAAAATTAGAGATGTGTGATCTTACAATTATAATTTGCCCTTAGACAGTAATTCATACTTTGAATCATAACAGTTAGGATCGGCTTTGAACTTCTTGATCAGATGCTTCTTTCTGACATATATTTTATTCTGACGCATGGGGTAGGACGAGGATTCTGGTAATTAAGATGTTTTCTGGTGAGAGTAGTTCCCCACGAAGAATTTGGAATAATTAGCATCTTACGATCATCAAAAAACAACTGATTCCTTACTAACAGATAAGGAAAAGGGAAGAAAGATAAATTGTTTAAACACCGCCACAATCCCGCCACTGTGTGGGCATCCAGCGTCTGCCTTAAAGAACTCACAAAGCTCTTCTACGGGCGGAGTAGCTCAATGATGCTATCGATGGCGTTCTGTGGGTGGAGTTTCCACTCGGTGTATCCTAAGGGATACAGGCGGAAGTCTGCGCGGCGGAGGATGTTTGCCCGGCGTAGAGGCACGGCTTGGTAGCTCTCTCCTGGATAGCCGATGAGATCTAGGCCGATGGCTTGCGGCAGGTTTGCTTGGCCGCTTTTCTGATCGATCAGTAACAAATCCACACTGATCCCGGCAACGTGTTGGTGCGGCATCACATCGATCTGATGTGGAGCCAGTGCGGCCGCTACCTCTTTCATGAATCGATCCATCGCAGCCGGCGGATGAGCTACCTCACTGGCATTGCCAATATCCAGCAGATAGCTTCCTAACAAACTGTCACGAGGAAGCGACTTCTCATCCAGTGAGTGGAAAATGATTTGGTGATTTCTAGCGCGAGTAATGGCGACGTTAAATACATCTTCACGCTCAGCGAACCTAACGGCAGAAGGTTTACTACCTGTATCGAGACTGAGAGATATCAACATCACATCGCGTTCCTCTCCCTGAAAACTATGTGCCGTGCCGATGAGTAAATCGTGTGTGTGGATAAGGCGATGCACGGTGGGCGCATCTAACCGCTGCTCAAGCGTGGCTCTGATAGCTTCCACTTGATTGCGAAAAGGTGATAGAATACCAATGCTCAGTGGCTTAGCGGCGGGTTCAGGGAGATCAGTCAAAATATTTGTTAGACGCTTGATAAGCTCATCAACCTCTTCTTGATTCACACCTTGATTGTTCCGTTTCCCATGGCAGGGTGCCAAGGCTAGCCCTGCTGAAGGTAAGCTCCCCTTCCCCGCTTGCTGTGAGGTCTCCCAGGGGCGCTCACGCATGACTAGCAGTGCTCCTTGATAGAAATTTTTGTTAGAAAAACGAATAATATCGGGTCGGCTTCTAAAGTGCTCGTTGAGAAAACCTGTCTGGCTGTGGTCTTGGCAAACTTCCGTGGCATGATCCATGACGCTGACACTGCGGTAATTAAAGGTTTCCTGCTGTTTTTCAGGCACCTGATAATCGGCTGCTAAGTGGTGTTGGCGGGCGGTGGCGAGAAATGAAATGTGCCTTAGCTGCTTGGCATCACCTGCGATGACGATGCGTTTGGCGCGTTGCAAAACGGGCAGAACACTGGCGAGGTCACATTGGCTGGACTCATCAATGATCGCGACGTCAAAGAGGTTTTTCTGCAGGGGAACTACGCGGTGAAGATCGTCTAACTTCACTAACCAGACTGGGAGTGCCGCAAAAACGGGAGAAAAATCCATGGAGCGGAAAACTTGTTCCTGCTCGCTGCCTCTGTGTTTCCGCAGAGCTTTTAAGAGCGTCTGAAACTGCTTTCGGGTTTCCGTGCGGTGAAGTGCGGCTGATAGAAGGACTTTCCGTTTCATCCGCAGATAGAAAGAGAGCTGGCTCTCGCGTTGATCATACTCGCTGTTTATGTAATCGCTGAGTTCCATCAGCAGATTCCGGTGCTTTACCTTACGCTTGGCCCAAGCACGCCTAATGCGATCGATCACATTTGGGTCTGGTTTTGCGAGGAGCTCACCACGGGTCAGGGCGCGCCGCCATTCGCTCTCCATGCGATGCTCGTCACCTAACAACGAGGAGTAGGATTTTTTGATGTCGGAATAGAGCCTGCGTAATTGTATCTCTTCTGGAGTATTCGCAGTTATTTGCCCAGCAATGCACGCTTCTAGGTAGTGTTTGAGTTTCTTCAGATACTCCTTCCTGCCCGCACGTAGAGTGATCTCATCTCCGCTGAGCATGGTATCGATTTTTTCCTCCACCACATCCACCGCGTGATCCATGCGTGATGCCACCAGCACGCTTTCGCCACGGGAAACGTGATCCAGTGCCACTGCAGCGATGGTGAATGACTTCCCTGTGCCAGGAGGCCCGTGGCAGAGAGTCACCGGGTGATGGCGCGCTGAGTGAACGATTTTTTCCTGCGCTTGGCTGAGGAGTGCTGGCACGGCAATGACATCTTGCTTGATCTCTCGTGCGGGGGGCTGTGTTTGGTTTCCTAGAAAGATTTGCAATGGCAGAGACCACTCATCAGAGCCTTGGCTAGCGAGTAGTGCTAACTCATCGATGATGCCACGGGAGGAAACGGAAAGAGGTAAAATGGCAATGCCAGACACTGGCAGCAAGGTAAGGAGCTCTCCTTCGCCAGCTTCTATGAGATCTTCTTTACCTACTAACTGAGGCCACTGCCACAGCGCAGAAGTGTCAACTCCACGCTCAGCAAGCTCATCTCTAAGGGCGCCTACCGTGGCATCACTCAAGGAGCTCGCTTGGAGGATTTCAGAAATGTAGTTAGCATCCATCTCTAACATTTCCAACGCGGTGGGGTTAAGCCGCCAGCGCGTAGTATCAATTGAAAAAGCACTGGCGTTATCGTTGGAGAATTGACCTTGGTAGAAAACTAACGGGCAAATGTGTGATTTACCTTCGTGTTTTCCGCAGAGAAAAAGAGTCGCGTAAACAACCTCTTGTTCGCGTCGATAAAGAGCCGCGTGAGCCGATGCTTTGGCTGCGTATTCGGGTGAAACAAGCACCTCTGGCATCGCCTCATTCGCCAATTTTTCATTACCCTCCATCAAGTAACGATGCTGGCACCGGCTGGTGTAAAAATTCACCACACCAGCGCGGGAGCGATCTTCACGGTAGCATTCGCGTAGCCAGTGGACGAGGTTTTCAGAAGCCATCCGCGCCATTCAACGGTAGATTGCTCGATAGGTCAATGCGCAGAAACCAGCTATTTCTCAGCGGCTTCGTGATCGGGCAAGTTGATGCTAAAACACGTCTCCTGTCCGGGAATGGATCGGGCGGTGATTGTGCCGCCATGAGCCTCGATGGCGCGCCTAACAATAGAGAGTCCTAACCCCGTCCCCTTGATCTCGCTCTGCGTGTGGTGTTTATCAACACGGAAGAAACGTTTGAAAATATAAGGCAAATCGGCGGAAGGAATACCAATCCCGTCATCTGTTATATTAATAAGAGTACTGCCACCTTCTCGGCGGGCTTCGATATCGATTGTTAGACCTGGCGCGGGGTTCTGCTTAAGGGCATTTTCCACTAGATTAAACAAAATCTGCGTCCAATAAAAGCGATCACCAGTAATGGCTAGAGCATCTGGTTGGATAGATATATTCACGGTGGCTTGTTGTTTTGATATCATTGATTCCAACCGCTCACAAACATCCTGCACACAGGCTTTTAGAGAGAACTCTGCCTCGTTTAGCATGAGGGCATCACCAGATTCCATTTTTGAAATCACCAGCATATCTTCGACCAAACGCGATATCCTATTGCCGTGTTTGCGCATGGTTTCTAGGAACTTGCGGGACATTTCCGGCTCCTCTAACACATCGTCATCTAGCAAGTTCTCCAAGTAGCCATTAATGATCGCCATCGGCGTGCGTAGCTCGTGTGAGGCATTAGCCACAAAATCCCGCCTTACTTGATCCGCCTGGTGCTCCACCGTGACATCGCGAATCACTACGCGAGTCATTGTCTCATTACCAGCCATTGAGCCTTCCATCGGTGAGGCATCAATCACCCACACGCTGCCGCCCTCTTCCCCTGCTGCGCCCAGTGGTGTGTGGGCTGAGTGCAGAATGACTCGCTCTTGCATGGGTTTACCAGTGCGCACGCATTTCATAATCGCCACCGACAACCGATCATCAAGAAACGCCTCCATGATACTGCGACCGATAAGTTTGCGTCCTTTAACGAGATCTTTGGCGCATGCATTGGCAAAGACGATCTGGCTTGTTTGATTCACTAACAAAAATGCATCACCCAGGGCATCGAGCAGCGCGTCCCTCTCCTGTAACGCCTCACGGCGCACTTCACGGCTTCGGTTTTTCAACTTCAGCAGTGATTGTTTGTGCTGATTGTTCTGCCAGACCATCAGGGCTAGCAAACCGAGCAATACAAGAACCAGAATAACTTCCAACATACGATTACACCCGCGCCTCGGGTATGCTAATTTGGTAACCTATCCCCCGCACTGTGGCGAGCAATTCGGAACGTGCTCCAAGTTTTTTACGGAGTCTCTTCATGTGAGTATCTAGCGTTCTGCTGTGAACCTCCCCATTATACCCCATGACATCAACAAGTAAATCCTGCCTATCAAGTGGCGAGTTAGCACGTTCGCAGAGGTAAAGCATCAGCTTAAACTCGGTGGATGTTAGATCTACCTGATCGCCATCAACGTAGAACCCTAGAGTATTCTTCACAAAGCGAAACGGCCCGCACTCAAGCTCCGCGCCGCTGCTGGTGTGGCTTGTGCGTTTTAATAAGTTTCTAGCTCGCAGCACCAGCTCTCGTGGGCTGAATGGCTTGGTCATATAGTCATCCGCACCAATCTCTAGCCCTAGGATTTTGTCCTCCGTCTGACCGCGAGCTGTCAGCATGATCACGGGGATGCTTCTAGTGTCATCCTCACGGCGAAGTTCCTTGAAGAGGCTAATGCCATCCATCCCTGGCATCATTAGATCCAGCACAATGAGGTCTGGCTTTTCTTCTCTCGCGGCAGTCAAGCCGAGGAGTCCATCCGCTGCGTGCACAACATCAAAGTCGTTTCGCTTCAGGTTAAAGGACACCAAGTCTGCTATGTCCGCTTCATCTTCAATCACTAAAATTTTTTGCATATTCGTATGTGGTTACGGGGCATTTTAATGGGGCAAATCCGCTAGGAAACACACCTCTCGACTGTGACAAATCGGTCACAAAACCTGCTGCCCTCGTCATACCTAAATGTGTCGTTTTTGTAACGCAGTATCTTTTGCGAGCAAGGAGGAAGAATGAGAAAGAATACGCGTCGCAGGGGAAAACTACTATCCCTGCCCAACATAAACCAAACAAACAATATGAAATTGATTCAATCCGCCACCGCTGCATTTGCAGGCATCGCACTGAGTGTATCCGCTCAAGCACAAACTAAAATCGCCATCAAAGGATCGGATACCCTCGGAGCTAAAATGGTGCCTCAGCTTTCTGAGGTTTACAAAGCACTCGGAAACAACGTCGCATTTGACATCGCTGCTGAAGGCTCGTCACAAGCATTCTCAGCACTCCTTGAAGGCACTGCCGAGATCGGCATGAGCTCGCGCTCTGTTAAGGACACAGAGATCAATAAGTTTTCAGCCAAGGGTAAGAAACTCGTCACTCATGTTGCTGGAGTCGATATGATCGCCGTGATCGTCAACAAGGCAAACGGAGTTAAAAAACTCACCAAGGCTCAGGTGGAGGGCATCTTCACAGGAGCTATCACCGATTGGTCTGAAGTTGGCGGCAAGCCAGGTAAGATTCTTGTTTACACCCGCAATACCACTTCTGGAACTTATAAGACCTTCCAGAAACTCGCAATGAGCAAGAAGGACTACGGAAAGAACACTCAGAAGATGGCGGGCAATGAGCAGATCGCCCAAGCAGTGGCCGATAATGCAGCTGGCATCGGCTACGTTGGTCTCGCCTACGCTAGCAAGCCAGGTATCTCAGCCGCATCCGTCGATGGCGTGCTTCCTGCCCCAGCTAATCAGAAAAGCTACCCGCTCTCCCGCAACCTCTACTACTACACCGTAGGTGAGCCAACGGGTGAGGCAGCGAAGTTTATCAAGTGGGCAACCACTAACAAGACCGCCGCTAAGGTGATCGAGAAAGTTGGCTTCATTGCTCCATCCAAATAATTTTTCATAACAGAAAACGCAAACATCCTCCGTGCTTGGAACTATTCTAGGTGCGGAGAATTTCACACACAGATGAGTAAAAAATCAAAGAGACCATTCTCCAAAAACAAAGGTTGGAGAATTCTCGGTATCGGCCCGCAGGAGTGCATCAAGTATTTCTTTGGCGGCAATGCGATGATCTCCATCATCGTGCTGATCCTTATCTGTGTGTTTCTAACTAAGGAAGCGGTCATGTTCTTCCCTGGATACCGCGACAAGCTGGAACTCTACCGCAAGTCAGGTCAGGAGTTTGTTGATTTCGCCGATGACCAACTAGCTTATCAGAAGCGAATCAAATCCCTAACCACTCAAGTAAAATCCTACGAGCTCTATGCAAGAGCCGGTAAGGATGCCGAGATACCGGGTGTTTTCAATGATATGAAACGCCTCGCCAACGTGCTCATGAAAAATGAGATGAAGGAGGTTGGCATCTCATCTGATCGATTAAAAAAAGAAATGTGGACCATCATTTTTGAAGATGATCCCGTCCAACAAGCGAAGATGAAGGCGGCCGCTGATGCTAGTCTCAAAAAAGCTCAGACCGCGTTGAATCTCAAAATCAAAGATGTGGCTCCCCTTATCAAAGAAGCGGATCTTAAAAAAGAGTATCAAGGTATTCTCGACGATGGGGTTTACGCAGAATTGCAAACCGCCTTGATCGAATATTACACAGACTTCGACGGTAGTGATCAAGAGCCTACTTATGTTAAAAAGAAAGTAGCGGAAGGTAAGACCAAACGCGATGCGCTACTCAAGCTCGATCTCTTCCAGCGCTATCAGGAAGTGGAAAAAACCAACAACGCTGCGCTGGCAAACTTCGAGTCCGTGGTCGATGCCATGCGCGCACACGCACTTGTTACGAAGCAAAGGGCTGAGAGTTTTTCCTCGGCACCTGCACGGAGGGAGGCTCTCGAAGAAGGCATAAAAACCGCCGTCGGAGAGCGCAAACGAAGCTTAGAAGTAGAATACAAACGCATCCCCACCGAGGAGCCCGATTACGCTTATCTGAACCAAAAACTCTACGGCTCAAAACCTGCGCACAGCGAGAAGCTAGCCGCCATGGTGAGCACTACTCAAGAAGGATTCTCCAAGCTCCCAAACAAAAGCGAATTAACTAACAAAAAAGCACTACGCCTCAATAGCGAACTGCAAGATCTCATCAAGGACTACTCATCCTTCATGGACAAAAAAACCGATCTCATGGCGAACTGGAGGCACGATACTCCCATTTCCTCGACCAAGGCATTTTTCGGTTTTTTCTTCGGAGAAAAGTGGGTCACGAACAGCTCATGGAATGATTTCTACGGGCTTCTCCCCCTCTTTGGCGGCTCGCTCGGCATCACTCTGATCGCCATTGCGGTAGCACTTCCCTTCTCGATTGGCGGCGCCATTTACGTAAACCGTATCGCGACCTCTATCGAACAAAACATCGTCAAACCGATCATTGAGTTTATCCAAGCCATCCCATCCATCGTGCTGGCATTCTTTGGTGTGGTTGTGCTCGGAAAATACCTCGTCGAGTGGTCCAACCTCCCTTTTCTTTCATGGATTCCTGGCTTCCCCATGGATCAAGGATTAAACATGTTAAACGCAGGTATTTTGTTAGGTTTCATGGCCATCCCAACCATGTTTACTCTTGCAGAGGATGCGCTCAATAATGTGCCCAAGTCCTACACAGAAGCCTCGCTCGCTCTGGGTGCTAGTAAGCTGCACACCGTTTTCAAAGTGATCGTCCCCTGCGCGATCTCCGGCATCATCGCCGCCGTTTTGTTAGGTTTTGGTCGGATCATTGGAGAAACCATGGTGGTACTACTCGTGGCTGGCGGACGGATCGCACTGCCGGAAACGTGGACTGATCCCGTACATACCATGACGGGCATCATTGCCCAAGAAACTGGAGAGGTCACCGCTGGAAGCATCCACTTCCGTGCCCTCTTCATGGTGGGCCTTGTTCTCTTCACCATCTCGCTTGTGCTGAACTCACTAGCTCAGAATGTTGTCAAGAAGTTCAGCCACCGCTAACCCTCCCCTTTTAATTTACTAACCTACTTTCCTCAAGCCATGAGCGCCTCACCATTTAGAGCTAAGCGTAAAAAAGCAAACCACTGGGAGACTGCTCAGCGCGGCCTTCTCTTTCTCAGCACCTACGCCATTGTGTTTTTTGCCATGTTTATATTTGGCAAAATCATTTTCAGTGGAGCCCCCATTCTCATGGACAAAGGCTGGGAGTTTTTCACCCGCAAGCCGGAAACTCTTGAGGTAGCTAGCTTCGATAAAGGGCAAGGGTTCCTAGCACCAGACGAAGTGTTAGAAACAATGCACCGCTACAATGACAACCTCCCGATCACTGACGAGGAATCCGTTGAAGTGCCATCACAACACAAAAGTTTTTGCATCGATCCTGGCAGCATCATTGGAGACGGGTATCTGGCAATCATCGAGCAAGCCAACCCTGGATTCCGCCCTGGATTTGCAAGCCGCGATACCACCTCCGAGATCGGCTTCCCCGTCTCCACCACCCAGAATATCCGCCTAACACCAGAAAGTTTCGCTCAACTGAAAGCCTCCTCTAGCAGCCTCTCAGTGGATAAGGCCACGGAAGTGAATGAAGTCACTAATAGCTTCCCTGTTGTTTTCCCTAAAGGCTTCTACAATATCCCGGTAAAAACCGTCAAATCCCTGCAAGCATCCGAGCTTATTTACATTCTTTATGGAAACCTCACCGACAAAGGTGACGATGAGTTGGAGAGTCTAATGCCGCTCGACATCCCAGAAACACAAACGATCACCCTCACCGAGCAGCAGTATGCGGCACTTGAGAATGATTCTGGAGACTTTAAGTTAGCTAAAACGGAAGCCGTTAAGACAACGATCAAAAAGTGGCAGTTGCCCGTTGAAGCTGGAGAACACCACGCCTCCTTTGAAATCTTTAGCATGGTTCTTGCTGAGAACCCATCGCTTCCGGTGAAACATCAGCACAATATTGAGCGTGGTTCGGTGGTGTTAGACATCGATGACGCAACAGCCACACTCACTGTGCCTGCTGCGGCATACGCAGCGATAACAACCTCCAACCCTGGATTAAAACTCAGCAACATTGAAGATGTCACCATCCCACAATCATTCACCAAGTTCAGCCTAACAAAGGCATGCGAAATCCAGCTTCCAACTACCGAGATGCAGGCGTTCAAACTCGCAAACAGCAAAACGGGAGCGATCAAAATTCTAAAGGAATATACCCACTCCTACTCAGCGGGCGGAGTTTCTGGCCCGCTGCTTGGCACCGCTTTGCTGGTGTTTTTCTGCATGATCATTGCACTCGCGATAGGTGTAGCTTCTTCAGTTTATATCAATGAATACGCTTCAAAGGGACGCGGAATGAACACCATCCGCTTGGCCATGATGAACCTAGCTGGTGTGCCATCAATTGTCTTCGGGCTCTTCGGGCTAGGCCTCTTTGTGGTACTCGCTCCTAAAATGACTAGCACGCCGTCACTGCACGATAAATTTCGCATTCCCATAACCCCTGCTTTCTCTGAGCCAGATCTCCGCGCTCAGGAGAGGGAGAAAATTGTGGTTGTGGAAGAATCTGCCGATCAAGATTCCGCTAAGGCACTTGCTAGCAGGCAGGGCTACGCCCGTTACTACGATGGCTGGACTTACCTCAGCTTTGAAGGATGGGGCAGCTCCATCATTGCCGGTGCCTTCACCCTAGCCATCATGGTGCTACCAGTGATCATTACCTCCTGTGAGGAATCACTCAAGGCAGTGCCGATGGGATTCCGTGAAGCATCACTCGCGCTCGGCGCCTCCAAGTGGCAATCTATCCGAACTGCCGTTCTCCCCTACGCCATGCCGGGCATCCTAACAGCTTCTGTGTTAGGAATCACGCGCGTAGCGGGAGAGACAGCACCCATCATGTTTACTGCCGCCGTGGCGGAGAAATCCAGCCTCCCATTTCAAGGATTACAGTCCACGGGCTTC
Source organism: Akkermansiaceae bacterium (assembly GCA_049609505.1). Classification (GTDB taxonomy): domain Bacteria; phylum Verrucomicrobiota; class Verrucomicrobiia; order Verrucomicrobiales; family Akkermansiaceae; genus Oceaniferula. Next base: position 6,888 of record JBMYYO010000048.1, on the reverse strand, counting down.
GATAAGTTTACCGAGTTTCTCTCTCAGAATGTGCAAGCTCTCCCCTATCACATTTACACCGTTTCTGGGCGTATCCCTCAATCCGAATACACTGAACCCATGCAATATGGCTCAGTGCTCGTGTTTATGATGATTGTCATGCTCTTTGCAGGACTCTCTGTATGGATGCGCGCTCGAATGCGCAAGAAATACAAATGGTAAGCCCCTAACAATATCCCAAACCAACACACGCTAACAAATCATGTCCACCATCACAGAGCCAGCCCCCACCGCCGCAACCGCAGGTGAGGAGCCAAGCAATAAGCCACTCACAAATATGATCGAGATCGATAACGTCTCATTCAGCTACGACCACGGAAAAACAAACACCCTAAAAAACATCACTCTCGGATGTTTAGAGAAACGTGTCACCGCATTTATCGGACCATCAGGTTGTGGCAAATCCACCCTGCTACGTTGTCTAAACAGAATGAATGATCTGGTAGAAACCTCATGCATTACAGACGGAGAAATCCGCATCATGGGGCAGAACATTCACGGTCGTGATGTCGATCCCATCGAGCTGCGCAAAAACGTTGGCATGGTCTTCCAGAAGTACAATCCATTTCCAAAAAGCATTTACGGTAACGTTTGCTACGGGCTCCGCATTCAAGGCATCAAATCAAAAAGCAAACTCGATGAAGCCGTCGAGCGCAGCCTCCGTGGTGCAGCCCTCTGGGACGAGGTGAAGGATCGCCTCAAGGATAACGCCCTTGGCCTCTCTGGTGGCCAACAACAACGTCTTTGCATTGCCCGCACCATCGCCGTGCGCCCCAAAGTCATCTTGATGGACGAGCCATGCTCCGCGCTCGATCCCATCGCCACCGCAAAAGTGGAGGAGCTGATGAACGAACTTCGCAAGGACTTCACCATTGTCATTGTCACCCACTCAATGCAACAGGCTAGCCGCATTTCTGATAAAACTGCTTTCTTCTACCTTGGCAAATTGATCGAGTTCGATGACACCGCCTCCATCTTCAGCAACCCTGCACAAAAACAAACCGAGGACTACATCAGTGGACGCTTCGGATAGACTTATTTCTTAACGCAAACTCCTATTTACCAATCTATGAGCGACCATATTCTTAGCACCTTTGACACCGCACTCACCAATCTAAAAGAAACCACGATTGCGATGGGAGCGGGTGCGCAACGTAACCTTAACAACGCCGTGCGCGGATTGTTAGAACGTGACAAAGACCTCTGTAGTAACGCCATCGCGGACGACGACGATGAAGATCGGTTAGAGGTAGAGATTGATCACCTCGGCATGGCGTTGATCACCAAGTATCGCCCGCTCGCAAGTGATCTCCGCATGGTGATTGGCTCGATGAAAACAGCCGCCAACCTAGAACGCATATCGGATCAAGCGGTGAGCATCGCCAAACGTTCGCGCAAGATGCTCAAGAACCCTGAAATCCCTGAGCGCCTGTGCGTAGAAGGTTTATACCAGATCGTAGCCGCGATGGTTTCCGATGCGATGGCTGCCTATTCCGATGGCGATATGGAACAAGCACTGACGGTGATCGAAAGGGAAAAAGAACTGCGCAAAGCTCACAAAACAACTGCACGCAAGTATGCAAAAACCTTGGAGGGAGAAACTTCCCATTACCGTGACTATCTCGACCTTGTGTTTATATGCCGATGGTTAGAACGTGCTGGGCACCTCGCTATCAACATCGCAGAGGATGTGATCTTCGAAGAATCATCCACAGACATCCGCCACGGCGGAGAGCTTCCTGATGAACTGACCTAACAGCCGACACAACAAATTACCAAAGCCATAATAACTAGCGCACGCTCTGCGGGTGATAGATGGTGTTATTTCTATCGTAGCGTTGCTTCATTTTACGCAGCGCGGCTACGCCCACATCTCCGTAGTAGGCGGTCTGCCAGTGTGCAAATCCGATGTCGGGGTAGTTACGGTAGTGATCTTTGATTCCATGGTCGGCAAAGAGTTTCTGCACAGCAGCCACGTTCGCAACGCACCTTTCCTCGCGTTTGGGGTTATCCCAGTATCCTTGAATTTCTCCGAGCCATGGCGATGCCCGATGGGGATAGAGCGAGGCCTTGGCATACTCGGGAGAATTAATTGCACCGCCGAGGGTATTCACCTGCCAGACGGTGCCGGAAACCTTTGCCACTTGGGCGGCAATGGCGGGTAGTATTTTTTCGATTTGCTCATGGCTATTGTAATAACCCGCCGAGGCATTCTTGAAGGGCAACGGACCTGGTCGGCCATAATAACGAAGGATCGCTCGCTGCGTGGGAGCTGACTGGATGGCTTCATTTTTCCACGCACGTTTGCGTAGGCTCGCAAATGCGGCTTCCACGTCCGCGGTGCTTTGCTTACGAAAAAAAGTGATCAGAATCGTCAGAGACGTGCCGTTAAGAACAAACGCAGAGAACACATCGTTAGGAATTTTTGCCGTAGCCGCGAACCATAACTTGGCGAGTTCACCGACGGTTTTAGGGTCTAGCTTTCTAAACTTAATCCGCTGACTACTGAAGAGCTTGGGAACAGGCACCGTGCGAAACCTCATCTGCGTTACCACGCCAAAGTTCCCATTGCCACCACCGCGACAAGCGTGCAGTAGCTCTGGATCATCATCGCTATCGATCACCCTACCCTGCCCGTCCACCATGCGTAATCCGGTGAGGTGATCACATGTTAGGCCGAACTCTCTAGCGAAGAGACCATAACCTCCGCCGAGGGTTAAACCGCCCACACCAACACCCGCGCAGGAGCCGGAGGGAAGTAGTCTTCCTTTGGGAAACAATGCACTGCTCACATTTCCAAGCCTTGCGCCTGGTCCGATTTTCACACTGTGATCTTGCTTTGAATAATCGATCCCATTGAGTTCCGTTAGATCCACCATCAAGCCGCCGTTGTTTGAGCTGAACCCCTCAAAACTATGCCCTCCACTTTTTACGGTGACCTGCAACTTGGCAACATTGGCATAGTGGATCGCCCGCACCACGTCCTGTTCGGTTTTACATCTGACCACGGCAGCGGGCTTGAGTTTTAACCGACTATTAAAGAGCTGAATCGATTGCGCGTAGGACTTATCCCCCTGCTTGAGGATTTTGATTTTTGGCATCACCTTGACCGCTGGTGCTGCAGCACTCCTGAAAGGAACCAAAAATCCCCCCATGCCGACTAGGGAAATCATCCGAAGAAACTTGCGCCGCTCGAGTGAAGTAGTGCTGAGATCTGATTTGTGATTGAATGCTTTGCGCTTTGCCATAGCACTAAATATCACTGCGCTGGGTTCAGTGCCACGGCAGAATTTGTAAATTTCTCCAGATTTTCCTGTCCATCATGATTCATTCTACTAGGATAACAAACATCACCGTTCTTTTTACAGCAACGACATACCACACAAAACACAATGAAATACACAATACTGCAATGCGTAGCACTGAGTGCTATTGCTGCGACAACATGCAATGCCTCTGTCATTTGGACGGGGGCTACCGACGACGACATCTTTAATGACGCCAACTGGAATTTCGCTGGTGCCGTGAACGGAACGACTGCCATTGATCCAAACCCAACCATTATTAGTGAAGATCTCGTCATTACAGGTGCCATTGTCCAAGGTGCCAATGGCAGCTTTGGGGCACTGCTAATTGATGATGGTTTTTCACTGACGGTGGATAACTCAAGCCTCACCATGTCAGGCACTTCTGGTATTAGCGGCATTGATGATGGTGCTGGCACAGCTCGTATCAATGCACCCGCCAGCGTCAACATACTGAACGGAAGCGGGGTTAGCATCCAGTTCGCTAGCATCGGGGTTGACCTCAACGTTGATGGAACGAGTTCGATTACCTTTCGAGGTGGCGGAGACCCAGTAAACTCTCAAGTAGAAGACACTAAACTCAACTTAGCTGCTGGCGCTCAAGTTACCTTTGCTAACACTGGTGAATTGGCAGATCAGCTGAATGACGCAGGCACTGGTGATATCTTTGTCGATGGTGTATTAGTCACTGATCTCAACAAAGATCTTCTACTAAGCACAACAGACGATCTCACCTACACCGCTCTTGCTGTGCCTGAGCCATCGTCATCGGCGCTGTTAGCACTCGGTGGCTTAGCTCTGATTGTTCGTCGCCGCAAATAGCGACCAGCAGTCAGTATTTTCCGAATCAATTTACACCACCCTGTGAAGTCCGCTTCGCAGGGTGTTTTTTATTTTTCAACTATCTTAAAGAGCACCACTCACTAATAGGAGCGCTAACCTTAGTGCTGTTGATTGGGCGTTGAGCTATTTTGGATCCACAAATTGATCCGCGAGGGTTCCTTTTGTTACCCTCTGTTGAAAATCCTTAGGTTGCTCGGCAAGCCACTTTTTCAAGCTAGGAACATCACTTAGCACCCAACGATTAATCAGCTCACCATATTTTTTATAGCGCACACTCTCATCGTTTATTTTGTTTGCCCATTCAAAAGCTTCGGCTAACTCTCCAGCTCTTGCAACATTTTCACTGGTAGCACGATAGAGCGGATCGGTATTTAAACCCTTTTGCTGGTTTACCCAGTCCACTGCATTTTGTTCATCATAATACACCCACTCCGCAAATATTTTTCCTTGTGTGTTTTCTTTGAAGCTTTGCAAATATTTTTTAGGGAATATCACGGATAGATCCTTCTCCATCAATAAAGGTTGGTCGGTCAGCCATTGCATGGCAGCTTCTGGATCTGTCCTTGCCCATGATTCCGCCAAGGCATTTTGAATTTGATACTTTGAGCCCCCTTGCCATTGATTAAAAAACTTGATGCCCTCTTGAGGGTCTCTTTCAGCAATCGATCTCATAAAAACAAGACCCGTTTGAATCAGCTGGTTAGGATCTTTCAAGGTTCCAAGATAGCTCAAAAATTCTTTCCGTTTTTCGGGATCGTGGCTCAAGGTGTAACGCAGCCGACCGATGAGTTGATTGCGGTCTATGGCGTGGAGCTGTTTGAGTTCCTGTAGCACGCTTGGAAAATCAGACTTGGCAAGCTTCACTAAATGATCACTACGGACGACAGCCTTCTCTCTTTGTGATAATTTCTCAGGGTTCTCCTGCAACCAGCGATTTGCTTTTTTTGGATCACTATTTATCCAAGCTCGTAGTGCTAACATTTTTTGTTTTACGATGGCTGGGTCATTTTGATGGGCAACAATATATGCCATTGCGCTCCCTCCATTCCGCCTAGCAAACTCCTCGAAGAGGATGCTCCGAAGCCACGATTTAGCACTGGCTGAAATTTCAAGCGATCGCATCGATCCAATCGCTTGCTTCATTTCCGCTTCACTCATCGATGCCGCTGCAAGTTTGAGGTTATTATACAAGGCGCAATCAAACCCCATCGGGCTCATTCCATCTCTCAAAAAATCTGCCGCTTCTTCGAAGTAGTCCATCTTAGCGGAAAAAGAAGAGATGTCCTTTCCCAGTGCCAGCGAGAATTTATCTGTCGCAGCTGTATCAGATGATTTTTTCAAATCATGGTTTCGAGATCCACGTGCAGCATTAACTAGCCCCTGCTCTTTGGAGCCTTCGCCCTTCTCCTCACTCGTATTAGAGCTGATGTAGCCCGTAATGATACCCAGTGCAAAAACGATGGATAGAATTAGATATTTTTTCATGATGATGCTCGGTTTCATCCGATAAATTTGAAACTACCTTCAATTCCTAACATGTAGGTAAAATTTACCTATTGCTCAAATATAAAAATAACCATAGCCTTATCAGATGAAAACAATCTATCGCACACTTCATTTTTTATTGGGTCAACGCGCTGTTCTACCTGCTCTAGCGATTGTTATGATACATCCCACTGCGGTGGCGGCGGTGCGTTATGTGGATGCGCAAGTTTCTGGTGGCGCTGGTGATGGATCGTCTTGGGCAAATGCTTACACTAAACTTCAAGACGCGCTGGCGGCATCCAGTAGTGGTGATAATATTCGCGTAGCGCGTGGAGTTTATTACCCTGATGAAGGTAGCGGTCAGACTAATAATGCAAGCACTTCGACTTTCACCTTAAAAGATGGCGTGAATCTTTACGGAGGCTTTGAAAACGGGCAGTCGTTCAGCCAGCGTGATCCAGCGGCTAACCTAACCATTCTTAGTGGAGACTTGCAACAGGATGATACCAATACGGATGGCAACTTCATTGCAGAACTCTCCATTCAAAAATCTGGAACTAACGCGCTACACGTCGTGACGGGTGCTGGGGCATCGACTTCAGTTGTTTTTGATGGATTTGTAGTCACGGCTGGCAGTAGCGGCGGATCAGGGTCGGGCGGAGGAATGATGCTCGACGGCTCACCGACTACGGTGGTTGACTGCCAGTTTTTTGGCAATAGTGGTGCGAATGCTGGGGCTGTTTCTACGAACTCTGCCGCTAGCACATTTGAGGGTTGTTATTTTCACGGTAATGTTGGCGTTTTTAACTGTGGTGCTGTTTCAGCTGTCGGCACCTCTGCCACCTTCAAGGATTGTTTGTTTGAGAGGAATTCCTCACCAGCTCAGGGTGGTGCTTTGCGCGTGGGTGGCGGTGATATTTACAACTGTCGGTTCGTGAAAAACTCCGTTAGTAGAACTCAGGCAGCCGGGACCGGAGCTGCCATCTACGCCACGGGTTCTATCAATATGGGCAATTGTGTGTTTTATAACAACATCTCCAACGCGGGCACAGTCTATCTAACGGGTGGCTCAGGGGCAACCATAGCCAACTGCACGTTCTCAGGAAACTCAGCAACGACCGAAGCTGGTGCGTTGTATTTCGAGTCCGTCAATGGCTCTCGCACAGTGACCCATTGCATTGCGTGGAACAACGAGACAGCAGGCTCTCAAATTTTT
>JBMYYO010000047.1:0-20277 GCA_049609505.1 Akkermansiaceae bacterium | reverse complement strand
TGCCAAACATCTAGGTGTGGAGAGAGCCGATGATGTTTATCTCTGCCTAGTGGATGAAGTCCCGAACCCATTGCTGAAAATTCCCTGGCTCTCGGAGGCGTTAGAAAAGTGTTTGGATGTGCATGTGATGTCGCCTGCTGGTGTCACGCTCGGCCATGGAATCTACGTTACACAGGCGGCCTATTCTAAACGGCTCATCCGCCACGAGCTGGTGCACGTGAATCAATACGAGCGCTCTGGGAGTATTCGCGCGTTTATGATGGAGTATCTCTATCAATGCCTGATGTATGGATACTACGCGGCACCTTGGGAAGAGGAAGCACGTGCGGGTGAGCTATAAAATCTAGCGGTCTAGCCATTGCTGAATTGATTCGCATGCCTCTTCAGCGCGCTGCTGTAAGATGAGGTGGGGGGATTCGATCCAGTGCACATCAGCATGGGGGTAACGGAGTTCAAGTTTTTGCTGCACACTCCAAGGCACTATGTTGTCGCTCATGGCTTGGAGTAAAAGCATGGGGATTTTTGGTAAATCAGGAATGCTGTCTTGATCCATTTCTAACACTGCGTGGATGCGGCGAGAGAGCGTCTTGGCGGGTGCGGATTGGATGGCGTTTCGGAGGGCGGAAATATCTACTTCTGTGGAATCATCGCCAATGAGGAAGTGTTGCAGGGCCTTACGTGGAGGTTTCACCAAGAAGAGTGGCCTGAGTGGAAAAAGCGTTAGGGCTGGGTTTACTGGTGGCTCGGCATAGGAGGCTGCGATCACGAGTCCAGCAATGCAGTGCTGACTCGCAAGGTATTCTGTTAGGCGTAGTGCTAGCGGCCCAGAAAACGACTCCGCGATTAAGATGCGAGGGGTAGTTTGTGATAGGTCGAGGGAGTCTATCAAATGCTCAAGCAGGGTATCATAATCCTGCTTGCCGTGGCTCGGGAGATCAACTGTTTCGACAGCTACTCCGGCTGGGATGTGCCTTTTTAGTGGACCGAAAAGTTCCCCGCTGCCATGCAGGCCAGGCAGTAGTGTCCAGATAGGAGATGGGGAATCCATATAAATAGAGCATAGCTGGCTGTGCGGTGGGGTGTCGATCTGGAAACGTAATTCTATTTGTTGTGGCTGATGGTGGTTTGGTAGAGGTGGTTGCTTGTTTCTGCGAAGTTGATTTCGACGGGGAGAAACTTTTCAATCACCTCACGGTTGGTGAGCATGTGGTTGGTGGGAGGTGTTGTTAGGTAGCTGCCTTCTCCTGCTAAGGCGAGAGGGAGGAGAAGTTGATCGGCAAGTTGGTGATCGATGCTTGCGCCAGAGTTGAGGAACTTGCCCATGGTTTTTGCGGCGTTGCGGGCTACGCGCTCGGAGGTGACACCGTGGGCGCCGTGAGCGGTGGTAACGGCGGTGACATTGTTAAACTCTGCCATAACGTTGAGGCAGTTTCCGGGGCCGGAGGAGAGTTTTTTGATAGTGATGGTTTCGCTTTTGGCATCTCTCCATCCGAGGACTTTGCAGGCGGTTTTGATCTCGCGTAGGGCGACGGTTTCCTTGATGTGGGCGAGGTGGCAAATGACACTGCGCCCGATCTCCTTGCCGCGCTCCATGAGGTGAAGGGGCGTGAGTTTTTCGCAAGGCTGAATGGCCAGCGAGATGATGCCGCCGCCGGCTGGGGCAAATCCGTAGCGGTGGAATTTTAGTTTTACCTCGGCACCCATTTTGCGGATCTGAGGGAGGAATACTTTCTCCAGATAAAACGCGCTGGGGGCTAGTGGATTGTGCGTGCCTCCCTCGATGGTGACGGTGGATTTTTCATCGGCGTAGAGGAGGGCGGGGATGATGGTTTGTGCAAGCAGCGTGGTGCTTCCAGCGGAGCCGATTCGGAAATGAAAATCGCCTGATTGGATGTTGTTAGGAGAAAAAATAAATTCGTTAGAGTCTAGCTCAGCGCCATCGGTGGCGGCATTTGAAACTTCAACAGCAGCTTTTACGCAGGCGAGGTGCTGGCGCATGAGGCCGGATTTTTTGCGCTGACCGCGGATGTTTTTGATATGAAATGCTTCCCCTGTGATGATGGAGAGGGTGAGAGCGGTGCGGAGGATTTGGCCGCCGCCGTTTTTGCCGTTGATCTGGATCATGGAGTTAGTGTGAAGTGTTTGGTTTTAGAGGTTTTTGATCCGTCGGATCGGGTAGGCGACCCGACGGATCTTTGTTAGGGTTTTTAATCATCAGCCTTGCTGGCGTCTTTGATGACGAAGCGGGCATCGAGCTTTGCCACGGTGTGGGCTAGCTCGGCTTTTTCAACGCTTTTTACGACTTCGTTGAAGTCTTTGTAGGCATCGGGTGCTTCGTCTCGTGGGTATTTACGGCAGTTGCTGAGGATGTCGTTTTCATCGAGCTCGGTATCGACTTTTTTCTGGTCGAGAGTTCGGAACGCTTGTCCTCGACCGAGCGAACGCCCGGCGCCATGGTTCACTGAATAGCAGGATTTCTCTGCACCGTTCAGGGCGGCCATGACAACGGAGCCATCGCGTGGGTTCCCAGGGAGCAAAATAGGGTGTCCAGTTTTGCTAAACGGGGTATCTTTGAGCGAGTAGTGACCGGCTGGGAATGCACGGGTGGCGCCCTTGCGGTGAACCCACTGGAACTGATCGTTGACCATTTCCTGACGGGCGATGTTATGACTGATGAAGTAAACCATGTTTCCAGTTGTTCCAGGGAGTATTTCTTGGAAGGCCTCTAACACAAGTGCATTGATGAGCATGTGGTTGACGGTGGCGAAGTTCGCTCCAAGGGACATGTCATCGATGTAGGCATCAGCCTCAGGAGTTCCGAGGGGTGCGTAGCAGAGGTGTTTATCGTTGGCTGGGAAGGGCGTTCCCCAGGCATCGAACTTTTTCTGCAACGCACGGAACTGATTGCTTGCGAGGTCGTGACCGAATCCGCGCGATCCACAGTGTGATAGAAAGGCGATGTGGTCATCTAACAGACCGAAGGTTTCTGCCGCGGCTTTGGCTGCTTTGGTATCGGTGATGCGGACTGCCTCGGCTTCGCCGAAGTGATTACCGCCGCCGTAGGAGCCGAACTGCCGCACCTTGCTGGTGAAGCGGCTCGCGTATCCTCCAGTGAGCATACGGTCGAGGCGGGATTCGAGGGCTGACTGTGTGCGATCATGCCCACGGTGGAAGCTGTCCTCACAACGCTCTGCCCACTCGGGTGGGATGCCGAGAGCCTCGGAAACTTCTGTGGATGCGCCTTGGGTCACGGCCATCTTGCCAATCTCGTCAGAAACGTGTCGAGCTTTGGGTGCATTACGCTGTCCCTTGCCAGCACCGGTTGGGGTGCGTTTGCAGATGGCTTCGATGAGTGCGCGGCGTGTGGATTTATCCGCGATGGCATCGTTAGGGACATTCATCTGGATGAGTGACATGGAGCACTTGATATCGACGCCGACCGGGCCGGGGTAGATGTGAGTGGGTGATGCCATCACGCAGCCGATGGGTGCGCCGTAGCCGACGTGGGCGTCTGGGTTCAGAACCACCTCGCTAACTCCTGGGGCGGAGCGGGCGTTTAGAGCTTGGTTAAGGCACTCGGGGCCAAAGGACTCACGGATGGCCTCGGTGCCGATCACGGTGATGGGTTTTCCTTTGCTGTCTCGGGCGGGGAGAAACCCGGTGGCTTCTCCGGTAGGGTGGATTTGGTATGACATGTTCTTGTTTATTGGGTGACATTGCGGCGCTCAAGTCGCGAAAGTTTGCGAAGCTCAGCAAGCTGCCGGGGCCCTCCCGGACTAGAACCGCATTAGGCTCGCCGTTGGCACACTCTGCTCAGGAGCAACCGCAATGTCATGGTTTGATGGCGTAGGAAGAAGGATTTCTTGCGTAGCCAATATGTATTTTGCAGTTGCCGTGCCAACTCGGTTTTAGGTATGGTGTTATTTTTGTAACATTCTTACATAGAATTAGTTGTGTGTTTTTTTGTTTTGTTGTTCGTTTTTCTTTCTGCGTATAAATAGATATATTATTATTGAAATGTAGAAATATATCTATATTATTTCCGCATGAAGAAGAGGGTGGTTATTGGGTTTCTTGGAACGAAATTGGATATGGGGTTTAATCCAGATCGGTGGGAGAGGTGGCGGCCGACGGTTTCGATTTGTGCGAATGAGGGATCAGTGGTGGGGAGGTATGAGCTGCTGTATGAAGAGCGATATCAGAAGTTGGCCGATCAGGTGATGGCGGATATGCGGCAGGTTTCTCCTGAGACGGAGGTGTGTGGCCGGGTATTGGGGATTAAAAAACCTTGGGATTTTGAGGATGTGTTCGGGTGCTTGCATGATTTTTTGCAGCGGTATGAGTTCGATGTGGAGAAGAATGAATATGAGGCTCATATCACGACGGGAACCCACGTGGCACAGATCTGTTTGTTTCTTCTAACAGAATCGCGCCACCTGCCGGGGAAGTTGTTACAGACTGGTCCGCGCGAAAAAGGGCGCGGGCATAAGAGTATTGGCACGGAGGCGGTGATCGATCTTGATCTCTCTCGCTACGATGGGTTGGCGACTCGTTTTGAAAAGGAACAGATCGAGGCACGTGAGTTTCTGAAATCAGGAATCGCAACGCGGAACAGTGCTTTTAATCAACTGATTGAGCAGATTGAAGTGGTGGCACTGAGATCGGATGCGCCGATGTTACTTACTGGGCCGACGGGGGCGGGGAAGTCTCAGTTGGCGAGGAAAATATATGAGCTGCGGCAGCAGAGGGGCGGAATTGAGGGTGCGTTTGTGGAGGTGAACTGTGCTACACTGCGTGGGGACACGGCGATGAGTGCTCTCTTTGGGCATAAAAAAGGAGCCTTCACCGGTGCGCAATCGGATCGGCCGGGTTTGCTGCGTGAGGCGCATGGCGGAATGTTGTTTCTGGATGAAATTGGTGAGCTGGGCTCGGATGAGCAGGCGGTATTGCTGCGTGCGGTGGAAGAGGGGATGTATCTGCCAGTGGGATCGGATAAGCCAGTGCGTAGTAGGTTTCAGCTGATTGCGGGAACGAATCGGGATCTTATGGAAGAAGTGATGGCGGGGAGTTTTCGTGAAGATTTGTTAGCTAGAATAAACACCTGGACGTTTCAGCTTCCAGGGTTGGCGGAGCGGGTTGAGGACATTGAGCCAAACTTGGACTATGAGATAAGGAAATTCTCTGAGGAAAATGGGCGGCAGGTGACGATGAATAAAGAGGCGAGGGAGGAGTTTCTAAAGTTTGCAACAGCGAGGGGTGCGCTGTGGCGGGGTAACTTCCGTGATCTAAATGCGGCGGTAACTAGAATGGCTACCTTGGCACCACAGGGCAGGGTGAGGAGCGAAGAAGTGGAGGGTGAGATGGATCGGCTGAAGCTGGCGTGGCACCGACCTGCGGGTAATGAAGATGACGTTTTGTTAGGAGTGATGAGCGAGGAAGCGCGGGCTGGGATTGATCCTTTTGATCTTGTGCAGTTGGAATATGTGGTCCGAGTTTGCCGCGACTGTAAAAATGTTAGTGAGGCTGGCCGTGAGTTGTTTGCCGTTTCCCGAATGGGTAAAAAAACATCTAACGATTCAGATCGCTTGCGGAAATACCTTGCCAAGTTCGGGCTAGAATTTGCGAGCTTGTGATATTTATCGCTGACAAATGCGGCAGGTGGGTTTTTATAGGGCTATGAAACTTCCATCCTGGGCAGCGGAGATTATTAGTAGTTATGAAAGTGGTGCGGCGGGGTGTTTTGTGCTGCACGGGAATGTGAATGATCGCTTACTTGTGCCAAGTGGTGGCTTGGGAACTTCCGCGACGTTGGGAAACTTACAAGATTTTCTCATGGCTTGTCTGTTGCCGAGGTTCGATGTGGTGTTGAGCTATGATCCAGGCGAGGGATTGCGAGTTGAGCGGGGAGGGGATGTGTTTTCCCAGTGGCCAAGCCTGAAGGAGGGCATGGATCTCCCTGATAAACCCCTGCCGGCAGTAAGGGTGCTTACCCATTACTTGAAATACTGCAAAAACCTGCAAGCCGTGGGTGCGGAGAGCCCGAAGGTAGCGGTGCTGGTGAGGCAGGCTCATCTGATTTGCCCTGCTTTGCCAAATGCACACAACCATGATCTTAATGCAATGGCGTCTATCCTCCGCAGTTGGGCGGCTGAGATGAGGCTGCAAGAGCACGGGCAGGTCGCCTTTCTGATTCCAGAAAACTTGAATGGGCTGCATCCGTTGGTTTCCCGTAGCCCGAGAATTTGTGAAGTAGAAGTGCCCTTACCCTCGACGGATGAGATGCGGCAGGCACTTGGTTTGTTAGAGAGCAAGTGCCCCACGGCGTTAGTGCATCTTAAGGACCGATACGAGGAGGTGGCAGCGCGCCTTGTGGGATCAACGCTCAGCTCGGTAGAAATTTTGCTACTGAACCGAGAGCACACCAAGAAGCCGTTAGAGGATGTAGATTTGGCGGTACTCAAGAGAACCTTGGTGGAGCGCGATTGCGGTGGCTTGATTGATTTTATCGAGCCGGATCGAGACTTTAGTAAACTGATTGGCCTGAGTGGTGTGAAGACATGGCTACGGCAGGATATTGCTCTCTGGAGAAAAGGCGAACTTGAGGCGATGCCAATGGGATACCTCTTTTGCGGCCCAGTGGGAACGGGGAAGACCTACCTGGTAGAGTGCCTTGCAGGAGAAGCTGGCGTTCCGGTGGTGACGCTCAAGAATTTCCGAGATCGCTGGGTAGGGAGCACGGAGGAAAACTTGGAAAAAATCTTTGCCCTGCTACATGCGCTGGGTCGATGTATCGTATTTATTGATGAAGCGGATCAAGCATTAGGAAGTAGATCAGCTGGTTCGGGGGACTCGGGAGTTTCTAATCGTGTTTACTCGATGATGGCAAAAGAGATGTCAGATACGCGTAACCGAGGAAAAATTCTTTGGGTGCTGGCATCAAGCAGGCCGGACTTGATCGAGGTGGACCTAAAGCGCCCAGGTAGAGTGGATGTGAAAATTCCGCTTTTCCCCTGCACTGATGAAGCCGAGGCGTGGCAGCTGCTTAGTGCTTTGTGTAAACGGCGTGGTGTTGATGTGCCTAATAATCCAGCTCTCGCTAGTATGGTGCCGAGATTGCTCACCGCCGGAGCTGCGGAGGCGATCGCCGTAAAAGCACGCCGATTGATGGTAACGGGCGCGATCACTCCTGAAGAAGCGTTGCGCCAATGTCTAGAAAACTACCTGCCTCCTGTTCCTGAGAGTATTATTCATGCTCAAATCCGCTTAGCTGTTGAAGAGGCTACGGATGCTTCATTTGTGCCAGAAGTCTATACGGGAGAAGCCGTTAAAGGTTAACGATCAACGGTTTCCGAAATTTGTTTTAAACAGTCGCTAGCTGAAACCTTACGGAAAACATTTGCCATTCTTTCAAGAGAACGATAGAAATGGCTACCAGAAAATCTCCGCAAATGCTGAATATCAGCTTTTGCGAAGGTTGTCTGACAAGTCAGTTACAATCGATGAGTTAGGTGTATTAGCCGAGCTAATCGATTAACTAGCCCAACAACAAATAGCCAACAACCAACAGTTCTATGATTAAACGATCGCTTCTACTCGGTATCGGATGTCTATCAATCTTTGCATTTTCAAGTTGCTCATCAGAGCTATCAGGCACGCCTACCATGAGTAAGGCACGTGCGCGAGCCATTGCTAATGGTAGTAGTTCTTCCTCTCTTCCAGGAGAGGTTTCCCCACGCACTATTGCCAAGGCAAACGGACTTCCTAAGGACAAACACGGAATGCCAACTTATAAGAGCCACTCCCAGCGCACTCGCTTGGTTAGAACAACAGCCTATTCCCACATGGAGAATGAGCCAGGTGCACCAGGGCGCATGAATGCTGCAGGCACCATTCTCAAGTATGGTAGTGTTCGCAGTGCCGCCGCTGATTGGTCAGTCTATCCTCTTGGCACGAAGTTTCGCATTAAAGGACAACCGCACATCTATGTGATTGATGACTACGGTTCGGCTCTTGTGGGAACAAACACCATTGACATTTTTAAGCCTACTCTGCGCTCCATGCGCCACTGGGGAACTCGCAAGGCAGAAATCACCATTGTTCAGTGGGGTTCTTATGAGCGTAGTGTACGTCTGCTGAAAGGTCGCACACGCTACGCGCATTGTTACCGGATGCATGCAGGCTGTAACCACAAGCTCAACTGCAAGGTTGCCAGCAAAGATCTGAAGAAAAACGGAGCGCTTTAACGGCACCTCTCTGAGATTTTCATTCTCATTTTTCATCGGCACGTTAGGGTTTCGCTGTGACGAAACAAGAACGTGCCGATTATATTGTACAGCGGTTAGAGGAACTCTATCCAAAGACACCCATCCCGCTGGATCATACGGATGCCTACACTTTGTTGATTGCGGTGTTGCTTTCAGCGCAATGCACGGACGTGCGGGTGAATCAGGTGACTTCCGCTCTTTTTGACTTGGCAGATACTCCGCAGGAAATGGTGAAGGTGCCCGTGGAAGACATCCAAGCGATCATCCGGCCATGTGGGCTGTCTCCAAGAAAATCCAAAGCGATCTCCGAACTCTCGCAGATTTTGTTAGATAAACACGGTGGCGGTGTTCCTGCAGATTTCGATGCTTTAGAAGAGCTCCCCGGCGTGGGGCACAAGACGGCATCCGTGGTGATGGCTCAAGCCTTTGGTGTTCCCGCATTTCCCGTTGATACTCATATCCACAGACTTGCCAAACGTTGGCGACTAGCTCCTGGCAAAAACGTCGTGGAAACCGAGCGTTACTGCAAACGGCTCTTCCCTGAAGAGAAATGGAACAAACTCCACCTACAAATTATTTTCTACGGCCGGGAGCACTGCTCCGCCCGAGGCTGCGATGGGAAGACCTGTGAAATCTGCTCCACGGTGAATGGGTAAACATTTACCTTCTTCAGAATAATCCCGCCAAAATATCAGTTGCCAAGCTGGGGGCTTCGATTAAGGATGGCTCGCCATGACTATCGACCTCGAATCTCTCGGACAACAAATCACGGAGCTTGTTGCCACTCATGGGCTTCAATTGCTCATTGCACTTGTTACGCTCTGGATCGGCTGGAAGCTTTGTAACCTTGCAATTAAGGGGCTTAAAAAATGGTTTGATAAAGCCGACTATGACGAGGCTTTGGAGTCGTTTATATTTAGTCTCGTTTCCATCGGCTTGAAGGCGATTCTGCTTGTCACCTGCGCAGGTATTGCTGGGTTCCCAACCACCTCACTAGTAGCTGTGCTTGGCACCGCTGGTTTAGCAATCGGCATGGCGCTTTCTGGGACTTTGCAGAACTTTGCGGGTGGCGTGCTAATTCTAATCTTAAAACCATTCAAAGTTGGTGACGTGATCGAGTCCCAAGGGCAAACGGGCAAAGTGCAAGGTATCCAAATTTTCAACACAATCATCAACACTGGCGACAACAAGCGTGTGATTCTTCCAAACGGCCCAGTGGCTACAAGCACTCTCATTAACTACTCAGCGGAGAAAAAACGCCGCGTCGAACTCCTCATTGGTATCGGCTATGATGATGATATCGATCAGGCGAAACAACTACTCCTCGAACTCGCTACTAAGGATGAGCGTGTCGATCAAGACCCTGCCCCCATGGTCGTGGTAAAAGAACTTGGAGACAACTCTGTAAACCTTATGGTGCGAGTCTGGGGTGACAGTTCAGACTTCTGGGGCATTTCTTTCGATCTAACGGAAGCCGTTAAGAAAGCCTTTGATCAAGCTGGCATTTCCTTCCCATGCCCACAGACGGATGTGCACATGCACCGCGTGGAGGTGGCTGATTAAACTTACTTGATCAGCGAGTATGCTTTGTCCAAAATTGCAGACTCCTCCATCAGCCTGCCGGGGCCTGTGTAACCGCAGGCAAGCATACCCTCATCTTCTGGGCCGATGAATGTGCAGCCGTCTTCTTTGAGCTGGGCAACGTTACGCTGAGTAGCAGCGTGCTGCCACATCTTACCATTCATCGCGGGAGCTATTAGAACTTTTGCCTTGGTCGCGAGGTAAAGGCTGGAGAGGGGATCAGGAGCTAGCCCATTGGCAAAATTACCGATCACATTAGCTGTTGCCGGCGCGACAAGTAACAGATCCGCACGATCAGCGAGATCAATATGCCCCGGTTTCCACGCCTGTTTTTCATCTTCCAGAGAAACTAACACTGGATTCCGAGAAATCACCTGCAGGGTGAGGGGTGTGATAAACTCGGTGGCGGACTGAGTCATCACCACATGCACCTCGTGTCCATCTTTAACGAGTTGAGAAGCGATTCCCGCTGCTTTGTAGGCGGCGATAGAACCTGTGATTCCTAGAACGATAGTAGCCATGAGAATTGTTAGGTTATTGATGAAGTCTTGAAATGCGCATCCGCTCAGTAGTGATCAGAGCTTTGAAGCGATTGTAGTCCTCTTCACGAGTTGCGGAGAGAAGTCGATAGGTATATTTAGGCCAATGCGACATTTCCTCAACTGCATTTTTCATTCGGAGCGCGATGACCTCCTCGCTGTCTGTGCCACGTCCAGTAAGACGAACTAACAGCTCTTCCTCGTTGGGGGGCATGACAAAGAGCTCCACCAGCGAGTTTTTAATATTGGCATCGGGGCAGTTTCTAACAAGGTCTGCGCCTTGCACGTCTATGTCCATAACAACATCGGTGCCCGCTGCAAGATGGCTGAGGACTTCCTCCTTCAGTGTGCCGTAGAGATTCTCGTGAACAACGGCGTGCTCGATAAACTCCCCAGCATCGATCTTTGCTTCAAACTCATCACGTGATAGGAAGTAGTAGTCGTGCGCGTGTTTCTCCCCCTCACGTGCGGGACGCGTGGTGCAGGAGGTGGAGTAAACGGCCTCCCCCTCATTGGCGAGTCTGCGGCATAGAGTGGTTTTCCCAGAGCCTGATGGGCCGGAGACTAAGAGTAGAATTCCTGTTCGTCCTGTTTGCATGAGTCTTAAAAACGATAAGTGTTAGTTTCGGGTTTTACCCTTGAGCATAGCTTCGATGAAGGGGTCAAGTTTCCCATCCATAACGGCTGAAATATTGCCTGTTTCTTCTCCGGTGCGCAAGTCTTTGACCATTTGGTAAGGTTGGAAAACATAAGAGCGTATCTGGCTCCCCCAGCCGATTTCGCCTTTGGCTGAGTATTCGCGGTCTGCTTCTGCGCGCTGTTTATCTTCCTCGATCTGGTAGAGCTTTGCCCGGAGTAACGACCACGCGTTTTCGCGGTTACGCAGTTGGGAGCGTTCTTGCGTGGAGCGGATCATAATGCCCGTGGGCTTGTGCTTGAGGATGACGGCGGTTTCTACCTTGTTAACATTCTGCCCGCCAGCCCCACCAGAGCGTGCGGTGCTGATCTCCACGTCAGATTCAGGAATCTCAATATTAATATCCGTTGAGATTTCAGGAGTGACATCGATAGCTGAGAATGAGGTGTGGCGTTTGCCAGCGGCATCAAATGGAGATATTCTAACAAGACGATGCACGCCGCGCTCGTTTTTCAGGTTTCCGTATGCATAGGGGCCATCGATCTTCAGCGAGGCCGTGCGGCAGCCAGCGCCATCGCCATCTTGGTAGTCGAGATTTGTCACGGTAAACCCCTTATCCTCGGCCCAGCGGGTGTACATCCGCAGCAGCATCTCTGCCCAGTCACAGGCCTCCGTGCCACCCGCTCCAGCTTGGATAGAGAGGTAGGCGTTGGCCGCATCCGTGGGCTTGTCTAACAGGGTGATGAGTTCGAAGCTATTAAGCTCCTTAACAATCGAGTGGTATTCCGTGTTTGCCTCTTGGGCGAACTCGAGGTCATCGGCTTCTTTGGCAAGTGAGATCACTTCCTCGAGCCCTTCGCCGCGAGTCTCTAGTTCCAAAAATGGGTGGAGTCTGCCTTTGACCAAGTTCGCCTCCGCGACGATGCCTTGAGCCTTATCTGGATTGTCCCAGAAGCCAGGCTGTGTCATTATCTGATCGAACTCGGCAAGCTGCACCTCTAATTGTGGCACATCAAAGATACCTCCTGAGTTCGGACAGGCGATCCTTTAAGGAAGCCGTGTCCAACGCCAGGAGGTCAGCGATATTGATTTCACTCATACGGGCGAGAGTGATAGAGGTTTTTACGCAGAATGGAACTCTCAATCTTGATGAATTTCTGTAAGTGTGAATGGCATATTGCTTTTCATCATCGCCCCTGCGTGTTTGATTGCGGGTGAAGCGATGGAGAAATCCCACGGTATTATTACAAGATTGACCAAGCTCACAGAGACGAGCCTGATCATTCATTGGTGTACTCTAGAACATGGCCTGATTAAGACAGTGGCCAAGGGGGCGCGAAGACCCAAAAGTGCTTTCGCGGGGAAGCTGGATCTCTTTTTCTCCGCAGAAATAAACTGGGCACCTAGCCGGAAAAGTGAGCTGCACGCACTGCGAGAAGTTTCCGTGAGGGATTTCCGGCAGAACTTGCGGAAGAGTTACCGGGATACCATGTTGGCGGCGTATTTTTGTGATTTGTTAGAATTTGTTGCTGAGAAAAATCACCCGGTTCCAGAGCTTTATGACCTGCTAGATAGGGGGCTAGGCTATCTCGCTGAGCAAGGTGGGGATAAGCGCGGTATGCTGCACTACGAGCACGAACTCGCTAGATTATCGGGGGTGGCACACGAGAGGGCAAATGCTGCGCTCGCCCTGACACAAGCGTTTGGCGGTCTTCCTCGATCCCGTCAGGCTACTCTGGATGCGATGGCGTAAAGCTTGCTAGTCAGAATAAACTCGCCAAATCTCCTTTAGTGATCTTAAATAGTTATCAAGGAAACGTTCTTTACAACGTATATACTTAAACCTATAATTACCCCAACACACACGACATGGAATCAGGTACTGCAAATTTACTTCACATGCTTCAAGACAGAGTAAAAAAGCTCTGTGAAGACGGCAACTGGGATGAGGCAATGCACTCGGCTCAAGCCGCTGTGGACAAAGCACGCGCCACTCAGACTGGCGACGCAGAAAGCACTCTGGAACTGGCTGTTTCTCTGGAGGTCAAGGGAGACTTTCTCCGCCAGTATGGCTATCTGGAGGATTCTAGAAAATCATACCTAGAGGCATTGGAGCTATTGAAAGGAGAAGGAGAACATCTTGAGCAACTGGCGCGTATTAGTGCCAGTGTGGCCGTTGTTTATGATTCCGATGGTAATGAAGAGGATGCCATTACGTTTTATGAGCGCGGTATTGAACTCTTTGAGCGCATGGATCCACCGTCGAAGTTAGATGTGGCAGACCTTTGTAACAACCTCGCATACATTCATAAGAGCCGTGGTGACTTTGATTCCGCTGAAAACCTCTATCTCAAGGCACTTGAAATTTGCCATGGGTTGTTAGGCCCTGATGACGAAGAAACGGCAGCCATCTGCAATAACGTCGGAGCTCTTTATTTGGCTTCTGGATACTACGAGCAAGCGCGTGAAATGCAAATGATGGCACTGGAAGCACGCCGTAAAACCTTTGGTGAACACCACTTGGAAACAGCTCAGTCTCATGCAAACCTCGCCCTCGCGCTGTGCGAAACTAATGAGCTCGACTGGGCAAAAAAACATTTCGAAAAGGCACTCAATATCTACGAAGATAAAGTGAGTGAGGCACCGATGGATTACGCCACAGTTTCAGCGAACTACGCCGAGTTCCTCCGCTCTCAGAACGAAGAGAAAGCAGCGGTAGCAGTTGAAAAACGCTCCAGCAAAAAGCTGAAAAAAATCTCCTAGACCGCGTGAGTCATCAACTTTGCGCGCCTTTGCGGTAGGTTGGGAATTTTTTGCCAAACAACCATTTACGGATCACTTCATCATTGCCCGTGATGTTTCCGATGACGCGATAGTTAGATATCTTGATAGAGTGGGCTTTGAGTTGTGATTCATCCACCACGCGGTTGAGTAATCCTCCAGAGTGGATAAAGCGTAGGCCATCGGAATTATGCACTAGGAACCCTACATGTTTGTCTAATCCGATGATGTAGATGCCGTGTGGTCGGCCTCTAACGGAATCCATAAAAGCATCATATTGCGTGCCCGCTCGGATCGTTAGCTCTTGCCTAGGCAAAAACGTGCGGAGGATATGCTGTGATGGTTGCTGAGCTAGCCTTACCCGCTCTACTCGGAACCCAGCATCCCTCATTACGGTGGAAACAAAATATCCGCAGGCGATTTTTCCCTCTCCCGGGATGGTGGCGGTGCCATTGAAGTCCCACGGTGTACCACACCAGCAGCGCATCATTTCTGGTAGTGAGAGTTCGAGCAAATCGCGGGCACTTTGCACAACGGCCTTTCTTTCCGCCGTAGTGCGCGCAGCTTGGTAGTCGGCAAGAAGTTTCTTACGGTGGTATTCCATCTCGCCTGATGTCACTTGGTAACTATCAGGATCTGGAACAGGCACAGCCACCGGTGGTTTATCGACACCTGGTATCTGAG
The DNA here is from genome assembly GCA_049609505.1 of Akkermansiaceae bacterium. Taxonomy (GTDB): domain Bacteria; phylum Verrucomicrobiota; class Verrucomicrobiia; order Verrucomicrobiales; family Akkermansiaceae; genus Oceaniferula. Next base: position 5,791 of record JBMYYO010000047.1, on the reverse strand, counting down.
ATGACATGCGGTGCCCAACCCACAATGCTAGGGAGACGAGGGTGAGGGCGAGAATAGTGATGAGCAGCTTTCGCATAAGCAGGGACGTTACAGGCGGATACGCAGGTCATGGTGGAAATTTCTCAAAAGTGCACGATAAATTTCCATTTGATCAACAAGTAATCTGATCTACTCTGCCTACCATGCGTCAGTTGCTAGGCCTTATCATTGGAATCGTTGTCGGCACGGCGGGTGCTGTGCTGTTTATGCAGAGTCAGCCGCCCGAAGAGGGATCTGACGATGAAAAGCTCATGTTGTTAGAAAAGGAGTTGTTTGATACCAAGAGACTAGTTTTACAGTATGAATCAGGGAAACGAAGGCCTGGTAACCGTGGCAACACCGCCAGTGGATTGCGCATGATTGCAGAAGATCTGCGCGATGGAAAGGACGTCAGCATGGATGATGTCTTTACCACCATGAAGCCGTGGATGAGAGATCTGGCACCTCTTTTTGACCGTATGAGGGTGCGTGATCAGACCAAACGTTTCGATGAAATCGCCGGAGAGTTTAGAAAAAAATACAACCTCTCTCCCCAGCACATGCAGGAACTCAAGGCGATGTTTGCGGAGCAGGCCAAGGTAAACACAGAACGCTTCAATAATGTTGTGCGCAGCAATCAAACTGGAATGGTAGATCTCATCCAAGCTACCCGTGATTGGGAAACTGATCCCGAAGCGCAAGCAGAAATGGATGCCTTCATGGAGGCCCGTTTGCAGGGTGATGAGTTAGAAAAATACCGAGCCGATCGATTGGATGAGCGCTACCAAAACGTAGTGGCTGAAGCTAACAGAAAGTTCCATCGTATCGATGATATGGTAGGGCTAGACGATACACAAAAAGACCAAGTCTTTGGCCTCATGGTGAGAAGTGCAGAAGGCTACGAAAATGGCATGGAATATGAAGGCATGGGTGCGCAGAGAGGCGTCCTCTCCCGAGAGCAGCGCAACGAGGCTCTACTATCCGTCCTCACTCCAGAGCAGCGCGAGAGCTATCAGGCAGAAACAGCCCGCCGTCAGGAAGAAGCACTGAAGGACTTACAAGCCATCGGACTGAAGCCACCCAAAAACTGGGAACTCCTCGATAAAGATGACCTCTAACATGGCTCCCAAGATAGACACTGATTCAGCCGTCGAGATCAAGGATTTGCGCGTTGATTATGGTGACTTCACTGCAGTCCGCGATCTATCGCTCAATATCCCACGCGGGGAGGTTTATGGAATTGTGGGGCCAAATGGCGCTGGCAAAACAAGCACCTTCAAAGTGCTGGCCACTCTCATGGAGCCAACCTACGGCGAAGTCAGATTGAATGGTCTGGACCTCTTGGAGCAAACTCGCGATGTGCGTAAAATCCTAGGGTACATGCCAGACCTCGCCCCCGTTCCATCGGATCTCAAGCTCTGGGAGTTTCTCGCATTTCACGCACACACCCATCAGCTCGGGAGTAGGAAACAACGGATGTCTCGCGTGGAGGAGTGCTTAGACTCAGTGAATCTAACGGAAAAACGGAATGCGTGGTGCAAGAAGCTCTCACGCGGTCAAACTCAACGTTTAGTCTTGGCGAAGACAATGCTCCATCGGCCAGAAATTTTAATTCTAGATGAGCCGGCAAGTGGATTAGATCCACTCTCTCGCCGAGAGCTTAGGCACGTTCTCCAAGGCTTCGCTCGTGAGGGTTCTACCGTGCTGATCAGCTCTCACATCTTGAGTGAGCTTGCAGAGATGTGCTCGTCGCTGTGCATTATGAATCAAGGTGAAGTGCTGGCCGCTGGGAAGACTGCTCACGTTAGGCGGGAGCTCAGCCACGCCGAGCGCACGTTAAGTTTGGCTGTCATAGACGGGCAGGAGGCCGCTAGTTCTCTTTTGAAACAACACGAGGGAGTCCGCGATATTAAGCTTGTGGATGAGAAGATCGAGTTCCAGTTTCACGGTAGTGATGCCTCCCAAGCTGCGATGCTCTCGGATATTATTGCTCTGGGAGTGAGTGTTAAATTGTTAGAAGAGAAGACATCAAGCTTCGAAGATATTCTCGTGCAGGTCGCTGAGCAGAATAGCGAAAAATAAATACCCAGATGAGCAACCAATCAGCACAATCTACCCAGACAGCAATAGCATCCCCCGCTCCGTGGTGGATGATTTGGAGTAACCCGATTTTCCTACGCTACTGCCGCTCTCGCCTGCGCCCAGCCACGCTGGCTGTCTTCTTGCTCATCGTGCTAATCATCACTGGCTTTGTCTATGCCGCATTCAGTAGCTTTGGGGAATCTCGCGCAAACCTCAGCCCTGAGGATGCGGCGCGCGTTCCGATCATTGCTCTACTCGTCGTGCAGGGGCTCATCCTCTTTCTCGTAGGTACTGCACAAGTAGCAGGTGGTATGACAGCAGAGCGGGATGAGGGAGTGGTGGACTATCAGAAACTTGCCCCCATGACTCCACTCAGTAAAGTGATAGGCTATCTCTTTGGGCTCCCGATCCGTGAGTATGTCATGTTTGTTTCCACGCTGCCATTCAGCATTTATTGCTTCTGGAAGAGCCAGGTTCCCTTGACGGTGGTTCTTCAGCTCTACGGTGTGTTTCTAACATCTGCTATTCTCTATCACATTACTGGGCTGGTGGCGGGCACCGTCATCAAGAATCGGCGCTGGGCATTCCTTGTCTCAATGGGAGTGATATTCATGCTCTACACGGTGGTGCCGCAGGTGGCGAAGTTCGGCTTGGTGTATTTCAAATACATCACCATGTACCCCACCGTGGAAGAGCTAGCGGCCTACCTCATTCCTCCGGACTACGGCGCGGTGGTGGAAACGGCACAGCGTTTGGCACCGCCAGCACGTTTTTTTAATCTGAATTTTCCGCAGTCAGTCTTCACCGTGCTTTCCCAAGGGGCATTCATTCTCACGGGCATTGTGATGCTGTGGAGGCGGTGGAATAAAAATGAATCTCATCTGTTAGGGAAGCTCGGCGCGCTGGGTGCTTTTGTTTGGATCCAGTCCGTTTTCCTTGGGAATGCACTGCCGCTGATCGAGCCTGGTCATATTTTTCCATCGCGTGAGTTTAACCGCAGGTTTGGTATGAGCTTCGAGGATCGTTTCCGCTGGGAGCCAGATTCTGATGAGGCTACCATCATGGTATCGGTCTATGGTTTTGTCACACTCGTGCTTATCTGGCTGCTTACCTTGATGATAACTCCGGGGAAGGAAACTCAAATCCGTGGCTGGCGTCGCCGATTAAAACTTGGAAAAACCAATCTCAACCCGTTGTCTGATCCTGCGACGGCATTCCCGTGGACCTTCTTGATGGTGGTGGTGGGCACTGGCTGTTGGTTCGTGTTTACCGAGGCGATTATGAACTCCCACTGGTTCAATGAAGAGGTCACGCCATGGCTGGTGATCTTGTCCTTTGGGTTGGTGCTGTTTAATGGTGCGTTCCTTTTTCAGGCACTCTGCGAAGGTTGGGGGAGGAAGGTGCTGGGCCTCGCCGTTATCATCGTCGGTGTGGTGCCATTTATGGTGGGCGCGGTGTTGGCGATTACGGATAATTCTTTTATCACACTGGCATCATGGATCGCAGGATCATCTCCGTTGTCTGGTGCACTTTATGCTCCACAGGTTGCATTGCCTCTCGCCGATCTGCCGCTGAGCTTGGTGCGTGCTTTACCAAGGGCATTCTGGTTCTGGCAAGGAGTGATGCTGCTAGCGAGTATCTACTTCCTAATCAAACTTTGGGCGGCGCGCAGAGCTGTTGCGAACAACTGCCGATAATCTAACCCAGGCTAGGGTAATGCATCCATACGGCTTTAGTCCTCCCGGACGGCCAAACGGATAAACTCCTTACCGCCCGGCACGCTATTGTGGAGGTTAGCACTACGGTAAACCACCGTGCTGGTGCCATCGCCATTGTCGGTTTCTGATACAAGAATGACATCCGTGCCAATGACCGCATCCACCCACCCGGTGAGGGTGTTAGAAATTTGGGGAATCACATCCACATCGCGATCATTACGCACCGTGGATGTGAGAGTGAGATAACCGTTGATGATGTCACCACCGTGCTCAAAATCAGAACCAGCCAAATCAATGCCAAGACCATAAGTTAGAAGTTCATTCCATCCATCGTTATCTTCATCTGCGATGGGGTCTGTTTGGCCACGATTATCAAGCCATTGTGTGAAGCCTACTTTAGAGCCATTATAACTATAAGTTTGCACGATTACATCCTCGTCATTCTTAAGCACAATATCTTCACCAAAGCTGGAGAGATGACCTGCATAAGGACCTACTACAAGGTTTCTCTCCTCCGCTGTGGGTGAGGTAGTTCTAAGCACGAAATCCTTCAGCTTGGGCGATACAAAAATCTCTCCGTTGCGGGGGATGACCGTGCCCGCTGGAAACACAAAGTCCACCGCCGTACTCAAACTCCATCCGCTGATATCAATTTCAGTGTTTTCAGCATTGGTGATGCGAATATATTCTTGATCTTGATCACCGCTGGAGGGATCGAAATCGATTGCGTCAATACTTACTGCTGGATTGGACGGTTGGCTCGCTGGGATGACGGTACTTAGCCCAGGAATGGAGGATGTGTAGGTGTTAAATAGCTCGTTACGGCGCTCTGGCACTTCCGTGTCACGGAGAGAATTTTTGTTACTGTTAGATGGGCCGCTAAGGCCACTCATGCTGGAGAAAATAGTATCGATGCTCGGATTGAACCAGCTGCCTGTGGGGGATGGCTTAAGGTAGTTGTCCATGAGTGTACGGAGCCTACGCAGCATCAGCCGCTGCATAATTGTATCTTCGTATGCAACATCGTAGAGTCTGTTCCACTGGTTGTTGCCATCATTGGTTGGCTGCGCTTGAATACCAAAGAAAGGATGATCGACTCGAGTCTCACCGTGCCCTCCTACGATGTCCCAGGTGAAATCAAGATCCCACGGGAAAATTCGCCAGCGGCCATCGCCATCACTATCCTTAAACACGTAGAAGTTTTTCCGGACATCATCAGCCTGCTGCTGCACGGCGCGGATCGCCATGTAGTTGGTGAACTCTGGCACGTCAATGTTATCGTAGAAACTCGTTATGCGGTCGCTTTGGTTAGATTGTCTGAGGTCATCAACGAGGTCTTGTAGGGAGGTGAAATCACTCTGGTTACCTGTTTTCTTTTCTACTCCTGTGGAAGTGTCGTGAAAAACGGGATTGAGGTTAGAGCGCTGCACCAGTTTATAAAGCTCGCCATCTTTGTGATCGTATCCATAACGCTTGAGAAAATCCTCATCGACTTGCTCAATGAGAGTGCCGATTCGGTCAAAGCTACCGTTGAGTCGCATATGCACAGGGAAAGACGTGCATCCTGGGTTCCCAGCCGCCTGGTGGAATTGAAATCCTAACGGCTGTCGCACGTATGAGCTGTCGTTTCCATTTCCGTTCATGTTGACCTCCCCAACGGACGACAACTGTGGTCCTGCGTTGAAAGGGTGACCTTTGTTAAAATCAAATTTTTGAGAACCGTTATTCGTGAACCCTCCACGCTGGCGGACGTAGATATTATCATAGAAAACGCCTTCATAATAAACAGAGGCACGGGCACCTGTTCGATTGCGTGAGTTAGATTCACTCTGTGTGAACCAATGCATCACAGGGATTCCTTGTTCTACAGACGGCTGAGCGATTAGGGTTCCGTAATATTCAGGTGATTGGCTGTTGCCGCTGCCTTATTTGGAAGTTCCCTTGATGATCGTATTCTGTGTGTTGGGTGTTCT
>JBMYYO010000046.1:20504-20749 GCA_049609505.1 Akkermansiaceae bacterium | reverse complement strand
AAAAGGACCCAAATGGTGGGCGTGAAGGAACTATTTGGCTGATTGAGGATCTCGCCGAAAACAAAAAGGGGAAAATTTACCGCATTGATCGCCGTGCGAACCCCGGCATTGTTGATAGCACTGCCACCTTCACTCTCAACGCTCTCGGGCAAGATGGCTCAAAGTTCACTATCCCAGAGGGGACACGCTTCTCATTGCCTTATGATGAAAAGGCGAAAGTGAAGCCCTACCTGCTGAAGCAGATC
>JBMYYO010000046.1:0-20494 GCA_049609505.1 Akkermansiaceae bacterium | reverse complement strand
CAAAGAGAAAAAGTTCGAAGTCGAATACCTCGATAAAGATAAAAAGCCACAAACCAAGAAGTTCCAATACAGATAAATCCTAACGATTTCCCCGTATTTACTCACTAACTAACCAATAAATAGAAAATTCCTGAAAAAAACGCTTCACAAACCCCTCCTAAGCCTTCAGAAACTACCACGTCAATTATGGAAACCACACCTACACACCTACACAAAGATGGTTCAGGCCGTAAGAGCACTAGCTTAATTCAAAGCAGCGTAAGCCGTAAGGCCGCTCTGCTTATGGCTGTTGCTGCTACCATGCCTGTCGCCGTTCAAGTCGCCGAAGCCGGTTACTCTGACCTCGCAGGTCAAGAAATGGCTCGCCGCAAGGCACTTGTTAAGCAAGCCGATGCAGCTCTCCTGCTTGGTCGCGCTGCTTATGCCAAGAAAGATTACGAGGAAGCTGTTAAGCAATACCAAACTGCTGTCAGCCTCCTTCCTCCTGGTCCATCACTCGCTGATCGCCGCCACTCCTACGCAGGTCACCTCGGTGATGCGTCCGTAGCACTCGCTCAGAAATACCGCCGCGTCGGTAAATATGACCAAGCCCGCACACTCCTCGAGGGCGTGCTCAGCAAGGACCCAACAAATTTCGCTGCTAAGAAGCAGCTTGAATACCTTGACGATCCAATCCGCACGAACCCTGCGCTCACTTACGAGCACACCCAGAAGGTTGATCGCGTTCGCAAGCACCTCTACAAAGGTGAGGGTGCTTACAACCTCGGTAAATTTGATGAAGCCGAGCAAGAGTTCACTAAAGTTCTTCAAATCGATAAATACAACAAAGCAGCACGCCGCTGGCTTGAGCGTATTTCCGTTGCTAGATCTGATTACTACAAGGCTGCCTATGATCACACACGCTCCACACTTCTTGCAGAAGTTGATGCAGCATGGGAAATGGCCGTGCCACCAGCAGTGCCAGAATTCCACGATGTAGGACCTACTGGTAAACTTGATTCTGGCGTGGAATACATCCGCCAGAAACTCAGCACCATTATCATCCCAAGTGTTGATTTTGATAATGACACCGTTGAGGAGGCTCTTGATTTCCTCCGCCTCCGTGCCCGTGAGCTTGATCCTAAGAACGAGGGCTTAAACATCATCGTCCGTGGCGGCACTGTCCGTGACGCAGGTGGTGGTGCAGCAGATGGCGATGACGGCGATGACCTCGGCGTTGACGATAACCTCAATGCTGTTAACCCAGCAACACTTCGCATCAAGCAGCTCAAGCTCACCAACGTGCCTCTTGGTCAGGTGCTTCAGTATATCTGTGATGCTACTCGCCTTCGCATTAAGCTTGATGAGCACTCTGTTGTTCTTCAGCCAATTACCGAAGTTGACGGTGCAGACCTCTACACCCGCACCTTCGTAGTGCCTCCTGGCTTCCTCTCGCTTCTCGATTCTGAAGAAGCTGATGCGCCAGCAGACGATCCATTTGGTGACGGCGGCGGTGGTGATGCTATCAAGCCTCGCCCATCTGCTAAAGAGCTCCTCAAGCGCAGTGGCGTCAGCTTCCCTGACAAAGCATTTGCTAACTACATCCCTGCTACCAGCACACTTGTAGTAAGTAACACCCTGAGCAATCTGGACATCATCGAGCAGCTTATTGAAGCGCTCCGCCTCAAAGGACCTCGCCAGGTGCGAATTATGACCAAGTTTATCGAAGTTTCTCAGGAAAACACTGACGAGCTTGGATTCGATTGGATCATCTCACCAATTGGTCTCAACGGCAGCAGCACCTTCGTAGGTGGCGGCACCGTGGGTAACGGATCTGTTCGCACAGGTGCTGACTTCATCAGCCCAGTGAACTTCACCACCATCCCTGGTGTGCCAGCTGGCTCTACTCAGCAGGTGACAAACACATCAACAGCTGGTCTCCGCAGTGGTGATTTCGCCACTACCCGTAACAGCATTGATGCCATTCTGAATAACCCGAACCGCACCGCCCAATCCGGCAACGTGGCTCCTGGTATTCTCTCACTCACAGGTCTCTACACAGACGGCCAGGTGCAGATGATCATGCGCGGACTTGCTCAGAAAAAGGGCACCGATGTAATGACCGCTCCTAGTGTCATGGCTCGTTCTGGTGAAAAAGCCTCCATCGAGGTGATTCGCGAGTTTATCTACCCAACCGAGTATGAACCACCAGAGCTTCCAAACAGCGTTGGAACTGGCGGTGGTCTTGGTGGCGGTGGCGGCCTCTCCGGTGGCTCCATCTTCCCTGTGACTCCTGCTACACCTACTGCCTTCGAGACAGAGAGCACAGGTGTTACTCTGGAAATTCTGCCAAACATCGGCGAGAACAACCAGATCATCTCACTCGACTTCGCACCACAGCTTGTTGAGTTTGAAGGATTCATCAACTACGGTTCACCTATTCAGAGCCCAGCTTCTGATGCCCTCGGTAACCCAATTCAAATCACCATCACTGAAAACCGCATTGAGATGCCTGTCTTCTCTAAGCGTAAGGTGACTACACAGATGGACATCTATGATGGCTACACTGTTGCAGTTGGTGGATTGATGCGCGAAGATGTGCAAAACGTTCAGGACAAAGTGCCAATACTTGGTGATCTGCCACTGATCGGTCGTCTCTTCCAGACCAAGGCTGAGAACCGCATTAAGAGTAACCTGATCATCTTTGTGACTGCAGAGATCATCGGTGCTGACGGTGCACGCCTTAATCAGCCAGACTCTGCTCCACCAGCAGCACCTGGTCTTGATCCTGCTCCTGGCGGAACTCCTGGAGATTCTCCAGTGATTGCACCAGGGCTTCCTCAGTAGGAACTGACCGCACTTCATAATTGACTCTCAACCCCAGTTGCACCTTGTTTGTGCAGCTGGGGTTTTTTCATACCCTCCTGATATCCGATGAATAATGGGCTTCATGTATTTGCCGTCACAGGCGGTATTGCCACTGGTAAATCTACTTTTTGCAAACTGCTTCAAAAGTTTCTGCCAGAGGCCGTTGTGTTTGATGCAGATGCTTGTGTAAAAGATCTCTATCAGCGTAGTGATATAAAATCCGCTCTCTCAAAACATTTTGGCTCCTCTATCATCAATGGGGAGGGGGTGGTGGATAAAGTGGCACTTCGCCAGCGTGTTTTTGCAGATGCTAGTGACAAGGCGTTTTTAGAGTCAATTTTTCACCCAAAAGTGCGTGAGGAATGTCTTGCATTGCTGGCGCAAACACATAAAGTAGGGGCGTCCCGCGTGTTCGTTGCGGAGGTTCCTCTCCTGTTTGAGAATGGATTTGATTTTGGCCAGTCGGCAAATTTACTAGTTGCTACCAGTAAAGAAACTCAAATTCAAAGACTCAAAAAACGCAACGCATGGGACGATGATGCGGTAACAGCTGCTCTTGCTGCCCAGTTGCCAATCAGTGAAAAATTAGCCATGGCTGATGTGGTTTTCTGGAATGAAGGCCGCACTCTTGCCCAGCAATGCCAGCGCTTTTTGCGCACATTGACTGAGTAAACCGAATCGGCCTGTTACATCATTTACGTGGCTTTTCAGTAACTCAATTTCCCTAACAATATCCCCCCTTTTTTATTAGTCCCATGAATCAAGATCAAGAAGCGCAAGAAGCCACTGATGAGGTAGGCACCGAGCAGGAGAACACCACCCCAGAAAATGAGGCTCAATCTAACAACCCAGCCGAGGTTGATGAGTCTGTGAAGGTGGATGAATCTGCGCCCGCTCCTGAGCCAGCTTTGCCGCCACTTCCTGAGACCGTTTGTATCAACGAGTATCGGCTCAAGCCGCTCTCTGAAATTTATTCAATGTTAGAGGTGTTGCCGGTGAAAATTCCAGCCAAGGCATCAAAAAGTCAGCTCTTGTTTGATCTTCTAACATTTTATGCTAAAGAAGGCGTGAACCTAGTAGGCGAGGGGATTCTGGAGCAGGCGAAAGAAAATTACGCGATGCTGAGAGACCCGGTAAAAAGTTTCAAAACATCCCCAGATGACCTCTATGTGAATGGCCACCTGATCAGCGACCACGGCCTGCTAGTTGGGCAGAGAGTAAAGGTTAACTTGCGTGCTCCCAAGGGGCGGGATAAGTATCTATCCGCAAGCGAGGTTCTCGAAGTTGAGGGAATGCCCGTTGATCAGTATGCAAAACCCAAACCGTTTGATCAACTGACCGCAATGTTTCCTGACCAGCGAGTCATCTTGGAAAATCGAGAGACTGGGTTGTCCCCCAGAGTGCTCGATTTGGTGGCTCCACTGGGAAAGGGGCAGCGTGGCCTGATCGTTGCTCCACCACGAGGCGGTAAAACAATTTTACTCAAGCAGATCGCCAAGTCGATTCAGCTGAATCACCCAGAGGTGGAGCTTATTGTTTTGCTGCTAGATGAGCGCCCTGAGGAAGTTACTGATTTTGAAGAAACCGTAGATGCGGAAGTCTTCAGCTCAACCTTTGATGAGCCTTCAAAGCGTCATGCACAGGTGTCTGATCTGGTGATGGAGCGTGCCAAACGTCTTGTCGAGCTAGGGAAAGACGTGATTTTACTGCTGGATAGCCTTACCCGCCTGGCTCGTGGGCATAATAATTCCCAACGTGGCGGCGGACCAATTGGTTCTGGCGGTCTTAGCCAGACGGCTCTGCAGCAAAGCCGAAAGTTCTTTGGCGCAGCCCGTAATTGCGAAGAAGGTGGTAGTTTGACGATTCTGGCAAGTGCACTGATCGAAACCGAAAGCAAAATGGATGAGGTGATTTTTGAGGAGTTCAAAGGCACCGGAAACATGGAGGTAAGGTTGGATCGTGAACTCGCAGAACAGCGGATCTACCCTGCCATCCACATTCCTCAGAGTGGCACCCGTAATGATGACAGGCTTTACCATCCTGATGAGATGGCGAAAGTATTGGAAATTCGCCGCCAGTTGGCCTCGATGCCCATCGGGGAATCAATAGAAACTCTCTTGAAAAACTTGTCGAGAACAACAACGAATGCAGAATTATTGCTTTCAGGGCTTGAGATTGGCAGGTAAATTCCAGTGCCGTTCAACCTGAATCGAGGTGATTTTTTTTCCTTTTCCCCTTGCGCTGACGTATCCATAGCGTAAATACCTATATCCACACCAACACCTACACTGACACCTACAATGATTAAACGATTATCCCTTTGTGCCGCCTTGGCTCTTCCTGCTGTTTGCCATGGGCAGCTTGATGTGAGCTTTACGAGTGCTAAATCTGGTTTCCAGACTGCGCCCACTACAGTTCTCTACAGTGGCGGAGCTCTCCGCTTGGACATTTCTGACGGTAGTTTTCAAATTGCCCCATGTGCATTCAATGGTACAACGCTTGCTGATGGAGCGCCGTTCTTTCCAAGTCAGATGCCTCCTTGTCCTCTTGGTACGACAGCTGTTGTAATTGATGGTGATGTTGACTTAGACGGCTTCCGTGACGCAGGGTTGTTCTTTTCTCTTCCCAATGCTCCGCTGCCAGCTTCCGTAATTGCTCCATCACACCCTGAGCTGGTCACAGTCATCAGTGCGCCACCATCACTTTTTCCACGTCCAGGCATCCTTCCCGTTGTGGAAGGTGGTGCTGAGATTTTCTATAATGTGTTAGATTGGGTCGATCAGCGTAATTACCAGATTGCTGGTTACGTTCATCAGCAAAATTTCTTGGCAACGGAGGCTGAGCGCGCTCGCCACGATCGCACCGTTGTTACAGGCACATACAAGCTTGGCTTGCCTGGGCTGCTTCCTGCCAATGCGCCACTGGGGACACCGAACCAACAGGTGGTTGTAAGCTTAACAAAGTTCCCAATGCCTGAGTCATGGCCTGGTCTCACCCAGTCACCACTTGATTGGGGTTTCCGTTTCACCAATGATGATAACTGGAGCAACGGCGCAATGGAGTTTGATCCGCGCGTCGCCAATGATATCACATGGCAAGGGATTCACACGCAGAACTCATTTGATGGTGCAGATGAAGTGATCATGTGGTTTGCAGCTACACAGGCTGCGGATATGTTCCAGCTTCCTGCATTCCCAACCGATCCTAACGTTGTGTTTCCTCCGAGTGGTTCGCCATTTAGGCTGCCTAATATCCGCATCGGCTATTACCGTTTGCCTCAGTTCTTCTTCACTCCTGGAGATGAAGCGTTCATTTATATCCGCTTTGATCGCAATCAGCCATCTACTTTGGTGACGAGCGATACATCAGTTCGTGTTTGGGGTGTGCCTATTCGCTTTATTGATAGCTATGAGGGATTCAAACAACTTGGTTTTCCTGCGAACACTCCTGATAATCTAAGATTGCCAACTGGCGATTTTGACGGAGACGGAGCAACCAACCTGATGGAGTTCGCATTGGGCACAGACATGCTTGATCCTCTTGATAACCCAACAGCTGCCGGTTCAGTAGTGCCATTTGTAAACATGGATGGCAAATGTGAGGTCACAATCACTAAGCGCCCTAACGCTGGCGGATCTCTCAAGTATGAGGTGGAGTATAGCGGTGACATGGTAACATGGACGAAGGTTACCCCTGCTGACCCTGATTGGGTTATTGTTACTGACGATGAGACAGTACTCACAGTGCGCAGTGTTTCAGATAGCCCGCCAGCACCTTGCTTCATTCGCGCAGCCATTACGCAGCAATAAAGGGATTTAGCATTACCCCTGAATGAAATAATTACTAACTTTTCATCGCCAGGTGCCAATTGCGCATCTGGCGATTTTTTATAGCAAGAGAATACAGTTTCATGATTGATAGCAAGGAAGTGCTAGATGAGTTTCTTAAAGGGAAAGGTCAGGTCTGCGCCGTGGACACTGAGGCAGATAGTTTGCACCGATATAGTGAGAGCTTGTGCCTCCTTCAATTCAGCGATGGGGAGGATCACGTTCTGATTGATCCTTTGGCGATCGATGACCTGTCGTCGTTGAGTAGCTACTTAGAAGGCGCAACCTGCTGGATGCATGGAGCGGATTATGATATGCACATGCTGCGGAATCATTTGAATGTGGTTCCTCCCGTTGTCTATGATACGCAAATTGGTGCGCGTTTGCTGGGCGTGCGTAAGTTTGGATATGGGGATCTGGTTTCCCTCTACATGGATGTGACTCTTGAGAAGGGATCACAGAAGGCAGACTGGGCAAAGCGGCCTCTGACACCTGTGATGGAGGAGTATGCTTTGAACGATGTGGTTTACTTGCTGCCAATGGCTGAGAAGATTGTAGCTAAGCTCAAGGAGTGCGGGAGGTATGATTGGTTTGAAGAAAGCTGCCAAGCGGCGCGTGACAAATCATTTGAGAAGCGTCCAGTGAAGACTGATCGCTGGCGCATCAAGGGTAGTGGGAAGATGGATCCTAAGGAGCTGAATTACCTAAAAGCATTATGGGAATGGAGGGATGCTGAAGCTGAAAATTGGGATAGACCGCCCTTCATGGTGACGGGCAATAAGCAGATCATCGAGTGGTCTTACTCCCTAGCCGAGGGTAAGAAAGTGAGCCTTCCTAGGCATTTCCGCTCAAAACGCGTGTCATCTTTCAATGACGCAGTAAAGGTTGCTAGGCAAGCATCTGAGAATGAGTGGCCGCAAAAAATCCGAGGTGTTAGACGCAAAAAAGATAAAGGTTTTGATGCAAAATTGGACGCGCTAATTGCCAAGAGAAATAAAGTGGCTGAAGAGCTCGATATCGACTCCTCACTCATTGCTCCACGTGCTGTTCTCGAGGCACTAGCAGGTAATCATGAAGGCGCTGAAGAACAAATGTTGAATTGGCAGAGGAATCTTCTTGGCATCTAGGTCAAACATAGTTTGCATACCAGTGAACCCTCCCTTGTGTTGACCGACTATGGAAAATAAACAGTTACGCTTTGGCTGCCCTGCTTGTGGCATGCGTCTTGTTGTTGATCCCTCCCTCGCTGGAGTAGAAGGGCCTTGCCCGTCTTGTGGGGCTAAGATCATTGCACCTCCGCTGGCTGTTTCAGACAGGCTTGATTCTCGAACTGCGGCTCCTGTGGCGATTAAACCTAGAGGAGTGGTATCTTCTACCGGAGGAAAGGAGGACGTCCCTTCTGCTGCCCCTGAGCGAGCTGTTCCAGAGCCTAAGCCAAAACCTCTGGCGAAAACAGCACGGGTTACTCGTTCGGTTAGCCCTACGACAGCTATCTCCAATAAATATGAGGAGAAGAAGGAGGTGATGGCATTTGTGAAGATTGCTTGTTTGGCGATCGTTGTGGCACTCATTTGTGGTGCTGTTTATTTCTTTTTGCAGGGTCGGTAAGCTGATCGGAATTTGCCCATTGAGAGGGTGGTTTTCGACCCTAAAAAAAAGCCTTAAAAAAGCCGAAGTTTCTTGTCTATTGCTCCATAATTTCAGACATTTGGGGCGTCTATGAGTGATACGCCAAGTGACCCTTCTTCAGAGCCAGAAAACACCTCTAACAATGAGGTTGATAGTGCAGATACCAACGTTTCAGATGCCCAAGAATACGGCGCATCACAAATTGATAAACTAGAGGGGCTTGAGGCCGTTCGGAAACGACCAGGCATGTATATCGGTGACCCCGATGTGCGCGGTTTGCACCACTGTGTGTTTGAGGTGTTAGATAACTCTATTGATGAGCACCTCGCAGGCTATTGTAATAAAATCCGCATTGTTCTTCACGTAGATGGCTCCGTTTCCATCTCAGATGATGGTCGGGGTATCCCCGTTGAAGTGCATCCTAAGTTTGGGATACCCGCCGTGGAACTTGTTCTAACAAGTCTGCACGCGGGTGGTAAGTTCGGCCAAGGTGCCTATAAATACTCAGGTGGTCTGCACGGAGTGGGCGCGAAGTGTGTGAACGCACTTTCAGATTGGTTTAGGGCAGAAGTCTCACGCGATGGTAAAGTCCACTCGATCACCTTCGAGAGAGGTGTCACCGTGAAGCCTCTCGAAGTTGTTGGTGATGTAGATCCCTCACACACGGGAACTAGTGTTAGCTTCTTCCCAGATGCCACCATTTTTACCGATACCATTGAGTTCGAATTCGGCCGACTCGCCACCCGTCTTCGCGAGCTTGCTTTCCTTAACCCTGGGCTAGAAATTGAACTCGAAGATGAACGTCCAGAAACCGCGGCCAAGCAGAACTTCTTCTACGCCAAAGGAATTGAAGAGTTTGTCTCTCAGCTCGGTGAAAACAAAAACCTCGTTCACGAAGAGCCTGTAATCCTTAAAGGAAAACGCCAAATCGAAATCGACTACGATGGTAAAGTCACCGAAGACGATGTCTTTGCGGATGTTGTGTTCCAATACAATGATTCTTATCAGGATAATATTCTCTGCTTCGCAAACTCCATTCCCAATGCGGATGGAGGAACTCACCTAACAGGTTTCCGTGGGGCTCTAACAAGATCGATCAATCAATACGCCAAGGCGAATAAAATCCTCAAAGAAAAAGATCCATCACTTTCTGGCGATGATGTGCGCGAGGGGATCATTTGTGTGATTAGCGTCAAGATGCCCAACCCTCGATTCTCATCACAGACGAAAGATAAATTGGTGAATGCTGAGATTGAGGGTGTAGTGTCCTCCATCGTTTACGAGGGTTTGCAAGCATATTTCGAGGAGAACCCTAACCTCGCAAAAACAATTATTGATAAGGCTGTTAACGCTGCCCGTGCACGGGAAGCTGCACGGAAAGCCCGAGAGACTGTTCGGAAATCAGTTCTTTCCGGCGGTGGACTCCCCGGCAAGCTGGCAGACTGCTCAGAGCGAGACCCTGCTAAGTCAGAAATCTACATTGTGGAGGGTGACTCCGCAGGTGGCTCAGCCAAGTCCGGAAGAAACCGCATCAACCAAGCCATCCTGCCTCTGCGTGGTAAGGTGATTAACGTGGAGAAAGCGAGGCTGCACAAGGCTCTGCAAAATAAGGAAATCCAAGCCATGATTACCGCCATCGGTGCGGGCATCGGGGAGGGGGATCAGGAAGGAGCATTTAATATTGAAAAAGTCCGCTACCACAAAGTGGTCATTATGACGGATGCTGACATTGATGGTGCTCACATCCGCACCTTGCTGCTGACGTTTTTCTGCCGTCACATGCCAGAGCTTGTCAAAGCAGGCTATCTCTACATTGCCCAGCCACCACTTTATAAAGTGACTCGCAAGAAGCGTGAGGAATACATCGCCGATGACGATGCGCTGAACAAAATTCTTATCGACCTCGGCTCAGAAGACGTGCGCTTGCAAAAGCACGGCAGCACGGAAGAGGTAGATAGTGATCTTCTAACCACCGTGTTAGATACACTTGCCCAGCTGACTCGTTTCACCAATACCCTAGCAGGACACGGCGGGGACTTCAAAGAGCTGCTCAGTCACGGTGAGGGCGGGCATCTGCCAGAATATATGGTGCGCATCCGTTTCGGAAACGAAGAGGATATTATTTACTTTTCCACAGAGCAAGATCTGCTCGCCTTCGCTTCGGAAAATAGAGACCTCCGTCTGTTTGACGAGGAGCTAACCGAAGAAGAAGAGGCTGAGTATAAGGAAAAATACCAAGGCGTGCAGCGCCGCGCTGTCAAACGCGAGCTTCATGAAGCGGCAGCTATTTCCAAGATCCTCTCCCGCCTCAACGAACTTGGCGTGCAAACCGATCCATTTTTCTCAGAGGATAAACCACTTTATGAACTGATCGAAGGAGACGGCTCAAACGAGGAAGCACTCCCAGTGTTTAACCTCTTTGAGATTCTCGACCGCGTGCTTGAGATTGGTCGCCGAGGAATGCGTATTCAACGATTCAAAGGACTGGGTGAAATGAATGCCAAGGAACTCTACGCTACCACCATGGACCCAGAGAAACGCCAGTTCCTACGCGTTCGCCTAGACGAAGAGAACGCGATCGAAGCCGATAAAATGTTCGATGTCCTCATGGGCGACATCGTAGAACCCCGCAAGCGTTTCATCGAAGACAACGCCCTCAACGTGCAGAACCTCGATGTTTAATTGATCCGTCTCATTTGACCTCATAGTTTTACAATAATTTTTCCATGTCCGACGAACCTAAAGATTCCATCAAGCCAATCAACGTTGCTGACGAGATGTCCAAGTCCTTCTTGGATTACTCGATGTCAGTGATTATTTCCCGTGCCTTGCCTGATGCCCGTGATGGCCTGAAGCCATCGCAGCGCCGTATCCTTTACGCGATGCACAATGACCTCTCGCTTTCCCCCAGTAAGCCACACTTGAAGAGTGCGCGTATTGTGGGTGATACGATGGGTAAATACCACCCGCACGGTGACAGTGCGATCTACACCACACTTGTGAACATGGCGCAGCCGTGGACGATGCGTGAGATTCTGATCGATGGCCAAGGAAACTTTGGTTCCGTGGAAGGGGATGCTGCTGCGGCGATGCGATACACGGAGGCCCGCCTCACGCATCTTGGCTCAGCCATGATGACGGACCTTGAGAAGGAAACCGTTGACCTCCAGCCAACTTATGATGAGACGCGTAATGAACCCGTCGTTCTCCCAGCAGCTATACCAAACCTGTTAGTGAATGGCGGCACAGGAATTGCCGTGGGTATGGCTACCAATATCCCCGCGCATAACCTTGGCGAAGTCATCGATGGCACATGTGCGCGGATTGATAACCCAAGCCTCACTATTGAGGAGTTAAAGCAGTATATCAAAGGGCCAGACTTTGCTGGTAAATGTGAGATTCGCGGTTTCAAGGGTATCGACTCCTACTTCCACACAGGCCGTGGCAGCATTAAAATGCGAGGCACGATGGAGATTGATGAAAAAGCATCAGGCACCTCCGTCATTACCATCACAGAAGTTCCCCACGGCGTAAACCGCGCGGTTCTCCAGCAGCGTATCGCCGAGCTTGTTCGGGAGAAGATCCTCTTGGACATCTCTGGCATGCGTGATCTCTCTGATGAGCAAACACGGATCGAGATCACCCTCAAGCGTGATGCTCGTCCGCAGGTTGTGGTGAACCAAATCTTTAAGCTCACCTCGATGGAGACGTCGTTTGGTGTGAACATGCTGGCGATCCATGAGCGCCGTCCTAAGCAGCTATCCATTATGGACGCACTGGACTGCTTCATTGAGCACCGCCGTGAGGTAATCATCCGCCGGACTCGTTTCTTGTTAGGTAAAGCGGAAGACCGGGCAGAGAATTTGGAGGCATTCCTTCTCGCGCTTGGCCATCTCGATGACTTTATTAAAATTATTCGTGATTCCAAGAACCGCGATGAAGCCCGTGAGCGACTCAAGGCCTACACTTTCCCGGTAAAAACTGCCGAGCAGTTAGGCATTCTCATCCGTTCCCAGCCAAGTGTGCAGGGTGAGAAATATGTTTTCACAGACCGTCAAGTCAACGCGATCCTCGAGCTCCGTCTCTATCAGCTCACTGGTATGGAGCAGGACAAGGTGAAGGTGGAGTATGATAACATCCTTGAGCAGATCAAGGACTACCTCGATATCCTCGCCAAAGAAGCACGCGTGCTAGCAATCATCAAAGATGAGCTGTTAGAGGTGAAAGAAAAATACGCAACGCCTCGCCGCTGCCCCATCCTTCCGGATGAAGGGGAGATTGCGATTGAGGATCTCATTGCCAATGATGGCATGATTGTCACTCTTTCTAACAAAGGTTACATCAAGCGCACCGCGTCCGCAGAATACCGCGTGCAAGCCCGTGGTGGTAAAGGTGTGCGTGGTATGGAAACCCGCACCGCCAATGCCGCAGAAGAGGATGAACAGGACTTTGTAGAGCACCTCTTCTCTGCGCAGGCGCACGATTACCTGATGTTCTTTACCAATACGGGGCGTGTGTATGTTGAGCGAGTCTATGGTATCCCGGAAGGCTCTCGCGCATCGAAAGGGCGTAGTATTAAAAACGTGCTTAACTTACAGCCTGAAGAAAACATAGCCGCCACCCTGCGTCTAGAGCGCCGTGTGAATGAGGAGGACGAGGACGTCACCTTTGCCGAGGATAGCGGCTTTGTCTTCTTTGCCACCCGTTCAGGGAAAGTGAAGAAAACGAGCCTGGTTAACTTCAAGAACTTCCGCAAGGACGGCATTATTGCGATCAAGCTAGACGAAGGAAACACGCTCGTTGAGGTGAAGCTCACTTCGGGTAAGAATGATGTTTGTTTGGTCACGAGTGCTGGCTACTGCGTGCGCACGAGTGAGGATAATATCCGTGCTATGGGCCGTCCATCGGCAGGTGTGGCAGGGATCAAGCCGCGCGAAGGCGATCACCTGGTAGCGCTTACGATTGTGACGGATGATACGAAGCTTCTTGTTGCTAGTGAAAATGGCTTAGGTAAGCGCACTGCTTATGAGGAATACATGGCGAAGGGCCGTGGTGGTAAGGGAATGAAAACGATGAACGTCACGGAGAAAACCGGTCGCGTCGTAGGTGCCCTATCCGTTTCTGAAGAAGATGAGCTGATGCTGATGACTTCTGATGGGCAATCGATCCGTATTCGCTGCGCAGACGTCCGTGAAACGGGGCGCGCCGCACAGGGAGTGAAACTCGTTAGCCTAAAAGGTGGCGAGAGCTTGCAAGACATCGCACGTGTCATGCCAGATGATGAAGAGCCAGAGGCTGAGGAGGCTGAAGGTGCTGAAGAATCTGCTGCAGATACAACCGAGCCGCAAGCGAGCGAGGAAACCAACGAAGACTCTGGCGAGGGAGAGGAGTAATATCTCCTCCCTCAAGCCGCGCTATAGTTTCCGCTCAACAGCAAGATGTTGCAGCGAAAAAAACTTAGCGTGGTGAGCGGAAAATGGATCTGATCATCATAGCTAGGATAAATAGAATTCCTAGTGGGATGATCAGTAGCACGGCGAGTAAGATGGCTGGGACGATGATCCATTTTCCCCAGCTCTTGCTGCGCAGAAGCATAAACCACTGCGTCAGCTTGAGGGTGATACGTGCCTTCCATGGGAGTGCCTTCTGGAAATCCTTAAATGGATTCTGTCCGCCAAATGTCTCCTCATTTTCTGATGCCTTGCCCGACTCACGCTGATCAGATGAGCCGCCCCCAGTTGGTTTTTCGGGGGTGACTATTTCATCGATCTCAATGGTCTTGGAGTCGGGCACGGTGTGGGTGGCTTACGCTTGATGGAGTGTTTTTTCTGTGTCTGCCTCGATGATGGCAAAGCGCTCACGGTGCAGTGTAGGGTCTGTGCGGAAGGTGAGTCTGCCACTGTGAGTACGCTCGAGTTCGACGAAGAGGTTCGAATCCTCGTTTTTGAAGCGGTTTAAGACATCGGTATTCACCACGATGACGAGATCACCGAGATTGCCTTCGCCGCGTTGGATCACTGTGTTTAGTGCACGCTGCACCTCTACGCTCATGGTCATGGGGGTTTTTACGCGGGCGCGGCCTTGGCAGTATGGGCATGGCTCTAACAAACTATCGCGGAGTGATTCGTTGAGGCGTTGGCGGGTCATCTCCATCAGTCCGATGGATGAAATTTGCAGCACCTGAGTTTTTGCTTTATCGCGCTTGAGACGTTCCTTCATAGCGCGGTAAACGGCCTGTTGATCCCGGCGGTGGCGCATGTCGATAAAGTCAACAACGACCAAACCTCCGATGTTTCTCAGGCGGAGCTGGCGTGCTACTTCCTCAGCAGCTTCCACGTTGGTTTCCATGAGCATTTTATCAACGTCCTTGGAGCCTTTGTTTCTGCCTGTGTTTACATCCACGGTGATCATTGCTTCTGTCTCATCAATGACAAGATAGCCGCCGCACTTTAGCCAGACTTGGCGAGAGAATGCTTCTTCGATTTGCTTTTGAATGCCAATTTTCTCAAAAATAGATTGTCGGCTAGGGAAGTGGTGGATGCGGCGCTTAGCACGGCGGGAGATACGGCCTGCGATCTCGCGCATTTGCTCGGTGGTTTGCTCGTTATCACAAATCACCTGACCGACGTTATCGGTGAGGAAGCTACGCACACTGCGCTCGATGAGATCTGGCTCGCGGAAACAACACACAGGAGCGGGCTCTTCATCACGGGTGTCCTCCACAGCGTACCACTGCTCTAACAGCATAGCGAGATCACGCACAAAGTGGCGAGCACGCTGCCCGGTAGCAACGGTGCGCATGATGATTCCCATGCCCTCTGGTACTTGTAGCTTCTGCATGATGCGGCGCAGGCGTTGGCGTTCCTTGGGGTCATCCACCTTGCGGGAAATGCCGAACTGATCAGAGTAGGGCATGAGCACGAGGTAACGACCAGCGAGGGAGATGTTAGTGGTGACGCGAGGGCCTTTGTTTCCGATAGGGCCTTTGGAAACCTGAATCATGATTTCTGAGCCCTGCGGGTAAATGCTAGGAATGTCTTTGGACGTGATGCGCTTTTTCTTTTTCTTCTTTTTCTGCCCTTCGCGTTGGATTTCCTCCAGACCGCTATCGAGGGCGGCGGGAATAGCATCCCAGAAGTGAAGGAAGGCATTTTTCTCTAAGCCGATGTCCACGAACATTGCCTTGAGGCCGGGCTCGATATTTTTGACAGTTCCTTTGAAAATGCCTCCAACGATGTTGAGGTCTCCCTCACGTTCTAAGTTATATTCTTCCAGTGAGCCTTCTTCAATGAGGGCTACGCGGCGTTCGAGTTTTTCAGAATTGATAATGAGTGAGGTTCCCTCCATCGGGGATGGAGCGCCGAAGCCTAGAACCTGTTTGATTTTTTTGATCATGAGTTGTTAGTTAAGTAAGAGTTTGAAAATAAGATTTTTTTTATTCAGGCACAACGATGGCTCGTGAGCCTGCTTCGTCTGCTTCTTGTCTGATTGTTGGTTTGGGAATGTGGGGAGTGATGAGTTCTGGCACGGCAGGTGCGGTGGGGATGTCGCTAATTTCATTTCCTGTCTCGCCGCCGTCTTCGTATGCGATGTCAATGAGCTCTCCTTGATCTGGTAGTTCGATTTTATCGCGCACGATGAAGTCTCCCTCGAACTCCTTCATTTTTGCGAGTGGTAGCTCTAAGCCATCTTCATCACGGGCAAACAAGCCACGCATGATGAGCTGGACAAGTGGTCCAGCAACGGCACCTCCGCTGGTGCCTCGCTTCACGGCAACGACCACGACATAGCGTGGGCGATCGTAGGGGGCGAAGGCAACTGTCCAGGCATCGTTAGATTTGGTGCCCATGTCGGTGGTCTGTGCAGTTCCTGTCTTGGCGCATACGCCTTTGTCTTTAATTGAGGCGCGGCGGGCGGTGCCACCTTGTTTGTTGGCAGCTAAGAACATACCTTCACGGATACGTGCGAGGTGTTCTGGTTTGACGCCTTCTTGGAGTAGGTTGACTTTGAGGTTGGGGCGATTCTGCACGAGCGTGCCATTATGGGGATGGATCACACGGCGGACGATGCGGGGTTTGTAGTAGAGGCCTCCGTTGGCGATTGATGAAATGACGGAGGCCATTTGTAGTGGAGTGGCTGAGCAATCGGATTGGCCGATGGACATCATGCCTGTGATGGAGGGCGTGACGCTAGCACCTGGGCGGAGTCTTGTTTTCCAGTAGCGATTGCCCGGGATGAGGCCGGGGGATTCTGATGGCAACTCGATGCCTGTTTTTTGGCCAAGCCCGAGTAGCTGGTAAGATGAGATCATTTTTTTACTGCCGATCTCATTGGCAATCTTCATAAAGTAGCAGTTGCATGACCGCTGAGTAGCCTCGCGTAGGCCTAGTGGTCCGTGGCCAGCGGTCTTCCAGCAGCGAATCTTAATTCTGCCATAGGTAACGAAGCCAGAGCAGTTTTCGACGTCATAGTTATGCCCATGAATGGCGGCTGCGATGGCTGCTGGGGGTTTGAATGTGGAGCCGGGGGTGAAGTTATTGATGGCGCGGTTCACCAGCGGGTTGGCTTTGTTTGAGTTGTAGCTTTTCCATGCTGAGGGATCAATACTTGGGACAAAGTAGCTTGGGGTGAAGTCAGGCACGGATGCCATGGCTAGGATTTCACCACTGTTAGGGTCCATCACCACAGCGGCAGCTCTGCCAACGCGGCGGAGGGTGTTTTCTACTAAACACTGCACGCGGGCATCAATGGTAAGCTCCACTCTTGAGCCAACGTCAGGCTCAATGTGATCGAGCACTTTGAGGATTTTGCCTTTTTCATTTTTGCTAAGAGTTGTGATCCCTTCTTCACCTGTTAGGTAGCCGTTCATGGTGGCTTCCACGCCAGCGATGCCTTTGCTGTCGCCAGT
This sequence comes from Akkermansiaceae bacterium, assembly GCA_049609505.1. Lineage (GTDB taxonomy): Bacteria > Verrucomicrobiota > Verrucomicrobiia > Verrucomicrobiales > Akkermansiaceae > Oceaniferula. The sequence goes on along the minus strand of JBMYYO010000046.1, from coordinate 3,283 downwards.
GTAGTGCTTAAAGCGGCGCTGAGCCTCTTCTGAGATATCGCCTTTTTCCCATTGCTTGATGTAGCCAAGAACGTGAGAGGCGAGTGAGCCGTAGAGGTATTCCCTGCGTGGCTGCACGCGAACGTAAACTCCTGGTAGCTCTAAGTTATGCTCGGCGAAGTGGGCGAACTGATCGTAGCTGAGATCATCACGGAAGGTAAAAGGAACGAGCCCTCGGTGGGTGATGTAGTGGGTGTCCAGCGCGCGGGCGTTGTAGCTTTTATCAAGATTATGGGCCGCGAGCTTTGGTCGCACCCAGGTGTTGATGATTTCACTGGTTTTGATATCGCGGAAGCCTTTGGTTGCTTCTTTTCCCTCGGTGTCGATGAGGTGGCGTTTGTAGTCAGCGCGGATTTCATCGAGATTCAGAGCCACCTCGTAGTTCCGTATATTGTGGGCGAGGATGACGCCCGTACGGTCTGTGATTTCTCCCCGGATTCCAGGTTCGCGGATAGTGACTGTGTAGTTAGACGGCACCTGCCCGAGGAAACGGGAGCGTTCTTTGATCTGGTATTCGTAGAGCCTCTGCACCAGCAAACTAAAGCCGCACAGAATGAGTCCTGTGAGCAGATAGAGGCGTAGTCGGTAGCGAGGTTCCATGGGAATTGTTAGTTTATGTTAGGATGAGTAGCGAGGTTGGCTAACGAGACCTTCATAGCGGATTTGATGGCGGCAGAGTGAAGCTAGCTGGAAGAGCAGCCAGAACACGAGAGGGGAAAAGAGCATGGTGATGGCGGCCGTTAGATAAATGCGGTAGAGTGCCGCTGCTGGAAAGACAAAGTCTCCACGGACAAAGTTGATGATTAGGAACTCACTGAAGAGGTAGAGGAAAATCGCTACGCCAGCCAGCAGGGAAGAAATGTGCCATTTACCTTTACGGAAGAGTGGCTGGATACCCTGCATAAGAAGCCCCATCATGCCGTAGAGAATGATACTGTATCCAAATCTCAAGGAGTCCACTTTCTGAATATAAATGCTGGAATCACCACCTTGAGGCGCTAGCGTGTGCTGGGCATCCCAGAAAAACCCACACATGAAGGCAAGGAAGAGCATGGTGGCAAAGTCCACCGTAACGGAGGCGCAGAGGAACACCAACGGAAGGATTAGTATCCGAGCATCATAGAGCCCACTGATCGCTGGCATGTAATGCTGAAGCATGCACGCGGCGAGGGTGAGTAGGATACTGCAGATGATGTATTTCAGTGAGTTCAAGCTAGCGGGATGGCTCGGGTGGTTTTGGGAGTTTGACGAACACTGTGTGTAACGCCGAAAAATCCACCGCTGGCTTGACGAGTGCTTCTCCATAGAGTGGTCCGGATTCGAACGACTCGATGGTGCCGAGAAGAATGTCTGCAGGAAAGAGGCCACCGCGGCCGTCGGAAAAGACCAACATGCCGGGTTTGATTTTGGCGTCTTTCGAGAGGAAACGGAGACGAAGCGTGGGGCTTTTCCCTACTTGTCCGCGTTGTCCGCTCAGGATGCCTACTTCCGGAGTGCCGTCAACTTTCGCTGACACCTGGCACTTTTCATCGGTGAGTAGGATCACGGTGGATGTGGTTGATTTTGGCGAATCGATTTTGCCGACTAAGCCCTCAGGAGAGAGCACAGCGAGCTGGACACCGATGCCATGGCGCTCACCCCGATCAATGGTGACGGTGTGCCACCAGGTGGAGGGTTTGCGCAGGATGATTTTTGCGGCTAGAACGTGGAAGGGGGCTTGCTCTTGGAACTTGAGTGCCTGTCTGAGGCGGGCGTTCTCAAGCTCCAACTGACGGAAGTGGGCAACTTCCATACGCTTTTTATCAAGCTCTTCCTTGGCGAGATCATACTTGGTTTCCCACTCGGCAGAGTGCTCAGCTTCTTTGATAAATCCGCTGGCGGTCTTTTCAATGGTGGAGCCACCTTTGAGAAAGGGGGAAATGGCTTTGTAGTATGTCTTCTGAATGCCGCGCACAGAGTGCTCATTCTGAGATAGAGCCCACACAGCACCTGCGATAAATAGCAGGAGTGCGATGAGATTCTGCGGCTTCATTGTGAAAGGTTTCTGTTAGAAACTTTTATCTAGCATCAGTGTTGGTGACATGGCGCAGGAAGGAGATCTCTTGCAGAGCTTTTCCTGTTCCTTCAGCAACGGCACTGAGGGGATCTTCTGCTACGTGCACGGGGAGTCCCGTTTCCTCACGCAGAAGTTTATCAAGGCCGCGCAGAAGAGCTCCACCACCAGCGAGAACGATTCCTCGGTCAACAAGGTCCGCAGCTAGCTCAGGAGGGCAACGTTCTAAGGTTGTGCGCACGGCATCCACAATGGTGGTGAGTGGATCAGCCATGGCTTCACGGATTTCCTGTGAGGTGATGGTGATGGTCTTTGGCAGTCCAGCCACGAGATCGCGCCCTTTGACCTCCATGCTGGTTTCCTTTGGCAGAGGGGCAGCGGAGCCAAGGCGGATCTTGATCTCTTCTGCGGTGCGCTCGCCAATCATGAGATTGTATGCGCGCTTCATGTATTGGACGATGGACTCATCGAGCTCATCTCCAGCGGTGCGGACGCTACGGCTGTAAACGATGCCGGAAAGGGAGATGATGGCGACCTCAGTGGTGCCACCGCCAATATCTACAACCATGTTTCCGGCAGCATCCTGCACGGGAAGTCCCACTCCGATGGCAGCTGCCATCGGCTCCTCAATGAGGTAAACCTCACGTGCGCCTGCTTGCTCAGCGGACTCACGCACGGCACGGCGCTCGACTTCGGTGATACCAGATGGCACAGCGATGACGATGCGTGGGTTTGAACGTTTGCGGTTGTTGTTTACCTTACGGATGAAGTGGCGGAGCATCGCCTCTGTGACCTCGAAATCAGCAATGACACCGTCCTTGAGTGGGCGGATGGCAACGATGTTTCCAGGCGTGCGACCGAGCATGCGCTTGGCATCATCGCCAACGGCTAGCACCTCGTTGGTGCCGGAGTTGATGGCGACTACGGAAGGCTCACGCAGGACAATGCCGTGATCCTTGACATTGACGAGCGTGTTGGCCGTTCCAAGGTCAATGCCGATGTCATTGGAGCGGAGTGTGAAAAATTTCTTGAACATAATGTGAGTAACTGAGTGAGGGGTTGGGTTAAAGTATTCTAAATGATTGAGTTAAATGTTGTTTATAAGTTTGTGAATAAGTAAAATAAAGTGCGTTTGGTCGAGACCCTCAGAGAGGGAAACATAGAGGCGTGGTCGTGCACTGCCTGAGACGC
>JBMYYO010000045.1:0-21080 GCA_049609505.1 Akkermansiaceae bacterium | reverse complement strand
ATGCACACCTTCAGCTATGCGATCTTCCCACACGCAGGAAGTTTGCAAGATGGCGGCGTGATCGAAGAGTCCTACGCCTTCAACGTGCCGCTCCACGTCGTAAATGCCACAGCAGGAGATGAGACACTGCCGTCCGAGAAATCCTTCCTCTCCGTTGATCGACCAGGAGTCTTTATCGAAGCCGTAAAACCTGCTGAGAAGTCTAACCGCGCAGTCGTCCGACTCTACGAGGGATACAATACCCGAGGCAATGTCACCTTACAGAGCGATACCCTGAAAGGCGAGGCGCAAGAAGTTGATCTGTTAGAAAACCCATTGGCAGACAAGGCATTGGAAACTTCCGGTCAAGACACCACGCTATCCGTGAAGCCTTTCGAAATACGCACCTTGGCATGGGACTAAGGCACTAATGATCGCCCAACTTATTTCTTAGTGAAGACAGGGCGCGCATTGCGGGTGATCTCGGCATCGAGCTCCTTCATGCGCGCGCGTAATGCGGTGACGATTTTTGGATGCTTGGCGGCAAGGTTTGTTTCTTCGCCGATGTCATTTGAGAGATCGTAGAGCAGGGTATGGATTTTTTTCTTGGGTGCTTTGGGGAATGGTCCTTTCACTAACAATTTCCATTTGCCTTGCCGGATACCTTCAAGTTTACCACGAGAGCTATAGTGGAGAAACTCCTTCCTCGGTGAGTCCGCTCCAGAGGTCAGGGTGGGGGAGATGTCTAAGCCATCGATTTCTTTACCCGCTTTGAGTGGATGACCAGAAAGCTTGGCGATGGTGGGCAGTAGATCGATCGTGCTAGTGAGAGCATCAGATGATTTACCTTTTGGGATGCGTCCGGGTCCCCAAACAATACAAGGAACCCGTTGCCCGCCTTCGAAGGTGGTGCCTTTGCCTGCGCGCAGAGGTTTAGCACTGCCGCCATGGTTCTTGAATGGAAGCCACGGTCCGTTGTCGCTGGTGAATATGATATAGGTGTTCTCAGATAAGCCTAGATCTCGGACTTTTTTAATTAACCTTCCACACTCGGCATCGATGTGTTCAATGACGCATTTGTAGGCATTTTGGGGGTCAGGATCGTAGGCGTCCTGTGGCACATAGAGCGGAATGTGTGGCATCGAGTGGGGAAGGTAGAGGAAGAATGGTTTATCCTTATTGGCCTCTACGAACTTGATCGCTTCGTCTGTGTACCGGCGAGTAATCGTGCGCTGGTTCACTGGATGCTCGATGATCTTAGTGCCGCGCATCAGTGGAGTTCGCCAAAGTGGTGAATGTTTATCCTGGTCTTTCCAACTGGCATCCTGAGAGAAACGAAAATTCTTTTTGTTGTCCGGGTGACTCATGTCATTGGAATAGGGAATGCCAAAGTAGCTATCGAAGCCGTTAGCCGTGGGCAGTGTCTCTGCCACATGCCCAAGATGCCATTTGCCCACACAGGCCGTTGCGTATCCATGTGACTTAAGATGATCCGCAATTGTGACCTCATCTGGATGTAGTCCATATTTGTAGGTAGGGAAGATAACGTGTTTGTGCATTCCCACTCGCTTGGGATAACATCCAGTAAGCAAACCCGCCCGAGATGGCGAGCAAACTGGCGATGGCACATGGAAGTCTGTTAGCTTGAGCCCCTCCTTGGCGAGCCGATCCAAGTGAGGAGTCTTAATGTTTGGCGAGCCAAAGCAGCCAAGATCTTGATAGCCCTGATCATCGGTAAAAATAATGATAAAGTTCGGGTCGCGAGCATTAGCCAACGTACAAAAAACAAAAGCACAGCATGCAATGAGTATCTTCATGTGAGGAACTATAGTGGGGAAAAGTTCCGTGACTAGCTTGCAATTGGTTTATTGATTTGGCTGACCGAACATGCCTACTTTACTTTGCGCTGAATCCGCACTACGCATCAGCGTATGAAATATGCGCTCCTCCTGATGATAGGTCTTCTTACGTGCTCCTGTGGTTTGTTTAAGAAAAAACCTGAGCCAATCAAGGTAAACACCAATATCCGCTTGGCGGGGAGAATTCATAGTGTGAATGGCAGTTTTGTGCTGATCCGCCGCTATGGACGCTGGAATGTAAAGGATGGAGAAGTGGTAGAGAGCCGTGGGGAGGGGCGCACAGGTAGTCTCTATCCCACTGGAGAGCGCCTAGGCGAGCACGTGGCCGCGGACATCAGGCAAGGAAATGTGCAGCCAGGGGACGCGGTGTATATTCGAGTAATCAGACCTTCTACCCCCGCCAAACCATCCACAGATGAGGAAAAACAAGATGAGACTGATAGTCAGGAATCCCGTGATCCTAAACCCCCAGAAACCCCATAAAATATGAGTTTTCATTAAAAAAATCAAAAAAATGATTAGAAATCCTGAGAAATGATAAAATTTTATCTTGCTTGAGCCTGATATTTTATGTATCTCTGATTTCGCAACTGTGTTCACATTGGTCGATATTAACAACTAATGTACACAAACTAAAATGAAAACTAGTCCCTCCAACACTAGCTCGGTCGATACAGACCGCCTTGCAGACTTCGTTCTGTTTACGCAGCGTTCCTGCATTCTGAACCTCTCCAGCGAGCTGAACCGCGGAAACATATCGTTTCCACAGTTCTTCCTGCTGGCGTATCTCTCTAGCGAAGATTACCTGACTATGTCAGACATCGCTAAGAAAATGGGTCACTCCACCGCCGCCGCAACTGGCCTGGTGGATCGCCTTGAGAAGCTCAGTTATGTAGAGCGTGTGCACGCAGCTGAAGATCGCCGCAAGATCATGGTCCGCATCACCCAACGCGGAACCGAGTTGGTCGCACGTATGCGCCGCGAGATCGCCACTAACCTCTCAGACGTTATGTCCGAGATGGATGAAGAAGAGGCTGATACCGTGGATCATGCCAGCCGCGCCCTAAACGGCCGGTCTATATAAGAACTAGTGTCAACGCTCCGTAAGGAGCTTGGCAATCCGAGGTGCTTGCGTTAAGGCTCTATGCCGATGACGCAAGCACCTTGTTACTTTAAAGATTTTGATCCTTTCCTTAGAAATATTCAATCGCAGCCTGGAGTGGCAGCGGGATTTGTGACCCGAGTGCCCGGCATTGAAGTGGATACTAATAGAGAAGCCACCGTTGCCCGTTTAGAGCCGATCCATAGACAAGTAGTTACTACGCTGGGATTTGATTGGGAAAACTTACAACGCGCCGAGCAAATTCACGGCGATGGTATTGCTATTGTTCAGAGTGGGGAAACAGGCACGGTGTCAGCTGGCGTTGATGGGTTAATGACAGCGGACGTGGGGGTTTGCCTCGGTATTTATGTGGCGGACTGCGGTGCTGTCTATCTGAGCGATCCCGTGAAAGGCGCCATCGCACTTCTCCATTCAGGTAAAAAAGGCACCGAAGCCAATATCATAGGAAAAGCCATTGCTATGATGCAGCAGCACTACGGCAGCGATTCTCGTGACATTCAAGCCGCCCTCGCTCCGTGCATCCGCCCACCTGCCTACGAGGTGGATTTCGCCTCTGAGATCAGGAAACAAGCCACCGCAGCAGGCATCTTGGAGCATCACTTCACGGACAGTGGGACCTGCACATCATCCGATCTAGAAACCTACTACAGCTATCGCCTCGAAAAAGGAAACACCGGCAGAATGCTGGCCTTGTTAGGCAGAAACAAAAAGTGAATAGTTTCTTAAACAGGCTAAAAATCCTGTTTATCATGTGAATCTTGTCAAAAAAAATTGACAACCCCACCGATCTATAGTTGAGTAAACGGGTGAATAAGCAGCTCAAAAAATTACCTCTCTACGTATTCTTGATCGTGCTCAGCTCCTGCGGTCACATCCACACCAAGAGCCACAGCTACAAAACCTCAAATGCCGTCACCATCAATGGTGCAAAAGTAACAAGCGCGGTGAAGCCCATCGGCGGCGGCTCAGGATTTGCCATGTCCGCGATGGTTTATATGGCGGGCTCAGCCACCTTGGACGGCCCATTTAACTGGCGTATTGAAGCCGAGGGGAGACACGGCGAGCACCAAAGGCTAACCGTGCACCGCATCAAAGTAACTACCTCGAAAACTAAGCGCAGCGAGTGGTTCCCGCGCACACACCTCGGTATAGATGCTCCCTTCAAGCCTTACAAAAAAGAACCAGGTAAAGCCTTTGCCAACTTCCAGCTTCCCGGGAAACTCAAAGTTTATCCCCGCACCGACGGCGATATCGTTGTGCTGGCAGATGTCTCAGTCACCACCAAACAAAAAACCGAACGCAGGCTCATCAAGTTCCACCTCAAGCCGAACTTCAAGAAACAAACCGAGTTCATCAGCATCCCCGCCGAGATTGTCAAAGGCTCAACCAAAGACCCCCGCGACTGGAACTGGGACACAGATGTTTGGTGAAAGAATAGCCCGCATCATCAAGCCAAGAAACTTTCCCCCTTAGGCTTGGTCGCCCTGCGAGGAATTAACTGAGACATTAGGTCATACATTGATCTAACACTAAGGCATCACTAGACGCGTCTTTGCCATCTGTAAATAATGTTCTACATATCGAGATATATCGAAATATAAAGTTGACAGCAAAGATCATTCAGCTTATATACATGCCCATGAACCTCGTCGAACTCAGCAAAGCACTGGCCAACGACACGCGCATGGACATCATGTGCTGGCTGCGTGATCCTGAGAAACACTTCCGCCCTCACAAGGATGGGAAGGATTTTTCCGACGGAGTCTGCGTCAATGTCATTACAGAGAAGACAGGTATGTCGCAGTCAACCATCTCGCATTATCTCACCATCCTTCAGAGGGTGGATCTCGTCAAGACGGAGCGCATCGGCAAATGGACCTACTACCAGCGAAATGATGCCACCATCCGCGCCTATCTCAGCCAGCTACAGCTGGAGCTGTAAGCGACCGATAAGCCAATCCCACACAATCTCAATACACCTCATAACATATCGATGTATTTAGGTATATGAATAAAACAAACTAACCAAAACAACCAATGAAAAAAGAAAGAATAGCATTTGTAGGAGTCGGGCGCATGGGCGCGAACATGGCACGCCGTCTAAAGGACTGTGGCTACGAGATCACAGCGGTAAACGATGTGGACAAGGAGGCGGCTGCCGCACTAGCTGAGGAGCTGGGCGCCCAGCATTGCGAGAGCCTTTCCGAGTTAACGGCCGCTGCAGACGTGGTGTTTACTGTCGTGAGTAACGATGCAGCCATGCGCAGTATCTTTATTGATGGTGATGACAACTTGCTACAGGGTTCCGAGGGTACTGTCTTTGTGAATTGCGCAACCGTATCTGCTCAAGTGCAAAAGGATATCGATGCCGCCGCCAAGGTGGCCGGTGCTGCCACGCTAGAGGGGGCCATGGCATCCAGCATTAGCCAGGCACGCGAGGGCAAACTTTTCCTGATTATCGGCGGTGAGGAGGAGACTTTTCTCCAGCTCAAGCCGCTACTCGACCAAATGAGTATCAACTTGAAACATACTGGGGAAATAGGCAAGGCATCCCAGGTGAAGGCACTGGTGAATATGGTCATGAACATCAACACCGCAGCACTCGCCGAGGGGCTAGGCCTCGCCGATGCCCTCGGCCTTGATCTCGAAATGATCGTGGATGTGTTTTCACAAACAGGAGCTAACAGTCGGGTATTGGAAACTGATAGCGAGGACATGATCGCCCGCGATCACGAGGCGTGGTTCATGGCGGAACACGCAGCCAAGGACAGCGGACTCGCCCAGGCACTCGCAAACGATGCCGGGCTGAACCTCCCACTCAACGATGCCACCAAAGCCCAGTACGATAAGCTCACAGCGCTTGGAAAAGGACAGCTCGATAAGTCTGCCATCTCCGAACTCACTTTCCTCAGTCGCCAGTAGGCTGTTGAACAACAAAAAACCAAATTAACAACCAACAAAAATACAATGAACTCAACTATCCCACTTATCAGCTCAGGTCTTGCAGGTCCTCTCGGCGTTCTTCACTTACCACGTCTCTGGCAGAAAGTTTCTCTGGAAAATGCCGGAAAACTGCACAGCGATTACCCTGCCATTGGCGGCGGTTATGACCAAATGGTGCTTGATGGACTCGGTCTTGATAAAGACGCCTTTGTAGCCTTCATGCAAACTAAGCCAACCTACACTCAGCTTGAGGCATGGGTGCTGGAGCAAAGCGGTGGCGCACTTGATGCCGCAGCTGTGACCACACTGAACGACAGCATTACAGGCTACATCCACGCTGATGACACCCGTGCTGAAATCCTTGATGCCTGCGGATTGGAAGACGATGGCACCATCCTCGATGCCGTGAACCTGAACAACCTGGACGATTGGCAGAGTTTCCATAGTCAGGAAATAGCCGGTTAATACTGAAAAACCACATAGAAGCCCCGCTGGAACTATTCCGGCGGGGTCATGCTTTACCGAGTCAGGTACTTCAGTGACAGCATGACGGTGGGGGAGTGGGTTAGAAACAACTAGGCTCACGCAGCTACACGATGCAGCAATTGGTTCGTATATGCGCTAAAGCAATATTCTTGCCTGATTTCACTCTAGAATCTATGGATTGTAGAGAATCTTCACCTCGTGTATTCAGCAAACGATTTCTTCTTATCGAATGTTCCTGGTTCTCGTAAACGTAAATCGCAACCAACCTATTAATTTATGCCTATAAACCCACTTCGGAAAATCATGATAACGTTGAGCTGTGTGGTGCTCTGTTTGACGAAGGTGTGGGCTCTGGATGCTGAGACTCTGGTTAGTGGACTGCTACGTCCGATAGCCATTGCTCAGGCTCCAGGTGATAAGGATCGTCTGTTTGTGTTAGAGCGGAAAGGCGTGATCCGAGTGGTCGAGCGGAAGGGGAAAGTTTGGAAAATAAACAATCAGCCATTTTTGACGATTAAGGGTGTGTTCACGAATGCTGTAGAAACCGGAGCCTTGGGAATAGCATTTCACCCTGACTACAAAAAAAACCGTTATCTGTTTATAAGGTATAATACCGATCCAGGACCTAAGCCTGATCATAGACAAGAAGTTCTATTGCGAGTTCGTGCGTCGGAAAGAAATCCCAATGTGGCAGATCCCTCCAGTTTGAATAAGATTTTGGTAATACCTAAACCCTGGGCTTCTGAGCATCAAGGAGGGTGGATGGAATTTGGGCCGAAAGATGGAATGCTCTACATGGCGGTGGGCGATAACGGGCATCATGCCAATGGACAACTACTCTCAACGCTGTGCGGCAAAATACTACGGATTGATGTGGATGGTAAAAACCTCAAAGATGGCATAGCTACTTATGATATTCCCAAAAACAACCCTTTTCAAAAATTAGACAAAGCCCGCCCAGAAATCTATCATCTAGGACTTCGTAACCCATGGAGGTGCGGCTTTGATGCAGTTTCTGGAGACTTGTGGATTGCAGACGTGGGCTCTGGACCGTGGGAACGTCCCGATAACGCACACCAAGCATTTGAAGAAGTGAACATAGCTAAGCAAGGAAAAGCTGGGTTGAATTTTGGTTGGCCAGTTTTTGAGGGTAAATTGGCTACTTCATTTTCAAAAGTACCTCATGCCATGTTAGCTTCCGTGCCAAAACACACGTTGCCAATCACCGTGTATGCTCGCGATAAGATGTCATGTATCACAGGTGGCTATGTCTATCGGGGAACCCATTTGAGACTAAAGGGCGCATATATCTGCGCAGATTTTTCAGGCCGATTTTATAGCATCAAGAGTGGTCGATCTACTGAACTAAAAGTGACTGGTGTGGAAGGGGGCATTGCTACGTTTGGTCATGGCAATGATGGGGCTCTTTACCTGTGCAGTTATTCCAGCGGGATATTATATCGACTGCTCCCAGGCAAGTGAAGCGTGAAGGGGCTATAAGGCACTGAGTTCCCATCCAGTGATGATTGTGAATCCGAGTAGTAGTCCCGTCCTGCAGTTTCTAACCGCTCGTAGCACAACCCTGTGCCTGTGCGTCTGGTTGGTTTTCAGTGCTTGAGTTCATCTGTACTCGTTGTAACGTGGCGCTATGAAGAATCCTGTTCACTATCTCCTACTGTGCGTTTTTGGTCTCAGTTTTGTTGCTGGGTCTGCTGTTGCTGATGAATTATCTGATGTTAGTAAAGAGCTGTATCCGTTGCGACGTGAAGTTAAGAAGTTATTGCCGAAAACAGATCGGTTTAAGAATCCTGTTTGGAAAGAAGCAAACATGGCGTCCATCCGAGCCAAGGCGGCTGTTAGTAAAACAATGAGCGAGCACCCTGCTCTGAAAGATTTGCGCGAGCAGTTAGCTGCGGCAAAAAAAGCCTACAACGATGTGCGCAGTGGGGACGATAAGGAGCTGATTGCTGAGCGACGCAAAAAAATGCGCTCTATCGATGGCCAATACTACAAAGCCGCCTTTCAACTCAAAGAAGTGAAGGACGCACAACAAGCATCCATCGTAGCGCGGCGCAAGGTGGAGGCTATTGAATACTCGCTCATCAGCAAGCTAAGCGATGAAGCGAAAGTCAAGGTGACTAGACTGATCGCCTTAGAGAAACGACAGCGCGAGCTACTTGAGGCGAAAAAGAAGAAGTGATAGTTGCCCCGCCGCAGAGTTGCTGTGCATTGAGCCTTAGTGCCTGCGTCGGATCAACAGGGAAACAACGCCCAAACAAGAAAGCACACCTGTGGATGGCTCAGGCACGATTGCTGTGATGGTAACATCGTCAATCATCGGCCCAGCATCGTTGGTTCCACCAGTGCTTAGGAAAGTTAGTTTATCCGAGCCAGTGCCTACAACAATGACGGACTGGTCTGCCCAGCGGAGGTTATTGTGCTGCTCCCCAAGGGTGTGAATGTGTGTGAAGCTCCCTACAGAACTGTTATTCCATAATACGGACATTGGCTTATCGCCAAATCTATTTCCAGTAGCTCCTGGATTTCCGCTGAGTGCAAAGTCAATACGGTAGGATTGGCCGCTAATCGTCGTAATATCTTGAGATAGGCGACCAGATCCTGACACTCCATTGAGATCAACAAAGCCATCACCTTCGTCCGATGGGGTAACTGCAACTGTAACCCCAACAAACTCGATATTGACCCCACTATCATTCGTCCAGCCATTGTAGCTGCTGCCTGCTACTTGCTACAGATGGCTGATTCCATGACGGCTACAGCTATTCATTCAACTTCCACCCCTAGCTTGGTCGCCCTGCTGCTGTGGCTTCTGAATCTACTAGCGCCCTTGCGGTGGCAATGGTGCTAGTGGTGGTGGGGATTGGCTCCCTGGCACGCGAACGGGGGGAGAGGTGACAGAGGGGCGGACGGTTTTTACGAAGTCACTGCGCTTTTTCTCAAGCGGTGCAATGGTTGAGTGGCTGACCTTGAAGGTGCGGCCTTCGAATGCCTTGGCCGCTGCCAGTTTCGCCTCTGTGGCTTTTTTTGCTGCCGCAAATTGGGCATCAAGCTGCTTGCTGATTTCAGGTTTTTCACCAGCTGCTGCGGTGCGTTTTTGTTGGATGTTTGCCGTGGTGGTAAGGGTGACGAGGTAGCTCGGCTTCACCTCAGGGAGGCGTGGGTCTGGTTCAGGATCGCCTTCTTTTTTTGGCTTAGCTTTTTGTGGCCAGTAGGTCAGCGTGTAGGTGAGGCCATCCATCGTCGTGAGGGTGGCTATGCGCTTGAGCTTGGCATCTGGGTGGGATGTTTCTTGCACGGTCTTGGCATCTAACACATCTTGGAACGCTACGTAGCCGAATAGACTCCGCAGCTCTGTGGTGGAGGTGAGTTTCATGGTTTCTTTCTCGCTCATGCCATCGAGCTTGAACTGGGCGGTAGGGCCAGTAACAGCTGAGCGGCTGACCTTCCATGCTGCAAACGAGGGGTCTGCTGGTGCGGAGACGGCGATGCTCTGAAGCTGTTCTACCTTGATGAAATCTTTATCTAACCAGCTCTCTGGTGTAGCGGCAACGCCGGGGAAGGTTTCTCCTACAGCATAAACGCCCGAGGTGTCTGCGTAGCTGCGCATGTAGCGCCCTGCAGCCTGTCCGGTGCCGTTATATTTGCCAAACATGACATCGGCGATCGTGCTGCCGTCTTTGGCTTTGATCGTGATGCGTAGTCCTTGCTCGCCAACGGTCTCACTGGACTCTAGCAGGCCGAAGCGCCCGAAGTTTTCCTCCTTTGCTGGGTATCCTTGCGTCACCTTGAGCGCGTGTAGTGCTCCTAACAGGTTCTTGAGTAGCTCGTAGTCCGGCGGGTAGTTTTCCCTGTTCGCCACACCCCACTCGTGCTGGCTAGTGCGTACGATTTGTGTGCTATCTTCTCCTTGTGTCAGAGTAATGGTGGCGATGTTTTCCACGGGGAATGAGCTAAAGATTTTATCACCAGGTGAGAGGGTGGTGTGGGAGGTGGTTTCATTGTTTCCGTGGAATTTAACGAAGTAGGAGCCAATGCCGAGGACGATGGCTACTACCCAGAGGATGATGACAGTGCGTGACTTCATGGAAAATGGATGAGTGGAAAGGTCTGAGGAAAAAAGAAGAGGATTGCTTATTTAGCACGAGTTTGGAAACGGCGGGTGAGCCAAACACAAACTCCAAAGAGAATGACAACGGAGGGGGTGATGGCGACGGCCATCCAGGTGATTTTATTATAGAGGTTATCCTTACGAGCTTGCAGGCCTTTCTGCTTCTCTCTGAGGTCACGGGTGAGCTCGATCTGCTCAGCACGGAGTTCTTGCAGCTTAGACATTTGCTCATCGCTGAGGATGGCAGTTTTCCCTCCTGTCTTCTGCGCTTGAAGTTGATCATATTCCTCGCGGATTTTTTCCAGTTTCTTCTGCGCTTCTAACACTTCCTCGCGGATTTCCTGATCATAGTCCGTCTGCATGTCCTTGATGCGTGTGAAGGGGCGGGTGGCGGCGGAGCGGCTGCGGGCACCAATGAGGTGCTTGGAGCCAGTGCATTGATCGAGGATGTTTTGCAGCAGGGCGGCGTTATTATTGATCGGGATGTAGCCTTGTTGTGTCTGGTGGAAACAGGCGCGGTCAAAGAGGAAGTCAGCATCGGAGATGAGATAGACGGTGCTATCCTCCACGCCCTGCTTGAGGGAGGGCTGCGCGGGAGTTTTATCTTTGGCATCAGCGGTGGCTTTTTCAGGGTCGCCATCAGGGAAGGCTGTTTTGAACTTGCCGCTGAGACGCAGCACGAGGCCGTAGTGTTTACCAGTGGATGACTCGCGGGCGAAGAGGCCGGGATCGGGTCGGGTAGCTTGCTGACCAGGGATCAATACTACTTCCTTGGATGATCTCAGAAGGGTTTCTACGGAGATGCCACCGCCGCCATTGAGAGTGAATCCTCCAGCGAGCGGGAGGTAGATGTTTTCAAAATTGCGAGTAACAATCTCATCGCTGTTAGGAATGGCATCTGGTGTCAGTGAGAGATGGGCAAACATGCGTTGGCCGTTGCCGAAGTCGGTGGTGTATTTGCCGTCTGCTACTACTGAGGTGGTGTCCATGCCTATGCCCCAAGCTGGCAGGAGCTTGCTAAATGTAGAGAACTTAGGCGTGCCACCCATGCCTCTCATCCGTGGATCTCCAGCGGGAGCGGTGAGGGCAAATGAATCCAGACAAGCAATCACGATGCCACCTTGCAGCACATATTGATCGATCAGGTATTCCGTTTTATCCGTAATGCCAGCAGGGTGGACGAGTAGCAGGACGGGAGTTTCCTCTGGGTCTAGCTTCTTAGGATTCATCGGGAGGGTTTGCACCTGATAGCGCTGGTGGAGGAGGCGATACACCACCCATGGCTGCTGGGGACGTTGTCCGGGCTGCTGAGCAGGTGCTCCAAAAATAGGCAACCCTGAGATGACTCCGATGGTTGGTTTTTTGAAGGTGGTGACGTTGGCGATGGCGCTGGAGAGGTGATACTCCAGCATGGTTTCACTGGCGGGGTTAAGGTAAGGGATGGTGGCTTGCTGATCTAAGCAGGAGATGCAGAGGCCGAAGTAGAGGTTCTCGTTGTTGATGCGTTGCCCTGCGATGCCGTCTAGATTGGCTGAGTCCTCAGCATCGGTGTCGGGTTGGGGATCAATGTGCTCGATGCGGATGTTTCCGTTAGCGAGCTGCTTGTAGTTCTCTAACATATCATCGACTTGGCGCATGTAGTTCTTCACATCATGCGGCATCAGCTTGCTCTGCCGAGTGGCGTAGTAACGGATGATGACGGGCTGTTTGACCTCGCTGAGAATGGCCTTGGTGCCATCGGTTAGGGTGTAGCGATCATCCTCGGTGAGGTCGATCTTCTGGTTGCCCACCGAGGTGGATCTGACTAGCCAGTTAGAGAAAATGACGATCAGAATGACGGCGAAAATACCAAGCATAGCGCGCAGGACGGGACGTGTCACTTTGGCAGAAGCTGTGCCCTGGGCTGTGTCCGGAGCGGTAGTTGGCTCGGCGGAAGTGGGTGATGTTTTTTCAGACATGGTGTGAAAAAAATAAAGTAGCTAAGAAATTAGGAACGGCGCGCGCTGAGGATGGCACTGGTGGAGAGGAGGCAGGCGATAATGATCGAGAAGAAATAAACAAGGTCTTGGATACGAATCACCCCTTGTAAGGTTGGGATGAAGTGATCAAAGGCCGTTACGGAAAGGATGGCATCACTGGTGGACTCTGAGAAACTGCGCACCATGACTTGGGAGAAATCTGGGTAGCCGATGATGACGAGCAAGGCACAGATCAAACAGGAAACAATCAAGCAGGTGACTTGATCCTTAGTGAATGCTGAGATCAGAGTGGTGATGGCAAGGAAGGTGCAGAAGAGTAAGAAACTGCCGATGTAGCCGGAGAAGATCGTCAGGTTATCTGGATCGCCCAAGAAGTTTACGGCGATGACGATGGGGGTTGTTAGGATGAGGGCTATGAGCCAAACGGTGGCTGCGGCGAGATACTTGGCGAGAATGGATGACCAGATTGTTGTTGGAAAAGTGCCGAGTAGCTCGATGGTTCCATTGCGTTGCTCATCTGTCCAGAGGCGCATTCCGAGGGCTGGTGCTAGCAGCATGTAGATCCATGGGTGGTAGTAGAAAAACGACCACGCAATGCTGGCGTTGTTGCGGTCAATGAAGTCTCCCATGGTGAAGGTAAGAATCAGGGAGAGGAAAACAAAAATACAGATCACCGCGTAGGCAGTGGGCTGGGTGAAGTAGCTGTTGAGTTCGCGTTTGTAGATAGTGAACATGGAAAAATTGTGAGATGTGATGGTGTGTGTGTGGCGACAGTTAATCCGTTTCCTTCGTTGTGAGTGTGCGGAAGAGATCGTGCAGGGAATCTGTGCCTGACTGGGCACGGAGCTCCTGCGGTGTGCCATCCGCTACAATGGTTCCCTGATCAATAATGAGGGCGCGAGTGCAAGCGGCGTCCACTTCCTCCAGAATGTGGGTGGAGAAGAGGATCGCCTTTGACTTAC
Source organism: Akkermansiaceae bacterium (assembly GCA_049609505.1). Classification (GTDB taxonomy): domain Bacteria; phylum Verrucomicrobiota; class Verrucomicrobiia; order Verrucomicrobiales; family Akkermansiaceae; genus Oceaniferula. The sequence continues at coordinate 7,620 of JBMYYO010000045.1, read as the reverse complement.
CTAAACGGCTAATCAGCTGGCGGACCTCATGTTTCTGGTTCGGATCAAGCCCATCGGTGGGCTCATCGAGAATCAACACATCTGGATCGTGGATGAGGGATTGTGCCAAGCAAGTGCGGTGACGGTATCCTTTTGACAGCGTGTGAATGGATTGGTGGGCTACGCCCTCAAGGAAACAGGTCTCGATGGCGGAGGAGACAGCATCCTTGGAGGCACGACCTTTAATACCGCGCATTGAGGCGCAGAACTTGAGGAAATCACGCACCGTCATATCGTCATAAAGCGGTGCAGACTCGGGAAGGTAGCCGATGTGGCTCTTTGCCTTCTTTGGGTGATCGATTACTGAAGTGCCGCAGATTTTGGCATCGCCAGACGTTGGCGAGATGAATCCAGTGACCATGCGCATGGTGGTGGACTTACCCGCGCCGTTGGGGCCGAGAAAGCCAAGGACTTCTCCTTGTTGCACAGTGAACGAGAGATTTTGAACCACGGACTTAGCTCCGAAGTTTTTGCTGAGATTGTTTACTTCAATCATGGCTGTATAATGTGCGCACAATGTAAAACGGTGCAACGCTGAGGAATCTTCTAAATCAGCACGATTTTTCAAGCGGAAAGTAGGAGTTTTCTATGATTTTATCAAAGTGGCATTTGACGTGAGGCAATGTATCTTCTATCAGTTTTCCCATGAATCCGCTGGACGCTGCTGAGGAAATTCTTACGACGATGCTCGGGAAATTGGGGTTTCAGGTATCCATGGAAAGGTCAGAGAATGCTGACGGCCCTTGTTTGAACTTGGTCTCAGAGAAAAATGACATCCTGATTGGCAAGAATGGTGATCGTTTGGAGGACCTTCAGTATCTGCTAAACCGCATCCTCTGCAAGCATTACCCAGATGCCCCACGGGTGAGGGTGGATTGTGAGAACTTCCGTGCCAATCAAGAGGCTGAGATGATGAAAACCGCTCGTGAGCAAGCTCTACAAGTTCGCGAAGATGGGAAGTCACGGAGGCTCAAGCCTCTCAACGCCTACTACCGCCGTCTGGTGCATAATGCGCTGCAAGATATTGAGGGGGTGAAAACCTCATCACCAGGTGGGCATTCTCGCTACAAACGCATCCAGATCGAGAAACTAGGCTAAGAGGAACTGATCCATCATTATGAAAACGCACCGACTCATCATGCCAGGGGACTTAAACCAATACGGTTTTTTGTTTGGAGGGAAAATGCTAGCATGGGTCGATGAAGCGAGCTGGATTGCAGCTAGCTTGCAGTATCCAGAGTGCAGATTCGTCACCGTGGGCATGGATAAGGTGGAGTTCCACACAGGGGTGGAGGAAGGCGTTATTCTGGAAATAGAATGCCAGCAATCTAAAGTGGGAAAAACCTCTATCAGCTACCAGGTAGAAGTGCGCAAGGGGCGGGGTGATGAGCTGGAATCTGTGTTTTCAACCTGTGTTAGCTTTGTGAACATGGGGGCTGACGGGCAGAAGGCGGCGATAGCCTAAGCGTGGAAACACAAACGATTAACAGCTAGAAAACGCATTATGCAAGGGGTGGAAACAGTTGATATTATTTTGCCTCTTGAGAGCTCAGAGGATCAGGCACTGTGGCGGAAAAAATGCGCCAGAAAGCTAGGTGTGCCGCCGCGTGCCATCAGAGAGATGAGGCTGCGCAAGCACTCGTTAGATGCCCGTAAACGCGAAATTAAAGTACAGCTGCGCCTAGAGGTGGCTGTGGGGTGTGATTTGCCGCCGGAGCCGGAGTGCCAGGCAGATTACACCACACTCCCGAGCGGTGCTAAACGGGTAGTCATCGTGGGCTGTGGACCTGCTGGAATGTTTGCCGCCCTGCGCTTGATCGAGCTAGGGGTAAAGCCGGTTTTGTTAGAGCGCGGGAAGGACGCCTCATCGCGGAGGTTTGATCTAGCACCCATCCTCCGAGAGGGGCGGGTGATTGAAGACTCTAACTATTGTTTTGGAGAAGGAGGAGCGGGGACGTTTTCGGATGGAAAACTTTACACCCGCGCGACAAAACGTGGCCCGGTGCATGATATTTACCGCACTCTCGTTGCCCACGGAGCACCTGAGCGCATTCTAACAGATGCACACCCGCACATTGGCTCGAATTTACTGCCAAACGTTGTTATGGCACTTCGCCAGAGCGTGCTTGATGCTGGTGGAGAGGTTCACTTTAGTGCGAAGGTTGTGGAGCTCCTCCGCGATGGCTCTGGCATCATGTGTGGGGTGGCCACGGCAGACGGCAGGGAGTTTTCTGGTGACGGCGTGGTCTTGGCGACGGGGCACAGCGCGCGCGATATCTATGAAATTCTCGCCAAGCAGAACGTGCTCATGGAGCAGAAAACTTTTGCCGTAGGCGTGCGCATTGAGCACCCGCAGCCACTTATCGATAGTATCCAGTATCATTACCCTCGCGGCAAGGAACGACCACGCATCCTGCCCGCAGCGCGTTATCGTTTAGCCTGTAAAATCGGGGGCAGGGGAGTGCACTCGTTCTGCATGTGCCCAGGAGGATTCATTGTGCCCGCTGCCACAGAAAATGATGAAGTAGTGGTCAACGGTATGTCATTAGCACGCCGGGATTCACCCTTCGCAAACAGCGGCATGGTGGTGAGTGTTGATCCAGAGGATACCAAGGAGTTTGAAAAAGAGCACGGTATTCTCTCTGGCATTGCCTTTCAGAAACATATGGAGGTACTGGCATCAAAAACGGGTGGGGGAATGCAAAAAGCTCCAGGCCAGCGGGTGACAGATTTCCTCGCGGGAAAAATCTCTGACTCACTGCCTAAGACGAGCTACTTTCCAGGTGGGGTGTCTGCTCCGTTGCATGAGATTATGCCTGAGTTCATTGCCTCGCGCATGCAGGTGGGGCTGAAGAAATTTGGCCATGGAATGCGTGGCTACGTCACAGAGGAGGCTGGATTGTTAGGGTTTGAGACGCGCACCAGTAGCCCGTTACGAATTCCTCGGAATGAAACTGATCTTCAGCACCCAGAAATTCCGCGCTTATACCCCTGTGGAGAAGGCGCAGGCTATGCGGGGGGGATCATCTCGGCAGCCCTTGATGGCATACGCTGCGCTGAGGCTGCTGCTGGGTAAAAAAACAAAACGCAAGGAACGATCCAACAAGAGATCAACGTAGGTTTGCGCGGCTAAAAATGGCGCAAACGGAAAAAGTGCAAACAGCACAAGAGGTGAAAAAGTAGCCCTACCAGGACTCGAACCTGGAAGTACGGAATCAAAATCCGGTGTGTTACCAATTACACTATAGGGCTGTTGCCGTGCGGCGGGGAGTCTCTAAATGCTATCCAGATGGTTTGCAATAGCGAAATGAAAGTTTTTTTCTAACAGTCAAAGATCATGTAGTGACTCAAGAAAAGCGTGACAATTAGGCCTCGCATCCTTATCTTTTTCTGGCGATGGTTTGTGCCTGTTTTGCCCTAAGAGGAAACAACCAACAACCATACAGGAAATCATGCTGACTCTCATGCGGTCTTTTAGACGAATGATGCAAGCTGTGATGCCTGCCACAACCTAACATATTATGAGCAAACACCCATTTTTACTGATTGCGTTTTCAGCCCTTACCATGCTAGTGAGCTGCTCCGCCAAGGACGATAAGGAGGAGTCTAAAAAGCGCACTATGGCTAATCCATCCTACAAGACTCCCACTTTGCATAGCGCAGGTCTAAGAAACCCTGCGATCAACTTGCCCAGCACGCTGCCAGGAAGTATTGGCGTGAGCCACTCAAGAGGACGGACGACTTTGCCCTACATCGCGATGACCTATGATGACGGCCCACACCCGCAGAATACACCACGCCTTCTTGATATGCTTAGGCAGCGCAATATCAAAGCAACGTTCTACGTGATCGGGCGTAGCGTTAATATGTATCCTCAAATTACTCGTCGCATTGTTGCTGAGGGACATGAAATCGGTAATCACACATGGACTCATAGGAAACTTACCGCCCTCAGCGATGCATCAGTTCGCTCTGAGATGAACAGAACACGGGATGCAATTGTGGCGGCCACTGGTGTGCAGCCACGCACCATGCGCCCACCTTATGGGGCACTTCGCCGGGACCAACGTGAGTGGATTTTCAAAGAATACGGCTACCCGACTATTTTATGGAATGTTGATCCCGAGGACTGGCGCCGCCCAGGGCCATCGGTTGTGGCTTCTCGCATTATTAATAGCACACGGAATGGCTCAATCGTATTAGCTCACGATCTCCACAAGCCATCCGTTGACGCCATGCCTGCCACCTTAGATGGTCTCCTGCGCAAAGGATTTAAGTTTGTCACAGTTTCCCAATTACTAGCACTTAACCCGCAAAAGCCGGTTCTGCCAGCTGCTCAGTAATAACAGTAGTTCATTTACCCCCTCCACTATATTTCCCCAACACTCTATGTTTGGAGAACAATACTTCAAGACTCGCAAGAGGCTGACGGATATCGTTGTGCGTGTGCTCGACCTTGCGGAGAGGACTGGCGCAGATGCCCAGCCGCTGCAAGAGCACGATATCACCAAGGGCCTCAGCAATCCATTTTTGCTGGTTGTTTGCGGTGAGGTGAATGCTGGTAAGTCCACGATGTTGAATGGTCTTTTTGGTGAGAATGTTTGTAAAACGAATGTCCTTCCGGAGACAGACCGCGTGCAGTGGTATAAATACGGCAAGGAAAGCCGCAATATGGATGTGACTCCTATTATGGAGGAGCGATACCGCCCAGTGGATTTCCTGATGGACTTTAACTTGGTGGATACGCCAGGGACAAACTCCGTGGTCGATGGACACCAAGAAATCACTGATCGATTCCTGCCCGTTGCTGATTTAATCATGTGGGTTTTCCCTGCTAGTAACCCATGGGGTGCTTCAACTTGGGATTTTGTTTCCAAGCAGCCCCCTGAGATGTTGGATAAATCTATCTTTATCATTCAGCAGGCAGATTTGCGCGATGATAAAGACTTGGAAGTTATCCTTGGTCACATGAGAGACCTCTCCGAGAAACGGATTGGTAGAGTGCTTCCAGTCTATCCCGTTTCAGGAAAGCTGGCTCTGCAAGCCAAGTTAGATAGCCCCTTTGGTGATGCTCTCTGGCGGGAAAGTGGTTACCCCATGTTAGAGCAATACATCTCCGAGGTGGTGACCCAATCTCCTGGGCGAATGCAGTTTTTGTGCCGTGTGCGTGATGCCGCAGGTGGTGTATTACGCAGTATTGAGGATATGATTGAGCTTCGTACTCGATTACTCGAAGGCAATGAAAGCTTCCTCCGCGAGCTCGAAACAGAAGTTGATCAAAAGCGTGACGAGCAGTGCGCAGATTGCGCCACCAAGTTTGCAGGTATGAGGGAAAAATTCAGCGAGCAGACCGTGCAGATGAAGGAGATCTTGCACCGCAAGCTTTCCGTTTTTTCATCCCTCAAAAGCCTCTTTAAGGTGGAGCCTCTTTCCAAAGCCCTTGAGGCTGATCTGGTGGAATCTGTCAAAATTGCTGTCGAGCAGCAATCCAGCGATGACGGGAAACAACTGGTGGATTCATGCCGCGAACACTGGGAAACGGTCCGGCCGCGCGTTAAGGAACGTCTGGCTATTTCACTGGAAGATCTTGATACCGAGTCCTCTGGTTTTGGCTCTGTTAGGAGTAAGTTCGTAACCCGCATGGGCCGCGCCTCACGCCAGGCAGTGGTGAATTTGAAAATTCGTGGAGGTTTGGATATGGAGCTCACTGAGCGGCGAGCCAAGCTCAAGCAGTGGCTTTACGCCTGTTTAGTGCTATTGTTTGGTGCTGGAATTTGTGGTGCTCTAAAAGTGGAGCCGAACCCTTATGTGGCATTAGGTTTGCTGGCATTAGCCATCACATGCATGGTGGCATTTGCCATGCGCTCAATCTCTACGCGAAAAGAAATTATCAGCTCGTTTGAGGAGAAGCTCAGTGATAGTGCAGCCCCATTTGCCAGTGCTCTTGGAAACGATTACAGAGACGGCGTGCGCGATTTCTACATCGAATACGGAAGCCAGTTAGAAAAAGTTAGGCGGAACATTGCTGACGCAAAAATGGAGCTGCAACCGAATCTCGAACAGTGGAACGGGCTCTTCCTTGAACTCAAAGAAGTGGAGCAGGAAATTTAATACGCGAAACACAATAATAGTGGCATAAGAGAGGGACTATCCGTATGAGACGAAGAGGCAGAGAGGGGCAAGCGAGAGAAAATAAGCACGTGGGGGGGCGCAGGTCATCCCCAGCTCGAGGTGCGGCTAAGCTGGATGAAGAAGATTTGTTAGACATCGTCAGAAGCAAGGATGCACCTTTTTTACTTGTTTTAGACTGCGTGCAAGACCCGCACAATCTAGGTGCCATCCTGAGAACAGCGGACGGAGCTGGCGTGGATGCCGTTGTTTTACCCAAGGATAAATCCGCAGGAATCACAGAAACGGTGCGCCGTATCTCAGTGGGGGCTGCCGATCATATCCCATTAGCACAGGTGACTAATCTTGCTCGCACGATGAATAAACTTCAAGAGCTAGGCGTGTGGCTGGTCGGGACCAGTGATGCGGGTCAGCAGGATATTTATGATACCAAGCTAGACGGGCCACTTGGCATTGTCATGGGAGCCGAGGGCAAGGGGATGCGCAGGCTCACTGAAGAGGCTTGTGATTTCCTCGTGCAGATTCCCATGGCTGGGAAGGTGGAGTGCCTTAATGTTAGTGTGGCAACTGGGGTGTGTTTGTATGAAGCTGTTAGGCAGCGCTCTACATCCCATTAATTTCCACCGTTAGGTCATCGCTCAGGTTTTCAATAGCCTCGACAAGCTCTTGGTCATCAATGTTATCAGGTAGGCAGACCGTGCCTGTGGCATGGAACACAGGGTGGCCAGACATTGCAGCACTCTCAATCTTGGAGTTGAGCTCTTCAATATTGGCACCAGCAGAAGAAATAGTTTTGGTGAGTTGACCAACGATACCTGGGCGATCGTTGCCAAAGATATCTACCCGAATACAATGCGTGTATGGGTAATCGCTCAGATCCCCCTCATCGAGTGCGATGACATGGATTCCTTCTTCTTCCAGTGGCTGAAGTTTTTTAGTAAAGCTCTCTGTGCTTTCCTCAAGTTCTACCCTAACGATTCCTGCGAATTGTCCCGCTAGCCGAGCCATGCGGCTCTCTAACCAATTCCCACCATTGTCCGCGATGGTGTTAGAGAGACGGGACATGATGCCGGGGCGATCATGGGCGTGAATGCTGAGAACAATAGTTTTGGACATGGGGGAATTTACCACCAGTAGCCCCCTTCCGCCAAGGGTAGAGTGAGGCATGATGGAAAAGAAAAAGGCAGCACTGAGATGTGCTGCCTTGTTGTTAAAAAGAGTTTTTACTAAGTTGAAAAATTAGTATGGGTAAGTCTGGCGGCGCGGTGGCTGGTGGTATTGCTGACGAGCACGATCTTTAGATTGACCAATATGATGCCCTGCAGCACCACCGGCAGCGGCTCCAAGTGCAGCACCCTCAAGAGCATGTCCTGATTGGTTGCCGATGATGGCACCGCCGATAGCACCGATAGCGGCACCGCCGATAGCATCTTGGTGAGCGGCTGTTCCGGG
>JBMYYO010000044.1:0-21740 GCA_049609505.1 Akkermansiaceae bacterium | reverse complement strand
CAACGGCAGCCGATTCCGCTACGCTCCATCGCCTGCCGTTGCGGCGGGGGTCAGGGTATAGCAGCTTTTACAGACAAATATTTACACTACCCACCAATGTTCTGCTGGAGTTACGGCTAGTAGAGAATTTCCGAGACTCTGAATTTTAGTCTGCTTGAGTTGTTTGGCAAAACTTGCTGCGGATTGGGTGCGGTCCGCCACCTGGTGAGCTAGTGCCGCATCAATTGCAGCGAGAAAATGCGGGTTGTAACCCTCAAGGCTCATTGAGGTGAGGGGAATTAGAGGCTGTTTGCCCTCGTCCCGTTTTACAGCATGAGGTGGCTTATTACCAGTGATCATGTAATACATCACTGCGGCTAGCGCGTAGATGTCAGTCCACGCGCCCATGCCGCCGTCATTAACGTATTGCTCAATGGGTGCGAATTGATCAGAGAAAATTCCATCGGGCGGGTGGCTTAGTTGAGTATCGATTTTCATTGCCGCCCCGAAGTCGATTAGCACAGCGTGGTTTCCAGGTGCTGAGTAAATGTTCTGCGGTTTAATATCACGGTGGATGTAGCCATTATTATGAAGGGTTTCTAGCCCCTCAAGAAGCGGGATGAAAAATGCGAACATTTCCTCCTCGCTCATAACTTGCCCATTTTTGATGTAGTGGCCTAGATCAAAGCCAGACTCATATTTCATCACCAGATAGCTTGTGCCGAGTGCGGTAAAGTCATCTATGTAACTGGTGAAAGATGCGTGGCGAAGCGCGGATAGTAGCTTGGCTTCAGCATGAAACATCTCACGCATGTAGTCGAGGTCGTCTCTGTTTTCTTCTGAGGTGACAAAAACACTGCTGTCTTCCGCTCTGGTAACGAGACTTTTAGGGTAGAGCTCCTTGAGGGCATACTTCATGCCATCACCTGCTACAGTGGCTAGATAGACGATGCCAAAGCTACCATCTCCGAGGATGCGATCAATCCGGTATCCGCCGAGTTGGAAACCCAGAGGCAAGGCACCTGCTACATTTTGGTATTTCACTGACATACCTCAAATCGCAATGGAGTGTTGTTGTTAGATTATCGTGATTGATAAGATAAGCTCGCCGAGCTGCACCTTATCGCCGTGATTTAATCCTAGCTCTTGGCCTGGTGCTAATCTGCGACCATTGATTTGAGTTCCGTTAGAGGACTGGTTATCACGGATAGTTAGGGTTGATCCTGTTAGGCCGAGGATTGCATGAACTTTTGATACGCTGGTGTTATCGAGAATGAAATGAGCAACGCCCGCCTTGCGGCCTAGGCTGATGTTCCCGCCGTAACGTTGGAACTGCTCGGGCGTGATTTGGAAGTGGACGTTAGAGTTCGCCGCGTTCTCTGGATTGGTGCCTTGTATCATCCAGCCGCGTGGCGTGGATGATGGTGTGGCGTTGTGGGAGCCGTGGTGCTGTGGTTGTGGCGACTGTTGAGGCTGTTGAGGCTGTTGATATTGTGGCTGGCTGCTAGATCCGCCTCCTTGTTGAGGGGCTTGATGGCTGGGTGGGTTCTCAACAATTTGTCCATCGTGCCAGACTGGGCCGCTATCCGCAGGGCCTGCTGGCGCGGGGGCGGAGCGAGATAGACCGGAAACACGCCTCATGTATTGTGTGTAACTTTCTTGGGTGGGCTTCTTGAGCAGTGATACGATAAGAGCGGCAATAGCTGCTAGACCGATGACTCCGAGCGCGATCCAGAGGATCCAGTTAGGGCCGCTGCTGCTGGTCGCGCCACCTTTGCCTCCCCATCCTTTTGATGTGATAGAAGCTTCAATACCATTTTGTTTTAAGTTGGGAATGAGCTCAGTGACCCGAGACGCAAAGTGGATTCTGCCAGTGCCTTTGGTTTCCCATTTTACGGCGGTGTTGATGCCAATGACTTCACCCCGGGTATTGATGAGTGGCCCGCCGCTGTTGCCACCACTGATGGAAACGTCATGTTCGATGATTTGGAGCGGACTATTGCCATCACTCCATTTGTCTTTTTTGACACGTCTAAGGTTGCCTTCCGTCACTGTGGCATCCACAAATGTTAGTAATGGTTGTGAGGCATCATTGATCATGCCAAACCGCTTTTCTTTGACGTGGCTGAGGATGATTTTGAATGCCTCATTAGTTGTGGACGTGTTGGCGATCCCGGGGAAGCCGATTGCGTAGGCTGAACTTCCTTTCTTAATATCAGCATCACATAGCAAGAGGGGTTTTGCCTCTAGTCCATCGACTTTTAAAATGGCCATGTCCAGATCCTTGCTGGACCAAATCACGTTGCCCTGCTGAAGCTCTACCTGATTGGCTTTGCTAGTGCGCCTCAGTACACTCAGTGGGCTGTTCTCGGATTTTTGAATGACGTGGTGGTTTGTAACAACGTAGCCAGGCTCTACGCAGAACCCTGAGCCTGTCGATCCAGACTTCATGTTGACGATCCTTAAAACCCCTGCCTCTGCGGAAAGAGGATCGTTTTCATAACTAACTTGCTCCTCTTCACAGCTAACCAAGCTGAACGCGAAAGCGATTAATAGAGAGAGTAGGAAGAGGGGGGATTTTGTGGTTTTGTTACACATCAACATTACTTCACTAGGAAATAGATGATTAGTAATATGTCCAGTATAATTATCGTGTAGAAAATGACTAACAGAACGCTCTTGCCCCCTGTCTGAGGCGTGGTTGATGGCGGTTGTTGGGGTCGGTTGGTTGAGACGAGGGCAACGGTTACATTATCGCTTCCTTCACCATTGCGTTGCACCGCATCGTTTACTAACTGCGCAAGGTGACGGTCCATGCGGTGGTTAGGTTTTTTTGGGGGGAGGATAGGGTTTCCATGATCAACGCTTTCCCAGTATCCATCAGAGCAGAGTAGGAAACTATCGCCCAACTGAAATTCAGAGCTGGCGTAATCCACGCCTTTAAATGTGCTGCTAGAGCCTAGGCTCTTCAGGATGCGTCCTTTGTCTGGGTGGGTGTTGAGCTCGTGGGGCTCAATTTTCCCCTGCTCTAACAGCATTTGCACCACAGAGTGATCCCGTGTGATTTTCAGAGGTTTGCCATTTCTGAGCATGTAGAGCCGGCTGTCTCCACAGTGCACCCAATGCGCTTGGCTGCCAGAAATGTATAGAGCCACTAGGGTGCTGGCGGGGCTTCTTTTTTCATTGGTTTCCAAACTGTGAATAGAGCTGTTAGCCGCCTCTGCAAGGTGGGTGAGATCTTTCTCTGGGTTGGGGAAATTACCGTTGAGTTTTTCCCATAAGAGCTCGGCACTAGCGATGACGCGGCTTGATGCCTCTGCTCCGCCTTGCACTCCGCCCACGCCATCGGCAACGACTACTAAGCAGGAGTTTTCATTCGACCAGTGCCCGACGGCATCTTGTTGTTCTTCTCGCCCACCTATGTGGATGGATGTGGATACTTGGACTGATTGCATATTATCGGATAGGTCTTGTGCTGATTGCTGAGATGTAGGGTTTGCCCCCGTGGTAGTTAAACTTGTAGTAGTAGGTCTTGTGACCGTTTGAGATGTTGTAGCGCGTCCCTGTCCTGTGCCTGACGGTTGCTGAAATAATTGGATGCTCTGTGCCTATTCCATTGTAGGAAATCACCTGACTAATACCAAACTGGCGATAGGGCTTGGCGATGTCATACTTGAGGAGGATGGTGGTGATTTCGGCTTGATTGCACCGGCCATCATCATAGTAGGGGTTAACTTCTTGATCGAGATAACGGAGCTGATCTCGGATGGCTTGACCGTTTCCAGTGTTGCCTGCTGTTAGGTAATTTTCAATGTGCTGACGGAGGGAAGCTTTCTGCCGCTCTTGGTGAAAGGATACTTGATCTTTTCTAACATAATCATTGCTGATGGAGGTTATATAAAATTGACCGTTAATGGAGGTGATGCTCAAGCGGTTTGTGCGATTGATGATGCGAGTCATCACGCCATTATCCACCTCGGCTCGGTAGGGGGCAGTGACGTGGGTAATGTTTTGGCGTTTATGGGTTTGGACTTCATCAAAATTGAGCGCTTCCACTTTGCGGTTTGGCCAGAGTTTCCAGTAGGTTTGAGTGGCATTTTGGATGTATGACTTGTCTCGAGTTTTACCAAAATAATGAACCTCATCAGCATAGTATCTAAGTTGGTCACCACTTTGCTCAGCACGGTAGAATGATTGGAGGAACTCCTTGATGGTAGTGGCTCGAGAAGGTGCTGAGGGAGATGATGGTTGGCCGCCTGATGAGGGGGTAGTGCGTATCGCGGAGGGCAGGCCTGAGTCAGAAGAGCTTGGCGTGCCCTGTGATTGGCCGAGGTAAATGGCGATGCCTCCAAGTGATATTGTTAGGAAAATTGCCACAGTTAGTAGGATGATGACAGGGCGGTTAGAGGAGCGTTTTTTTGCGCGTCTGGGCTGAGCTGGTCGCTGAGGTGCTACTGGCTGGTATGGAAGGCGAGGGGGGCGGGCTGCTGGTGATGGGGCGGGCTGAGGCTGCAGGATCAGCATCCATTCGTGAATGGATTGGGGGCGCTCTCGCTCGTTCACCTGGAGCGCATGAGTTAAGGCATCGGAAAGCGATGGGCTTATTTGTACACCTGGTATGCGGTGTAATGGGATCAAGGGGTCAGTTTCTCCTCGTAGTAATTGTTGAGATCTTTTTGCAGCGTCGGGAGGGGACTTGCCAGTGAACATGAAGTAGGCAACTGCCGCAAGCGAGTAGATGTCAGACCAGGGGCCTTGGAACTCAGGATTGGTCGAGTATTGCTCGATTGGCGTGTAGCCCACAGAAACGAGACTGGTGACTCCGCTGTGCTCATCCGCAGTGTAGTTCCTCGCGGCGCCAAAATCGAGTAAGACTGGCTGTCTATCATTTTGATTGATGACGATGTTGTTAGGTTTGATGTCGCGGTGTAGGATGCCCAGATGATGCATGTCCTTGACGGCATCGATCAGCGGGAAGAGTAAGCTCTTTACCTCGTGCTCGGGTCTGGGGCCGTTTTTTTCGATAAGCTGCTTGAGGTGATCGCCTGCAATGTAGGGCATGACGAGGTAGGCTGTGCCGTTTTGCTCAAAAAACTCATACATCCTGACAAAGTTTGGGTGCTTGAGCTTAAGGATGGTTTCTGCCTCTTTTAAGAAGGATCGAGTAGCCCACTGGTGTTCTTTCCGGTCAGATTCTGAAACAGGGGAGATGGAGTAGTCTGCTGATCTGACACCAACGGACGGCGGGATCATTTCTTTGACCGCTACTAGCTCGCGGGTATGAACATCCTCGGCCAGATATGTGATGCCAAAGCCACCTCTTCCAATCACGGATTTGATCACCAGATGGTTCAGCAAATATCCATGGGGGAGGGCTAGTAAATCGTGGTGTTGTCCATTGGTGCTCATCTGGGGGGTTACTTTGCCAGGGTGGCTCGGATTAGGCTGTTGAGCATGCGCCCGCTGTCTTCTACGTATTCGCCGCCGCCTTGACTGGCTAGTTTCCTGAGGAAACGAGGTGCGGCTGGGTCCATGCTTTGAGTTTTTGCAAGGATAGTGGTTACCTTGCGGCCCTTGTTTGTTCTTGAGTTGTTAGAAAAAGTGGAAGCTTGGGATAGTGCACGTGCCTCTCGTTTTGCCGAGGCATCAGTGATGACAACAATAATGTGCTTCCAGTCTCCGCCGCTCCACGGCTGCTTTCGCGCTTCGCTCAGCCCTATATCCACGGATTCGGGCTTGTCTCTATTGGCGGCGGAATATGCTTGGAGAGAATCCACAAAGCGATTGAGATCTCTAAACGATGCGTCTGTCATCTCGCGCATTTGGAAGGATTTGGTGACGTAAGTGCCAGCGTGTCCTCTCTCAACTTCATCGCGGTAGGCTACAAACCCAATCCTGATTCTCGAGTTTACAATTTTGAGAATATCAACCACATCCTTGAGGTTGTTTTTAATGCCGTCAATGTGGCTTTGCATACTGGAGGTGGTATCGCAGACAAAGACAATCTCTAAGTCTTTAGGTTTCAGCCGTGATACTTCCTCTTCAGCTTCTTGTTTGGCGCGTTGTAAATCTGCTGAGCGTTGTTGTTCATTTTTTAACTTGGCTTCAGCGATGCGGGCCTTTTCCATGATGTCTCCATTTTTAAGATAGTAAGGAAACAAAATCACGGCAATGATGACAAAAGCGCCCATCGCGGAGGCAAACAAATCAAGGGTAGAAATACTAAAAATATTCAATTGACGGGATGGGCGTCTCATAACTTTAATACCTAATGTCATGGATATGGCATGACAAGCCAAATTCTATCCTCACCATTGATCTTGATAGGCACCGTATGGTGATATTCTATCTAACGATTTCCCCCAACAAATACATCTAACATGAAACAGCCCTCGTGCCCTCAGCTATCTTCTTCCCAAGTAGTCCGCCCTGTCCTTTTTTCCGGACTCCTCTACCTCATCATCGGGTTAGTTAGTTCCATACACGGAGGGTTTGATGATATTTATACCAAGGTCACTGAGGATGATGGTAAACCTCCAAAGGTTAGGTTTGATTACAGACTCTCCCCGGATGAAAAGGTGAGCAAGGTTACTGTGACGGCTGACGATGTGGAACTCGTTGCAAAAAAAATAGCCTACGCTGATGATCCAGCAAATAAAACCGCTATCTTGTTCTTGGTGGATACCAGTGATGCGCGGCGCACTAAGGAAATGGCACTCGCTAAGAAGTTCCTAACCAAGGTGATGGCTGAGACAAATAAGGATCGTCACATTCTTGGCGTTTATCCATTCCATGGCGAGATCGATAGAGAGTTTGCCCCACTCGGCAGCTCTCTCAAAGACGTTAAGGCTAGCGTTGCGAAACTGAAAGCAACTGGCAAAAACACCTTCATCTACGGCAGTACCCTCAAAGCACTGGACGAACTGAAAAAAACCGACGCCACACGGAAAGCGATCGTGATCATCTCAGACTGGAAAAGCGAAGATGAGCACCCTAGCACGGAGGAGTTTGTGAAGCAGGTATCGGGCAGGCTCAAGGATGAAAAGGTGCTATGCTATAACTTAATTTTGCACGAGGTAGAAGGCAGCCGTATTGACGTGGCGGACACTTTGGCCAGCGTTTCAGGAGGCTACCTCGTAAATGTTTCTAAAGGTGTATCGAATGTTCCCAGCTCCTTCACCACAGGGTTTCTAGGGAGAATTGAAAACGGCGGCCACTACATCACTGACCTAGCGGGTAGGGAGTCAAGCCAGCGGCTCAGCTTCAAGGTCGAGACTGAGAAGGGGAAAGTTTATACCTATGAGTATGACCGCAAGGACAAGTCAGCCAAGGATGTTACCCCGCCTGATCCAGAAGATCCAGTGACCCCTGCCGAGCCGTCCACTGGCGATGACCCTGATCCAGATAGTGAGGACACCGATCTGGCAGCGGATGAATCCAGCTCAGAAGCTGATGATAAGAAAAAGGGGAAGCTGTTTGGTATCCCGATCTGGGCGATTCTTGCTGCGATTGGTGCAGTGGTCCTTGGCTTAATACTTCTGTTAGTTTTCCTTCTGCGCAGTAAGGGTGACGATGACGAATACGCGGATGAATACCAGAGCCAAGAGTTTACCAATGAACCTCATCTTGATCCCATGGCACCAGCGGACGATGATCTAACGGTTCCTATGTCTCCTCTGGGGGGGGATGTCCCTGCCGTCGAGAGTCCTGTGGATGAATTTGATATTGGAAACGGGAAAGCCGTTTGTCGGACTCAGCCGCAACCTGGTGAACAGGTGATGGCGGTGTTGCTCTTTGGCGTCGATGGAAGCCGGGGCAAATACTCCATTGCAAAAACAGCCACAAGAATTGGCCGCGGCAGTGATAACGATCTCTCCTTTAATAACGATAGTGTTTCCCGCCACCACGCTGAGATTTTATGCAAACGAGACGGCACCTTTAGCGTGACTGATCTGGACTCAGGTAATGGTGTGCTCGTCAATGGTCAAGAAATCAGCCAGCAAGCCATCCGTGAGGGTGATGTGATTGAGATCGGCGAAGTGACCTTCACGTTTTCAACACAGCCATACTAAACCTCCCTCTCAATAGAAAGCCCCTCCCTCATGCAAATTTATACGGTCGGTCGTGACAACCCAACGACGCCTCTCGATATCAGAATCCCAAGGGAAAACGATACCGTCGGGCGGATTCACCTTGAGGTGTCGTGTTTAGACGATGGGCGCTATTACATTGTTGACCAAGGCACGGTAAACAAGACATGGGTGAATCACGGGCAAGGATGGCAAGAGGTTAAGGAGACCTACCTTGATATCAATACCCCCATTCGGTTAGGCGCTTACCAAACATCCGTTGGCGGGCTTCTTGCTTCCCTTCAACCAGTGGGGAATATGGCTCCGGCTTACTCCGCACCAGAGCCCTTACGCGATGTCACTCCACCAGCATCCAATGATGGGGATTGGGACCAAACGCGCTACACTCCAGGCTCCATCAGCAGCCCAAGTAGTGGTAGTGCAGGCGGTTACTCTCCTGCGCCTTATCAGCCAGAGCCGAGCCAGCCAGCTTCCTACCAACCTGCGCCCTACCATCCGGAGCCTGTGGATCAATTCTCTAACCAAGCTGCTGCCGGAGTCGCCGTGCCGAACCCGCAGCAAATTGTCATTAACAATGTGAACCACTACCCGGCGGAGCATCAGAACGCGCGCCCGTTGGGGACGATTAGGGAGAATTCCTCTGTTATTCTACTCAGCATTTTTACCTTTGGTATCTACCTAATATTTTGGATGTATGAAAGCTTCAGCAGCGTTCGCAGGTATCGCGGACAGGGCTGGAGTGGCTCGCAGTGCCTCCTGTTTACGCTTGTCCCGATTTTAAATATCGTAGGATTCGCTATCCCTTGGCTTCTGCCCAGTTACGTTGGTAAAATGTATCAGGAAGACGGGAAGCCAGCACCGATTACTGGCCTCTCTGGCTGGTGGATTTTTGTGCCAATCATCGGCTCCTACTTATGGTTGTATTATGTGAACTCCGCCCTGAACGAGTTTTGGCGCTCGAAGGGAGCGCGCTAGCTGGCCTCACAGTTTACAGTCTAATCACTGCTTTATAGACCCACCCAATATGGAACGCATACTAACAGCTATCATCGCCATCATTCTTGGTGTCGCAACGGTTGTGATTCTTAACCTCTCGCTCACTGGGGGGACGGCACCGGCTGCTTTTTTGATTAATAAATCGGATAGCCAGATGGTTTGGATCTCTGAGCAGGCTTTTATGTGGTTGTTCTTTTACCTAGGCTTTGGCGAGCTTGCGCTACGGTTTGTGGCATCGCTAAAAGAGGAGAAACAAGTCCGCCGCCATCTGCTCCCAGAGGAGGACACTGTGGTTCTCACCGCCAAGGATCTACCCTCAGTTTACAATCGTGCCAAACAATCAGAGCAAGCTTACCTACCTCGGTTAATTCAGCGGATTATCCGTCAGTTTCAAACGTCTCACTCCGCCAGCCAAGCCAACAGCGTGTTAGATTCTAGCTTGGAGTTGTTTCTACATGAGATAGACCTCAAGTACAATATGCTCCGCTACATCATGTGGGTGATACCAACACTTGGCTTTATTGGCACCGTGCGCGGTATCGCACTTGGCCTCCGCACCGCTGCCGAGCAGTCTCGCGCAGGAGAAACAGACGACCTCCTCTACGTGGTGTCCGCTGATCTATCCGTAGCATTCCACACCACCATGTTGGCATTAATTATGTCCGGCATCCTTGTTCTCATCATGCACATTTGCCAAGGCAAGGAGGAGGGTGCCCTCAACCGATCCGGACAATATAGTATTGATAATCTCATCAACCGGCTCTATAACCCTAACAAATAATAAACAGAAAGCATAACCATGGACGATACAGACAAAACTAGACTCATTCGCAAGGCTCGCCCAGGGCAAGAACAAGGTGGTGCGGATGCCCAAGACCCTGATGCTACCCGGATGATTAATCCCGGTGAGCACAATACACGCCCGATGTCAGGAGCGCAATCTGGCTCTGGTATAGATTCTGATCCCACGCGTAGGCTGAATAACCCCTCTGCGCCATCTTCGTTCCCAAATTTAGAAGACTCAGATAAAACACAACTCGTCAGACGCTCTAAGCCATCACCTTCTGGAAACGCAGATGATGCTAGTGCCCAAGATGACGGCTCGATCGAAGATCCCGTCACGGGATGGTTTGTCGTGATTGACGGCCCAGGTAAAGGTAAACAAGTAGCCATCGGAGAGCAGGATAACCGAGTAGGGCGTGGCGGCGAGGGCAGCTCTCCGCGAATCGTTCTGGACTTCGGTGATGCTGGCGTCACTCGGGATAATGCGTTTACCGTCCGCTATGATCCCAAAAAGCGCCTCTTCAAACTCCTACCAGGCAGTGGCTCTAACATCGTTTACCTTAATGATGAAGACCTCGATTCCCCAACAAGCCTGAAGGCAGGTGACGTGATCGAACTAAGCGACACAAAGCTCCGCTTTGTTCCTTTCTGCGGTGAGGGCTTTGATTGGGCTGATACGGAGTCCTAGCCTGAATACACACACGCATGTTCAAAATCGATAGAGATTTTGCCGGACGGCAAATCCCTGGTGATCGTCCCTATCAGGAAGATTCACAAGCATTCGCCTGCTTGATTGATGGGGATGATTCCCATGTGCATACCTTGCTCACTGTTCTTGCTGATGGCATGGGCGGTGAGAACGCAGGGGATAAAGCAAGCCAGGCGGTAGTAGAAGCTTTTGTGAATTACGTCTATCAACGCTTTGAGGAGCCACTTGAGGAACAAGCAGAGCGGAATATCCCGAGCATACTCGCTGATGGTGCCGCTGCCGCCAATCAACACTTGGCTCAGCTGATTCTTGAAACTCCTGATTTGTTAGGAATGGGAACCACTTTACTGGCGACCATTACCACCCAAGATAGCCTCTACTGGGTGAGCATCGGAGACTCCCCTCTATTACTCTATAGTGACGGGGTTGTTAGGAAACTGAATGCCGATCACTCCATGATGCCTCTTTTGTTAGAAGCGGTGGAGAACGGCGATCTACGAGAAGAGGATATTCAAACTCACCCAGAGAGGAATGTTCTTAGATCAGCGGTTACGGGAGATCCATTGGAGTTAGTAGATTGTCCAAGCGAGCCGCAAGTGATCAAGCCAGGCGATAGTATCATCGTCGCTTCAGATGGCTTGGACACACTGGATCTCGAGGCCGTGCAGCTCCGCATGAAGCGTCATGAGTCATTAGTAGCTGACAGCATTGCTGACAAATTACTCACTGCGGTAAAAAAAGAGAAAAAGCCACGCCAAGACAATACCTCTGTAAACATTATCAAAGTGCCTGATCCCACACTCTCTCCAGTAGGCGATGTTATGGATGAAAGTAAGACACGGCTAATACGCTGACTTAAGTGAATTTACTAACCAACTATCATGTCTCAGCAAGAACCCAA
Organism: Akkermansiaceae bacterium; assembly: GCA_049609505.1. Taxonomy (GTDB): domain Bacteria; phylum Verrucomicrobiota; class Verrucomicrobiia; order Verrucomicrobiales; family Akkermansiaceae; genus Oceaniferula. Next base: position 10,282 of record JBMYYO010000044.1, on the reverse strand, counting down.
CGCATTAAACTTAGCATCTGGCACCGTCATTCAAGGGTATCGGATCGAGAGTGTCCTCGGTAAAGGTGGCTTCGCTATCACTTACCTTGCCACGGACCTCGACTTAGCAAAAAAAGTTGTGCTCAAGGAACTTCTTCCCGATGGCATTGCCACGCGGATTGATGGGCACACCGTAGTCACTCAGACCCCAGCCCAACAAGACGACTTCAAGTGGGCGGTGGATTCTTTCCTCAATGAGGCAAAAACCTTAGCAACCTTCGAGCACCCGAACATTGTCCGTGTCTCTCGTCTGTTTAAGGAAAACGGCACAGCCTACATCGTCATGCCCTTCATTCAGGGGCAAACCCTCAAGAGCATCATCAAGAGCAGCGCGCCCCTACCTCAAGCGAGAATTGTTGAGATGCTTCTCCCGCTTCTCAAAGGCCTAGAGGTAGTTCACCGATCAGATGTGCTCCACCGTGATATCAAACCTGATAACATCTTTATCACTGAAGAAGGCGTGCCTGTGTTGATCGACTTCGGAGCCGCTCGCCAGCAAGTGGGAGGGAAGAGCATGGATATCACCAGCGTGATCACCCCCGGCTACGCCCCTATTGAGCAATATTCCACAGACTCCAAATTCCAAGGCCCTTGGAGTGATATCTACGCCATGGCGGCAGTGGTTCATGAGATGGCCACTGGGATAAAGCCGGCTCCAGCTAGTGACCGGAATGATGCGCTCAGGCACCAGAAGCCTGACCCGATCAAGCCATTCAGCCAAGTCGCTGATCATTCATTTTCCCACGAGTTTATCCAAGCCATCGAGCGAGGACTTCAGCTAAGTGAGAGCCTAAGGCCGCAGAGCATCTCCGAGTGGATATCGGCTATGGGCGTGGATTCACAAACGGTTTCCTATCCGCCTGCCCATGCAGCCCACGCTGTGAACCAACCTCCTGCCCATTTAACTGGGGCGGCTGCTGGCGGTCCACTATCGCAAACGAACTCTGCACATTCTGGGCAGCATTCGGGCACTGTCTCGTCTGTCCCTACTTCGGGTCAAGTGCGTCCGCCGCAAGCTGTTGGCAAATCGAAAAAAACTGCCCTCATCGCCGTCTGTCTTCTGTTAGTGTGTGCCGTTGGTGGGTTTTTGTTAATATTCTTCGGCTCTAACGGAGATGATGACGAAAAAAATAAATCCACCGATAACTCGGAAAACGTGGATGGTGCCGTAGGTATCGCTGCGGTTCCTGATGCTGAAGGAGCAAACTCAGAACCGCAAAAGCCGGCGCCCTCTGAGGAGCTTACCATGACGTTTTCTCCCGTTCTAACATTTGAGGGCGGAGAGGTAACGAGTGATTGCTATGCCCTATTAAAAAAATACCTGCGCCCCAAGAACGACCGCATTCCATGGGACGTGGAGGTGAAAGGCAAACAGCTGATCGTTAAAACATCAAAAACAGCACCCTCTCCATTGCCAACCTTGCTAAGAGTCCCACACATGGAGCAGGTTTCTCTATCGCTTCAGAACGGTCAATCCCCCCAGTGGGATCTTGCTTTGGAAAGCCGGGAGGTGCTTGTGTATCAATCTCCAGGCATCAAAGGCCTCGATATCAAATTAAGCAGCAGGCAGACGCAAGATGCGGATGTTATTAAGCTCATTAATTTACGGCCTACCAAGCCTTGTAAAACCCAACCTGTATCAGGTCAGCCGCGGCTAGTGGCGGCCACCATTCCGCACTTATCGAGCACGCTAGAGATTGACGGTCCCGGCGGTAAATGGACACGATCTGTTCCCAGAGAGTGCAGATACCTGGTGCTTGGGGAGAAAAAAGTCAACTCCTCTGGCATCGATGATGAGCAAATCAGCAAGGCCGAAGTTGGAGACATATTGAGCCAAAAAAACCTTATTCTCGATTACTATGACATCGGTGCTTTTAAGTATGCCGCTGGATGGGCGCACATCGGTGCCTACCGGAAAAACGAGGTGTGCCTCTATAATTTGGGCTTGTTTTATAAAGAAGGAAAAGGTGTTGAGCCCAGCATAGAACAAGCTGAGAAACTGTTAAAAAAATCAGCGCAGTTAGGCTATCATGACGCCCAGCATGCGTTGGGTTTGATCTATTCAAACCGAGCAGACGCATCAAAGGAGGGTCCGAGACGAACCAAGCGGACCGAGCAATCAAATGCATTAAATCAAACGGCATTGAACTGGATGGAAACTTCTGCGGCAGCGGGGCACATTCCATCCCTATCGCTATCAGGGTACATTCTCTACAATGAAATGTCAGATGCTTACCTCGGCGGTGATGTCATGGATGCTTATACCAAAAAAGCAGAATCCTACTGGAAGCGTGGAGCAGAGCTTGGTGATCCTGGTTCTAACTTTGATCTCGGTGGATTATATAGCGATTACAAACAAGATGACCGATCTGCTTTTTACTATAAAAACGCAATTTTAGCTTCCAGAAAAAAAGGGAAGGGTAAATCGCAATTCGAGTCCCTCTCGCTAGCTGCTCTGAGAAAACTTGCAAACGCAGGCAACGCCAACGCAAAAAAATATTTGGCAGAGCTCTAACATGAGCGCGTATGGGGTGCGAAACGTCAAAGATAAAAAATGACAACAAATCCCTACGAGCCCCCGCAGACAAAACAAAAACCCCAGCCCCGCGTGGTGGAGTGGTTCGAGCGATGCGGGAAGTATCAATGGCGAATGTTCTACTCAGGTATGACTATGGTGCTGGTCTCCGTGATTGTGCCTCTTATCATCGATCAAGGGTTTGGAGCCGAAGTCGGAAACAAAGCACTGAGCATACTCTTCATCACTCTGCTGAGCTTAGGCGCAGGTGTCATGTTACTATCACTATTGCTGATCGTGCCACTTACAATTTGGGGGTTCATAAAAGGTTTCCGTGAGGGGCGGAGCAGTGTGAATGCGGCGGGTGGCGAGCTGGATAAGCAGAAATAGCAGCAGAAATAGCAGTTGCCATCGAGGAGACTTGCAGGTAGAGCCTCGCCACGCTTTGCATTGAGCGGCAATCTATTATGTTCCATTTATTCACTAAAAAACGAGGCAACTTGAAGGATGATACTCTTTCGGGTTTGACGGTGGCGTTTGCCTTGGTGCCGGAGGCAATTGCGTTTTCGATGATCATTAAGGTGAATCCGCTCATCGGTCTCTGGGCAGCGGTTTTTATGGGGTTTATCACAGCGGCGTTTGGCGGCAGACCGGGGATGATATCCGGTGCTACGGGCGCCATTGCGGTGGTGCTTGTGCCAATCATTGATAAAGGCCGTGAGCTTGGCCTAGAGCACAATATCGCCAACCTCGGTGAGCAGTTCATGTACCTCACCATTATCCTGGCGGGATGCATGCAGGTGATTATTGGTCTGCTGAAGCTGGGAAGGTTTATCCGCCTTGTGCCACACCCAGTAATGATGGGATTTGTGAACGGCCTCGCGATTGTGATCGGTAAGGCGCAGATCGCTTCCTTCAAAAACAAAACAGGCATTGATGAGCAAACCGGTAAAGTAACCGACGAGTGGATGGTAGGCTCTGAGCTAGGCACGATGGTTGGTCTAGTGCTCTTGACGATGGCTATTATTCATTTCCTGCCTAAACTAACAAAAGCGATCCCATCGTCGCTGGCAGCGATCCTCGTGGTCGGATTGCTGGGTTACTTCGGAGTCGTGGACTCGAAGACAGTAGGGGACATCCTCACCGAGGCAGGTGGCGACGGCTCCCTCAGTGGTGAGTTTCCAGGTATTGCTAATCTGAGTGGTCTAACAGAGTTTGGCTTTTGGAACTGTGTGCGCCTCGTCGGTGTAACGGCAATTTTGGTCTGCCTAGTCGGTTTGATCGAGTCTCTCATGACCCTCCAGCTCATCGATGAGCTGACTGAAACTCGCGGTAAAGGAAACCGTGAGTGCTTGGCGCAGGGAAGTGCTAACTTCCTTTCTGGCCTATTTGGCGGCATGGGCGGCTGTGCCATGATCGGTCAATCGCTGATCAATATCAAGTCCGGTGGACGTGGCAGAACCTCTGGTATCGTTGGCGCACTAGCGCTGATGCTTTTTGTCATGGTGGCTGGAGGTGTGATTGTAAAAATCCCAATCGCCGCCCTGACAGGTGTGATGTTTATGGTGGTGATTGGCACCTTCGAGTGGGCAACATTTAAGACCTTTGGCAAGGCACCCAAATCGGAAATTTTTATCATTCTGTTAGTGACCGTCGTAACCGTGGTTGCGGATTTGGCGATTGCTGTGATCGCTGGTGTGATTGCCTCTGCCCTAGTCTTTGCTTGGGAAAGCTCCAAGCACGTCACCGTGACCGTGCTCAAGGATGAGGAGGACGAGAGAATTTACGGGCTAGAAGGCCTTCTTTACTTCGGCTCTGTGCGTGAGTTTTCTGATAAATTTCAAGCGAAGTCAGACGCTAAAAACGTTGTGATAGACTTCGGTGAAGCACGCGTCTGCGATCTCTCAGGCCTAGAGGCAATCAACGCCTTGGGAGAGCGCTACCGCAATGCGGGTAAAGTTCTCCACGTTCGCCATCTCTCACCAGATTGCCAGAAGATGTTAGAAAATGCTGGCACACTGGTCGATATCGAAGTCCTGCCAGACGACCCTCACTACACGGTCGCAAGTTTGAAGAAAAAAAGCTAAACAAACCATCCTATGTTCTCAACAGCTATTGATCGATTAAGAGTCATTAGTTTGACGGAAGCGGTATCCTATCTCATTCTGTTAGGCATCGCGATGCCGGTAAAAAAAATATTCGATATGCCGATGGCTGTGACCGTCATGGGCTGGGCTCACGGTGGTTTATTTATACTCTTCTGCCTTGCGCTGCTCAACGCAATGCTGGTGCAAAAGTGGTCGCTGAAACAACCCGCCGTCATCTTCATCGCCTCACTCATCCCCTTCGCCCCATGGTGGGTTGAGAAGTGGCTGAAAAAGCAAACGCCCGCAGAAAAGTCTAAATAGACGAGGCTATTTGACGATGTCGGCGTTTTTTCGCAGCCATTTAGTGATCTCTTCTGCTGAAGCGTTACAATGAATGTATGGAACTTTCGGTTGAGCGGGTTCCTCTGGCTTGCGCTGAAAGAAAATATTGGGGCGGTAGGGATGGTTTTGTGCATCGAGACCGTCACCAGGCTTTTGAGGCACCTGCTTTGCTCGAATGCGTTGCAATGCTGAAATGTGTAATTTGGGCTTACGTTGCCAATCGTGTTTCCAGAATTTTCCCCAGAAAGCAGGACGTCTCACGCGCTTGAGTCGAAGTTTATTGAGGAACACTCCAGCTACTTTGAATTGCCCAGAATCTACACTGAGAGCAGTTGCTGACGCTCGGACTCGGTAGCCTTGTTGGGGTAGTAAGCCAGTTCTATCCAGCTTGGAAAGCATCCAGTTAAATGACACCCCAGCAAGGACTTCCGAGCTTTGATAGCTTCCGCCAACGTCACCATGCGTGCCAGGAAACCAGACTCTTTCAACAATGCCTTGGTGGCCAGTTGGGACGATCCACGGAATGACCTCATAGAGTCCTCTGCTTTCATCAAGTGCCATGGCGTGGTAGCTTTTTACGACCTTAGAGCTAATGACATAGGGGTAAACTTTATGCGGCTGGTATGGCACGGGCTTGCGAGTCTTCCGATAGACGAGACCTTGTCGCAAGACGTTGTTTGCAAGGGACTCAACGTTGTCCCACATTCCGAGAAAGTTGATATTTGGTGTGAAGCGACCGGTTGTGTCAAATTGTGGAGGCTTCACATTTAGGGGGTTCATGGTGAAATTATTTTGCTGAGATTTTTTACGCTCTTTTCGATTAGCCGTAGCCCACTGCTTTTTGTAGTCGCTCACAATGTCTGCAGTAGTTTTGTAACAGTCCTCGTAAGTGGATCTGTTTTTAATGTCTAAATACTTGGGTATGCCACATCGGGCAATAACGTCAGATAAGACCTGGGCCTGCCGCGCTCCTCTGCTGTATCCGAATATATAGATTTGGTCTTTTGGTTGATAAACAGATGTTAGAAATGCGTAGGATTGTTTGATATTTGTCGTGAAGCCAGCACCCCCAACGGCACCAGTACCTTTATAAACTTCTGCACCTACGCCTGGGTCATAGTAACAGATGATGCCGGGTTGGTTGCGGCCGGATACTAGTTCATAAAGATGACGGATGTGCGTTTGGCTATCGTGGTCGTTAGCGGTGCCGTCCATAAAAATACAGATTTTACGTCCAGTTTGCACTTTGGGCGGATCATATTTTAGGCTTAATCTAGAAGGTCGTTGTTCAGGTTCTCCACCACCGCCGCCGCAGGAGGGCAAGCAAAGAGCTATTAGAGACAGACGATGGGTAGAACGCGGTTAAGCACAATCACACACTTAGTTTTCATAGGGTAGGAATCCTACGAATTTAAATTCTGTTGACCAGATCAAATTGAGTGTGCGTAGAAATTATTCTACTAGCGCAGCCTCCACCAAACGGTAATCCTTATGGTAGTAGCCGCCGTTGTGCTTCTTGCAGCATGCATAGCAGCCTGCGTAGCGTTTCATTCTACGCACGCGATCAAATCCTTCCCCACAAGCAGGGCAGGTATAGCGCCATTTACGTTTTTGTTTGTTAGAGGGCAAGGGCAACGAGTGGGTGGCTCTCTCGCCTGGGATGCCGAGGTCGATGCACGCTTGTTGCCACTCGGCACCGTGCGCGGCAATGCGCTTTCTCCCCGCACGATAATAGGCCACAAGATGCGCAAGCTCATGGAGCATGGTGCGCATAACTTCCTTGTCATTAATTCCACGTAGCTTTGGGTTCAGCTCAATCTTCGCCTCGGGCCAGAATGCACGCCCTGCCGTAGATCTCATACGCGGATTCCAGCGCAGGGTGATTTTTTCTGCCAGTTTCCCAAGTTGGATTTCGTCTAACAGTTTTCGACAATGCGCTAGGAGGGAACTCTCACGCCAGAGCTCTTCTTCCTCATCCCTAGGCGGTAAACTAGACTCTGCCTGAGCGGGAGATGATATGGCAGGGGCAGGGGAGGAGGTTTCCAATCCCAATTCAAGCTGTGCCCAATTTTGCCAATTTTGCCAATTAAACTTCACGATGAAATCATTCTACAAGATGAACACAATGAAACAAGCTGCGAACTCAGTGGCTAACTCTCAGTGACTAACCAATACGATGGGCAAGGGGAGTATCATAGCCACATCAGCCAGCACCCGAAGGGAGCGCATAGAAAACCTAGTGCGGTAGTGATTGAGAAGCTGGAGCAGCGCAGCGGCTGACATGAGTGCGTAGTAATACGGCTTGGAGAAATCATCAGCGCGGAAGGCTGCAAAAACAAGTGTGCCGCCAGCCAAAATAATGAGCCCAAGAGTGAGAGTGCTTTCATACTGAGAAGCGGTGTTTTCGTCTGCCGCTTTTTCAGCCTTTTCCCACAGATCAATAGCAGTGATATTCATCACACAAAGCAGGCCGAATATGAGCACCTCTTTACTCCCAAGAAATATATACCGAAGCGCACTCAAGATCATGGCGGCTAAGTTCCACGCGGCATCAACAATCGTATTGTGCTGGTAAGCATAAGTGACATCACCGAGGTCTTTCGCCAGCATAGATGCGTCAGACACCACCACCGGAATCCCCACTCCCATGGCAAAGACCATTCCGGCAACAAAGTTTTTCAGAAAAGGCACTCCCTTCCCAGCAGTTGCAGCAAGTAGAAAATAGAGAACACAGAAAAATGAAAGCACCAGCCCAACAGAGAACATACCACGAGGCAGCGCATACATTGCCTGCCAAATAGAAACTCCACCCGCTACGAGAATCAAAGCCGCTAGCGGAAACCTCCATTTCCAGTGAAAGCGGTGGCGTGGCGAATGCTCCCTAAGACTAGGGTTCCTCCACGCATCAAGTAAGCGGTCACCAACGTAGATACACCAGATCGAGAGCGAAAGCACCCACCAAGCCGCTGGCTGTAAGTAATCCACTCGCAGCGCATGGGCCAGCATCCACATCCACACAAGCGCCACCACAGGAGCATCCAGACTCAATAAGTTTGGCAGCATCCATAGCGGTGCGCGACGCGTTTCCATGAGGGGTAGGTTAGAAACAGGCTGCCGTGATAAGTAGGGCAGCCTACGGGTAAGAGGGAGAGGTTAGTGGGAGTGCTTCTTATCCTCGCCTGCGTGATCGTGCCCCTTATGATCATGGCCTTCTTTTTCTTGTGGGTAGAGGCGTTTGGTTCCTTTGGAGCCGTCTTCGCCATCTTCCCATGAGTGGCGTTCGCAGGATACGGATGCTAGAAAACCGAGGCCGAGGAGGATGATATAGAAGATGCTTTTCATGTCAGAGGGATTCCATACCCCATCTTGGCAGGAAAGCAAGGCGTCATTATGAAGGAATTTTAACTTCATGTGACCTTGCCAATCACTCGTTGTTGGCTCACACTCCCGCCAACAATTTAACATCATCCGATTATGACACCCACAACGCCCACATTGATCCATGGAGAATTCCCATGGCAAGTTATTCTTCTCGTAGCAGCTCTCCTCGTAGGATTTGTCGTCCTCGCCGTACTACTCAAGTTTTTCAAAACTTGGCTACGTGCCCGCCTGTCAAACGCCCCAGTCAGCATGGGCAGCCTGATCGGTATGTGGCTGCGGAAAGTCCCCTTCTCATTGATTGTGGATAGCCGAATCACAGCTGTTAAGGCTGGGCTCAATTTCACCACAGAAATGTTAGAGGCTCATTACCTATCTGGCGGTGACGTCGCCCACGTTGTGTTAGCAATGATCGCTGCAGACAAAGCGGGAATTTCCCTCTCCTTCGATCGCGCATGCGCCATTGACCTTGCAACCAAAGACACAGGTAAGACCGTCCTCGAAGCCGTGCGCACATCCATTAACCCTAAGGTGATCGATTGCCCGAACCCAAGCAGCGGAACTACCAAAATCACCGCCGTGGCCAAAGACGGAATCGCCGTGAATGCCCGCGCCCGAGTTACCGTGCGCACGAACTTGGATCGGTTCGTCGGTGGTGCCACAGAGGAAACCATCGTCGCTCGTGTCGGCGAAGGCATCGTGACCTCAGTCGGTTCTGCTGACTCATACAAGCATGTGTTAGAAAACCCCGATAACATTTCCAAGCTCGTCCTCCAAAAAGGAGTAGACGCCTCCACCGCATTCGAAATCCTCTCCATCGACATCGCAGATGTTGACGTGGCCGATAACATCGGTGCCAGACTCCAGGCAGAGCAGGCAGAAGCTGATAAACAAGTCGCCCAAGCGAAAGCCGAAATGCGCCGCGCAGCAGCCGTAGCCGTGGAACAAGAAATGTCCGCCAAAACACAAGAAATGCGCGCCAAGGTGGTGGAAGCTGAATCACAAATCCCAATGGCAATCGCTGATGCCTTCCGCAATGGAAACCTCGGTGTCATGGATTACGTGAAGTATCAAAACGTGCAAGCTGATACCAAGATGCGCGATAACATCGCTGGTGACGGCGAAGAGGGACAGTAAAATAGAATAAAATCTAACAACCCAACATCCCCATGGAACATCTCGACGGCCGCGTCATTCTCCTGATCCTCTTTGTAGTGATCAGCGGCGTGAAGTGGCTGGCTGAGAGGGTTAAGAACAATCGCTCCCCCCACGATGTTAACGAGCAGCTCGAAGACATCTACGATGACTTTCGTGAGGAAATCCGCCGCCGCCAAACCGAGGTGCAGCAGCCCACACAGCAGCAGCCAGCTAGACAACCAGTCAGGCAGCCAGTGCAAAGGCAAACACCTCCCCCAATACCCATATCAGCCCCTCCCGTTCAGCCAAGGTCCACTCAGATAGCTCAGGCCGTAGAGGAAGACACCCAAGCACGCTTCCGCAGAAAAATCGAAAGGCCCAAGCTAACAAACGAAGAGCAAGAAGCAATGCAACGGTTCCAAAAAATGGGAGGTAAACGTCGCAAGCGCACCACCAGCTCAAGTGACCTCTCCATCAAGGCACTACTATCGAACTCAGCCAGCGCCCGCAAAGCTGTTATCTTACAAGAAGTCCTCGGCCCACCAAAATCAATGCAAGCGTAGAGACATCCTCCCGAAAATTCAGAGGATATGAGACCAGTTTGCAATCACCGCCAATTCGGTAGGGTCATTTTGCCAAAATGACCGCAAGGTGCCAGAGCAGGAAATCACACAAGACACTTTCCTGAAACCTCAAGCCAATCAAGCAAGGGAAAAACAAAACTAGCCAACCACAAAAAACTAACCTTCGTCCCACCCGCAGCATAATGCCAGAAAGTTTGTTG
>JBMYYO010000043.1:12053-23234 GCA_049609505.1 Akkermansiaceae bacterium | reverse complement strand
CCAACAAGAGGTTGGAAATAGGGCATTGGGAGGTTGATACTGTTCACGGCACCGACAAAGCCGGCATCGCGACGATCGTAGATCGAAGAACCGGATATGTGATGATAGGCCAACTTGAAGCCAGAACAAAAAAAGCCACCAATAAGAGGATGATTCAGATGATCCGTCGCTGCCCGGAACGCTTTATTACCATTACCTCGGATAACGGCAGTGAGTTCCACGGCTACCGAAAGGTAGAACGGAGTTGTGATGTGAAGTTCTACTTCGCTTGGCCATATCACTCTTGGGAACGCGGAACTAATGAAAATACGAACGGCTTGATCCGACAGTATCTTCCAAAGGGCATAAGCATGAAAAACCTGACCCAGGTAGAATGTAATGCAATCGCCAGGAGATTAAACAACAGGCCACGAAAAAGGCTGGGATACCGTACGCCGAAAGAAGTCTTCGATGATATATCTAACATTGCACTTCATTCTTGATGCCGCAAGCATCTAGCTTTCTCTAACTTGTCTAGATTTTCTCCCCGTGATGAAGGTTTTGACATCATCTAACATCATATAAACGGATGGTACGAGGAGCAGAGTAATCGTGGTGGCAAAGAGGATACCAAAGCCCAACGACACCGCCATTGGGATTAGGAAACGCGCCTGCATATCCGTTTCCACCAGCATCGGCATAAGGCCGGCAAACGTTGTTAGAGAAGTGAGAAGAATTGGGCGGAATCGAGCTGCTCCTGCATGGTGCACAGCCTCTAACAGGCTCCCCTCTTCCTTACGGTGGCGATTCACATAATCCACTAACACCAAGCTATCATTTACCACCACACCGGAGAGCGCGATGATTCCGCACATCGACATAATACTGAGCTCTAGCCCCATGATAATATGCCCTGCCACGGCGCCCACCATACCAAACGGAATGACGGACATTACAATGATCGGCTGGAGGTAAGACTTGAGTGGGATCGCCATCAGAACATACACGCCCAGCATCGCAAACAGGAACTTCATACCCATTTCTGATAAAGAGTCCTTTTGATCCTTCTGCTCGCCAAGGTAATCCCATTTCACACCTGGGAATTTGTTAGAAAGTTCATCGAGAACCTCGGTGGTAAAGGTGCCGACGATATCGTTGGCATTAGCAACCTTCCGGTTCACATCGGCACTGATCTTAATGGCGCGTTTCCGGTCCACTCGGTGAATTGATGCTGGACCGCGTGATGGCCGATACGTAGCAACCTCCTTGAGAGGCACCTCATCTCCGTTGGCAGTGCGGAGTCGCACGTCCTCGAGGTTTTCTATCGAGCGTCGCTCATCAGCGGGATAGCGAACCATGACTTTGAGTTCGTTTCGCCCACGTTGAATGCGCTGCACCTCTTCACCGTAGAATGATTGCCTTATTTGGTTAGAAACATTACCGAGGTTGAAGCCCAATGACTCACCAGCAGGTGTTATCTCTTCAAAAACGAGCTCTCGTTTTCCCTTTCGGCTATTCGTAGAGATATCAATCACCCCCGTGTAGCTGTTGAGTTTATCTGTGATATGATCGGCAGCCCGGTTGAGCTGCTCAAGGTTCCTCCCTGAGATTTCGATATCAATAGCATTACCACCTGCTCCGGTTTCTTGTCTGAAGCTAAGCTCTACCACACCAGCAATTTGGCCAATTTCCTTGCGCCATTCCGTGATAAATTCATCAGCACTGATACTGCGTTCTGCGGCGGGAGTGAGCTGCACGGTGACCTCTCCAACGTTACTCCCGATGGGGATTCGCTCTCCCCCGAACCCAGTCTGAAATGGCTGTGTTCCTGAGGTTGCTAGGATGTGCACGGAGATAGGCTTACCATGAATGTCTTTGTGCCGCATACCAATGCGCTGCGCAGCGGCTTCCATTTTCTCGATCTCTTTTTGAGTAGTGGCAAACGGCACACCTACTGGCATTTCAAGTTTTGCCGTGACAACATCTCCCTCTACTTTTGGCATAAACTCAAAGGGCACGTGCTTTCCAGCAACAAGACCTATGACAATAACTAGCAACGCAATAAATGATACCCACACAACCCAGCGGAAGCGAAGGCAGGCTTTCAGCGCAGGGCGATAGAAGGCATCAACAAACCGCTCTAAGCCACCCGCGATTTTACGCTGGATACGGAAGATAAAGTTTACATCATTACTCTTGCTATGGGGCTTAAGCATCGCCAAGTGAGCGGGCAATACGAGCTTGGACTGCAGCAGGGAAAAACACAGAACTGGAATGACAATGAGAGGAATGTTCGGCCAGATTTTACCACTTACGCCACTGAGCCCGAGCATCGGAGTGAATGCCATCATGGTGGTGATCACTCCGAATATAACTACCGTGCCCACCTCGTGAGTTCCTAACCAACTAGCTTTGCGCGGGTGTTCTCCTTTCTGAATGCGGGAGTAAACATTCTCACCCACAACGATGGCATCATCCACCACAATTCCCAACACAAGGATGAAGGCAAAGAGGGAGATCATGTTAATGGATATATCCATCTCTGGCATCATCCATATTCCACCGGCAAACGAAACGGGAATACCCAGTGCTACAAGGAACGCAAGGCTAGGCCGCAGGAATAGGGCTAACACGATGAACACTAGGATAAGCCCGCCTGCTCCGTTGCGGATGAGGAGGCCGAGTCGGCCGTCTAACATCACACTGGCATCGTTCCATAATTCGAGATTCACACCTTCTGGCAGTTCCTTAGGCGCAACGTTTTCAATATAATCTCTTACACCCTCTGCGATCAATAGTGTGTCCTGCTCGCCGGTGCGGAAAACGTTTACCAGCACTGTCCTGCGCCCATCAAATCGCGAGCTAATATCCACGTCCTCAAAGCCATCAATCACAGTAGCCACATCACGGAGCAATAGCTCTGAGCCATCTGGCTTCGTCATCACCACGATGTCTTGAAACTCCTTGGCGGTGTATCGTTTACCTTTGGCGCGAATCACAATCTCGCCAGCCGTGGTGCGGATCGAGCCGCTTGGGAGATCGAGCGAGTTCTGCCTAACGGCGGTGGCAACCTGTTGCAGGCTAAGGCTATGACTGCGGAGAGTTTTCTCAGAGACCTCGATGGATATTTCATACGGCCTAACAGCACTAAGATTCGCCTTGGTAATTTTCGGCTCACCGCGCAGCATCCGCATAATCATCTCTTTGGGGCTGGTTGTTTTCGCTGGTTTATAATCTAACAAACCATCACGCACCACCTCGCCAATTTCGCGGAGAGTTTTCTCATCCACATCGGCGGAAACAGCCACGGACATCACCTGCATATCGAGCCGTGCCTCCTCCACCACAGGCTTCTCTGCTTCTTCTGGGAAACTGGTAATGGCATCGATCTTAGATTTTACATCATCCATGACATCGCGCACGTCAAAGCCAGTTTCTACTTCGATCGTGCATGCACCCATGGACTCTGAGGCGGTGGAGGTGACGCGCTTTACGCCATCGATATCTGAGATAGCATCTTCGATAGGGAGCAGGATACCATCCTCAACCTCTTGCGGTGTGGCATTTGGGAATGGCACCTGAACGAGAACGGCGTCTAGCCCGATGTTGGGAAACACTTCCTTCTTCAGCTTAAACCAAGTGGTAAAGCCAGCGAGTAGGACGACGAGCATGGTAAAGTTCGCCGCGACGTGGTTCCTACTGAACCAATGGATGATTTTTTCCATGAGTGATTATTTGTTAGATTCCTCAGAATTTTTCTCAGCCGCTTTCTCAACCGTAGTGAGTTTCATGCCTGGGACGGGAGTTTCCAGCGGGCTGGTGATGATCTGCTCCCCCTCTTCTAATCCGCCAGAGATCAGCACGGTGGTGTCCAAGGTTCTTGCTAGCTCCACCGTTTTCACGGCTAGTGTGTTGTCCTTTTTCAGAACAAGAATGGTATTGTCATGGCGTAGTGCGGAGCGTGGTATGGAGAAGACACCTTTTATCATTTTCCCTTCAATTCTCCCCTGCATAAACAAGCCGACGGGAGGCAGAGGAAATGCCTTATCTTTTTTGTTAGGTTTTAGCCGCGCTACAAGGTGAACCATCATGGTGTTACGATCTACCTGTCCCTCACTACGGCTAATGTTTGCCACCCACTTGCGATCCGCACCGCCAAGGCGGGCATGGGCATGCACGATGGCACCGGACTTTTCGTTTGCCTGTTCAGTTAGATAAGCAAAATCTTCCAAGGGCACAGGTAATCGTAGCTCCAGCTCATCCACGGAGTAGAGATCAGCAAGGCGTGCACCGGGTGCTACATAGGAGCCTAGATCGGTGAATATCGCCTCGACACGGCATGCATAAGGCGCGCGTAATTTAGTGCGGTCTAGGTCACGTATCGCACGCTCCACTTCTGCTTGAGCTGAAGCAACACGCGCTGTGGCACTAGCAATCTGCGGCTTGCGGGCAACGAGCTCTGGTGCCTCGCCTTTGCCGAGCTTCTTCCAATCGCGCATGGCCTGATCGGCACGGGCTTCTTCTTGCGCAAGGAGGAGTTTGGCATCAGCCAGAGTGGCTTCTGTCCGAGCGAGGGCGGCCACGTAGTCAGACCGATCCAGTTCTAACATAATATCTCCAGCAGCAAATACTCCACCCGTTTTGAACTGAGGGGAAACCTTTGTCACGCGGCCCATGACCTCTGCGGCTGCTTGGGTGCGGCTCAGTGGTACTACTTGCCCTTGAGTCTTCACGTAGAGCTGCTCGTCTGTGCGCTTTGCGGTGATCACGCGCACGATCGGCAGCACTTCTTCAGGTGTTTCTTTTTCTGCCTCTGGCGTCATTTTGATCAGTACTCCAGCACCGATGATGCCAGCGAGAAAAACGCAGAGGCATATCACGCCCATAACTAGACAGCCGACCGGTCTCTTAGAGTTAGAAACTTGATCCGCTGGGTCAGGATTATATTCTTCAGGTGTTTCCATGAGTTTAGATTTGTAAAATTTGTTAGGAAAATAAAGGTTACTTGCTGGTGGCGCGGAACCCACCGCCGAGAGCGAGGTGGAGATCTACGCGATTTGTTAGGCGCACACGGCGGAGGATGGAGTATTGAGAATCAAGCTGAATGCTGCGGCTCTGCGCGGTGAAGAGTGTGAGCACATCGCCGTTGCCGTCTCGGTAGTCGTCCTCGGCGGCTTTGGCGGCGTCATTGGCGAGCTTGAGTGCCTCGCGGATTTCGCTTTCGCGGCGTGCAAGCCAGCGCTCGGCGGCAAGTGCTTGCTCGACTTCACCGAAGGCTTTGAGGGTGGTTTTTTGGAGGCTTGCGAGTGCTTCGCGTTGGTTAGATTCACGCACGCGCACCTCAGCTTTAACGCGCCCACCTGTTAGAATCGGCTGTGCTAAGTTTGATCCAATCGACCATACACCGAAATCGCTGTTAAGAATTTTGCGCAATGAGTCCGTTGTAGTCCCCGCTGTGCCGGTGAGTTTGAAGCTTGGGTAAATAGCCAGCCTCGCCTCTTTGATCCGCTTCACGGATGCTGCGTAGCGCCGTTCTGCGGCTAAAATATCTGGTCTCCGCATGAGCAGCTCTGAGGGCAAACCAGCTGGAGGTCTAGACGGGATACGCGGGAGTGCGACGCGCCCTTTGAGTTTCCCCGCAGGGTATCGTCCCGCGAGAAGCTCAAGCTGGCGGCGCGCGGTTTCGAGGTCGCCTTGTTTGCCTGATAAGTCAGCCTTGGCTGATGCCACATCGGTCTGAGCAAGGCGAAGTTGAGATGCTGAGCCGCCTTCCTCGCGCAGTGCACGCTCGAAGCGATCGCGCACGGCTTGCTCGGTTTTTTTGCGGATTTCTAATGCTTTTTTAGCGAGGGCTACTTGTTCGTTTGCTTCTGCGAGGGCAAACCATGCTTTGCAAATTTGAGCTGCAAGCGATGCGCGGGCGGCACGGTAATCCTGACCTCCAGCCTGCCACTCGGCAAGGGATGCAGATTTGCCAGCGCGGGCGCGCCCCCATAGGTCTGGTTCCCAATCGACCTTAAATTCAGCCCCATAGGTGTCCGATATCTGTGACCCGCCAAACGGAAATCCGACAAAGATGTTTTTGCGGCGGTTCTGGTTCGCAGCAAAACCAACTTGCGGCTTTGACGTAGCATCGGATACCTTAGCGGCTTGACGAGCACGGAAAACACGCTCAGCGGCGATCCGCATATCGTGATTGGACGCCAGTGCTTCATTCACGAGTGAGCTGAGTTTACTATCACCGAAACGGCTCACCCATTGGTGGTCGATGCCTGATCGCGCTTGGGAAGTGGCTGTCCAACGGCCGGGTGCCATGTCAGCCACCTTATCAATGCTGGATTCAGGTGCCTGCGTGGAGCAGCCGCCTAATAAAACAAAAAATGTTAGAGGGAAAAGAAAGTGTGTGAGTTTCTTCATCGTTGGTCCCCTCCCTTTGCCTGAAACCCAGCTTCACAAAAATCAATCATCCATTCGATCTGGGTATCGAAATCAGGATACGGGACAGTTTCATCTGCAAACTGCTTCATCACATCACCGTGCATTAGGGTGTTAGACATCACTCCGTAAGTGAAGTGGAGCCGCCATGTCAGCTCGGAAACTGGCAGATCTGGGCAGGCATTAGAAAGGGCCTGAGTAAATGACTCTGCCATAGACTTAAGCGAGGGCATCATGGCTGTGATAATTTGTCCTTGCTGATCGCTGAGACAGCGCCCTAACAGCTTAAAAAACAATCGCTCGCTCATTTCACTCTTAGTCACCATGGTGAGGAAGGGACGCATAAAGGCATCCAGAATCTCGTGCACGCTAGCAACCCTTCCATCCGCTGTAGCCTCAGCTAAAAGCGCCATACGCTCATCGTTTACCGGCACGATATAGCGCAGTTGGATTTGCTCATAAAGCTTCTCTTTACTGCCGAAGTGATAGTTCACAGCAGCAACGTTCACGGAGGCAGAGCCAGTGATGTCACGGAGGGAAACACCATCAAAGCCATGCTCGGCGATGAGTTCCTCAGTGGCAGCGAGGATGCGCTCCTTGGTGGATTCTTTGTCGATGACCATTGAAGCGGACGATTCAAGCAACTGATTAAAATGTCAATCTTTTTTTAAAGCATTTGATTGAATCAATTGATTTATTGCTCTGTGCGCCCTGCTGATATAGATAATCGCCATGAAGATTGGACTTATTGGCTGCGGCAGAATGGGAAGCGCCATCCTAGAGGGAGCCATCACCAAGGGTGTGGTTGAACCTGAAAACATTTGGCTAAGCAGCAGGACACGCAAATCTGCCGAGGCATTAGCCGCGAGGTGCCATGCTCATGTGGCTGAAAACCACACCCAAGTGGTGGCAGAATGTGATCTGGTGCTGCTGGGTTGCAAGCCGTATCAGCTGCTAGATGTGCTTGCGGAGCTGGCACCTAGCTTACCTGGTGATGTTGCTTTAGTGTCGGTAGCTGCTGGGGTCACGTTAGCGAGCATGGCTACGGCCGTTCCAACTGGCACGCGATTAGTGAGAGCGATGCCAAACACTCCGTGCATGATCGGAATGGGTGCTACTGGTGTGGCTGCGGGGAGCCATGCCACGGAAACTGATATCGCAAGAACCATGGAGTTGTTTACCGCTGTTGGCACCGCCGTGCAGGTTAGCGATGAACAAATAAATGCCGTAACAGGGCTATCAGGCAGTGGTCCAGCCTACGTCTATGCCTACATTCAAAGCCTGACCGAGCAAGCAACGGCGGAAGGTTTATCTGAAAAAGACGCCATGCAGCTCGCCATACAAACCGTGCGCGGGGCCGCTGAGATGCTCCATACAACAGGGAAAACCCCACAGGCTCTCATCGATCAAGTCACCTCTCCCGGAGGCACTACCTTGGCGGGTCTTGAAGCCATGGCTCATTCAGATTTCCAAGCAGCCACCAAATCCGCAGTCCGCGCAGCCACGGAAAGATCCAGAGAAATCGCCCAAGAAAGCTGAAAGTTCACGATGCCCATCCCGTAGTCTCACTCCACGCCGAAATCCATTCTCGGAATCCATTTGCCAAACGGCCATCTGAGAGGTAGTTTCCGCCCGTGGAGGGGGAGTTTATTCACCCACCGCGCTAGCCCCATTATTTCCTCATTCATTTTTCCAACTCAATCATCTAACCCACTTTTATTATGCTAACATTTGATCATCTTGCATTTCTTGGCTCCCTTGGCGGTCAGGAAATGGTCATCATCTTCCTTATTGTCCTCCTCCTCTTTGGAGCTAAAAAGCTCCCCCAACTCGCACGTGGTGTGGGCAAAAGCATGGGCGAGTTCAAAAAAGCCAAGGACGAGTTCGAGCACGAAATCACCCGAGCCGAGGACGAAGTCGCCACCAGCAAGCCTAAGGACACCAAGTCCCGTGACGAGGAAGACGAGAACGCCTAACACCATGCTTCACACATTTCGATCTAACCATTTCCAGAGTGCCGCGCTGATTATCATCGCGGCATTTTTCAGTCTCGCAGCCTGCAAAAACAAAGCAGCTACCCCTGAATGGGAACAGAGCCAAGCCGAGGGAACCGAGCAAGACGCAGCCACCATCACGGCACAAGCGGCTGATGATAAACAGGCAGAGAATGGGAATACAAACAAGGAACCTGCCACAGCGGAAAAATCTAACAAACCCGTTCGCTTCCTTGCTTACAACCTGAAAAATTATCTCACCATGGGGAGGTATATTAATGGCAAGCGGGTGCAGGCATCAAAGCCAGAAGAGGAAATCGCACCCCTCATCAAACTCATCGTGGAAGCCAAACCGGACGTTCTTGGTGTCTGTGAAATCGGGAGTGATGCCGATCTAGCGGATCTACAGAAGCGACTCAAAACAGCCGGCATTGACCTCCCACACACCCACCGCGCACACGGCTCAGACTCAGTGCGCGCACTCGCCATCCTTTCTCGCTACCCGATTACAGCCACCGCCAAGCCCGCTGAAACTGGCTACAAGCTCGGCGATATCGATTTCCACATCAGCCGCGGTGTGCTAGATGCCACCATCAAACTCCCTAACAGAGAAGTGCGCTTTCTCGGCTGCCACTTAAAGTCAAAACGCCCGATCAAAGAAGCTGACCAAGAGCTCATGCGCAGAAACGAAAGCAGTATCCTACGCAAACACATCAATACTATTCTGGAGAAAAAACCTGACACCGAGATGCTCGTTTACGGCGATTTCAACGATACAAAGCGCACCCCTGCTCTACGCACTGCGATGGGAAGATTGAATAGCTCTAAAGGGCTCATCGTGATCAACGCAGTTGACTCACGTGGTGAGAGCTGGACCCACCATTGGACGCGTGAAGACATCTACTCACGCTTTGACTTTGCCATGGTGAGTAAAAAACTAGCGCCTCACATCGATAAGGAAAATAGCATTTTGTTAGATCCCGATTACTGGGAAAAAGCTAGCGACCACCGCGCTATTCTGGTGCTGATTAAGTAAATCTGTTAATTCCCTATACAGGCATGCTTGGGAAGCTCCCCTAAAGCGCTCTTTATTGGACAGGATTTACAGGATTAGAAAAGTTAGAAAAGCGTGTGCTTTTACTTAGCTGGCTTGAGTTTCTCATCTAGCCACGCGAGCATTTTCTTGCGGTATTCCCCGTTGTTTTTACTCAAGGAATTCTGGTGATTTGCACCTTCTACCTTAAAAAAAGTTTTAGGCTCTTTTGCCTTTTTGAAGAGTGCCTCCCCCTGACCTACTGGCACCACCGCATCCGCAGTGCCATGAATGATGAGCAATGGCAGAGGTGATACTTTTTCCACAAACTGAAGCGCTGACAGCTCATCGGTAGTGAGGTTTCCACCCACTTGGCCTGCTTTCTGAATTGCCATTTGTTTGTAAGATGCAAAGCCGCCATGAGAAATTACCGCCCTGAGTCCCTTGATTGGCTTCATACCAATTGCTGCGAGAGACTTGGCTCCACCAAGGCTGTGAGCGAATGAAATCAGCCGATTAGCATCCACGTCTTTACGCGTTGCCACGTAAGTGAATGCCGCACGCACATCCTCGATCAACCCCTTGCGCGTGATCGCCCCCTCTGACTTTCCAAAAGCGCGATAATCGTAAAGCAAGACATTGTATCCCTCCGGAAGAAGCCATGTGACAAAGCCCAAATGATGCGCCACCGAGCCTGCATTACCGTGGGAAAAAACCACCGTCCCCTTCGCCTTGCTCGTGCCTTTTGTCGAGGGCAGGAACCAGCCGTGCAGCTTAGTGCCATCGGCTGACTTAAAGCTTACATCCTCGTATTTATAACCATATTTCTCAGGAGTGAACGGCTGATCTTTTGTTGGGAAATAGAACAGCCGATTACCTCCGTTTTTGCCGAGCAGCGTCTCAGCAAGCCGGGAAAGCGATCCGTCTTTGTCATTGAGTAGATCGCCAAGTGGATTGGCTGGTTTTTCCTGCGCTGCAGGGTCTTTTTTAGGAGCTTCGGCCGGAGCTTGTGCGAAGCTCAATGAGGGCAAAGCCAGGAAAGCGGATGCAGACAGAACGGAAAGGAAGGTTTTCATACGTTACAGGAGCGCAACAAAGAGACCTAATTGTTTGGAAACTTACCCACGTGCTCGGTGGAAAATGGATGGTGTGTGTTTTTACCAGACCACACAGAGCAATACGACGCAGTGAATGCAAAACAGATTCCTCTGGTAAACTGCTCTGCTTCCACTAATTTCCACGCATGATAATCGGAATCCCAAAGGAAATCAAAAATCAAGAACACCGCGTCTCCATGATCCCATCATCTGCTGGGGAGCTAGTGAGACGCGGACACCGAGTGGTCGTACAAGCTGGCGCGGGAGTTGGCTCCAGCTATCCTGACGAGCTATACACCGCCGTGGGCGCTGAGATCTTAGACTCAGCCGAGGCTATCTTCGCGGAGGCGAACATGATCGTGAAGGTCAAAGAGCCCCAAGCGAGCGAGGTGGCAATGCTTAACGAGCAGCACACCCTCTTCACCTACCTCCACTTAGCCGCTGATCAGAAACTCACCCAGACGCTCACTGATACTGGCTGCACCGCGATTGCGTATGAAACGATTGAGGTCAACGGCAGGCTTCCACTGCTAGAACCCTCCTTGATGAAAAGAGGCACTTGCACGACCATGCCGGTTTCGAGCGTGGCGGGCTTTTGCACATTGCTCGCCGTATCGCCTTTGATGCCCTCGGCGCTTTCAGT
>JBMYYO010000043.1:0-12043 GCA_049609505.1 Akkermansiaceae bacterium | reverse complement strand
TCTTGCTAAGCACCGTGGAGGAAGAGGCACATTGTTAGGCGGAGTTCCTGGAGTGGCGCCTGGCCGAGTAGTTGTGATTGGCGGCGGCACGGCGGGTGTGAATGCCGCACGGGTAGCTACAGGAATAGGGGCTGATGTTTCCATCCTCGAAGTTGATTTCGACCGTATGCGCTTCCTCGATATCACCATGGAAGGGGCACACACCGTTTACTCAAACGAGGCTAATTTATCTGAGCTCTTACCGCGTGTGGATCTTGTGATTGGCGCAGTGCTGGTGCCTGGGGCGAAGGCTCCTAAGCTGATCACCCGTGATATGCTGCGTATGATGCAGCCGGGAAGTGTGTTTGTTGACATCGCCGTTGATCAAGGTGGCTGCTCAGAAACGACACGCCCGACCACGCACGAGGACCCAACGTTTTTTGAGGAAGATGTGCTGCACTATTGTGTGGCTAACATGCCTGGTGCTTACGCACGCACCGCCACCCAGGCACTCAACAACTCCACTCAACGGTGGACTACCATGATTGCTGATATGGGAGTGGCCGCAGCTGTGGCGGCCCGGCCAGAATTAGCTGGCGGCATTAACTGCATGGGTGGAAAACTCACCTGCAAGCCGGTGGCGGAGGCACATGAAATGGAGTTTCACGATCCCCTAAGCCTGCTTTGATCCCTTAGTAGCAGGGCAACCTAACAACCACAGCAGCAGCGCACTCACCAAGATGGATGAGAGCACGATGTGGAGCACCTGAGCAATGGGTAAGATACCAACTTGGGAAAGTATCAACCCCAGCACCATCTGGGCGATCACCATTCCGATGATCGTCCTCTCCACTCCACGCGCTCCGGTGTTGGCAGATAGACAGCGGATGAAAAACCACCCTGCCACCATCAGCACCAACCATGAGGCACTGCGGTGCACGAGATAGACGGTGGATTGCTCAAGCTCCCCTACCCACTCGATCCGTGGCGCTGCGTGATGGGTCCGCTTGAGGGTGTCTGTTTTTTCACGGATTTGTGATCCCAACACCCCTTCGGCAAGCACAAGAGCAAAAAGTAGCAGTGCAATCTTTCTCAATCCTTGCTGACTACTCGCCAGCGAAAACTTCCACGGTTGATCACAGCCACGCCAAGCGATGTAAACTAACAAACACAACATGATGACCGCTAGGATTAAGTGGATGGTGATGATCCCAGGCTTCAGCCCACTATAAACAATCTGAGCACCCATCCAACCATTCACGCCTAACAGAACAACCGCCAGTAGTGATGCTACAAACACAGCCATCCTTTTTTTCCTTTGCAAAAACGCCATGACGCACGTCACCAGAGTGAGCAAACTAAGCGGCGTGCTGGTGAGGCGATTGATATACTCCGTCCACGCGTGCACAGGATTGTAACTGGCGATGACACTCTCGCGGGTAATCGTTTCCGGATCGATGCCGTGCTGGGCAGCTTTCAGGCGATACTTTTCAATGTCTAACTTAGCAGGATCAATTTGATCCGCACTGGTCGGGGGGATTAGACAGCCCCAACACGTTGGCCAGTCTGGACAGCCCATGCCCGCGCCAGTGGCACGCACCACAGCACCCGCAAAGATTAGGACAAAGAGAGAAACACACGCCGCAATGGCGACTTTCTGGAACGCGCTCACGCTGGCTGTTTATCAAATGCTAGCACAGCTGCAAGATTGATTATTGTTTACCAGGTAGCACTCCATCTGAATCAGGCACGCCAAGGTAGTTCTCAGCCTCCATTCTCTTTGGCCGCTGTGCCCCGGTGCGCAGAGGGCGGAACTCAGAACTCTGTGCATCCATTTGGAATGTTAGATCGTGGATATCACGGTTCGCCTCAGAGAGCTGGCGGTGCAAGCTCTTCTGCTCGCGGCGCATTTCTGTGATCATTTCCATCAATGTGTTGATCAGCTTGGGATCAGAGCCATTGTTGGCTTTGGCAATCAGCTCTTCTGGCGTTGTTCTGTTTGCCAGCATGATCGGCTCTGCCGTGTGTGATGGCGTGTCCACCTTATCAATATCGGCAGGACGCTCCTCTGGGTAAACATAGGGCTGTTCGACTGGAGCTGGAGCAGGTGCTCCTTGCTCGACGATTGTGCGGACTTGCTGAAAGTGAGTGCCGGTAATGCCGACCATCACGCCAAGTCCAAGCGATGTAAGGATGAGTGTAGGTGCGTTCATTGGTCGTCTTTGGGTAATGATGTTAGAAGAAGTTGCAGTCGGCGGATCGCCTCAGCAGTTTGTTTTTCAGCTTTTTCGATTTCAATGTTAGATCTTTCCAGCACGGCTGTGACGGTGTCCTTCTGCTGTAACCCTAGCGGCGCATGATAACCAGGCTCAGCGATGGTGAATGATGTTCTGCCATCGCTATCAGGAACCAAAATATAGGGCGTGATAGAGAGGGTGATTCTCTCGCCTGTTTTGAGTGTAACTGTCTCACGGTGGACAGGTGTGCCTTCTGGTGCGGGTGCCAGTTTCCAGCCGAATGGCGGAGAGGAAAGAGGCTTTGCGGGCCATGGAGATTTGATTTTCACATCGCCCTGCATGATTTTCGCTGGATTGGCAGCCTTATCATCAGGCTTTGTCACGCCGAGTGTGATCCCCTCGTCTTGGGTTTCCATGGTGACGGGTGGAGTATCCAGTGACGACTTCTCATCCTTTTTTTCGTGTGTGCCTGAGGCGAGCAAAGGAGCAAGGAGGTCCTCGTCAATACTCGGTTCGATGGCAGGCGTGGTAGGTGCCCGCTGAGCCCATAAGGCAGAGCAACACAAAAAACTTAGAAGAGTTGAACAGATAATTTTCATAGTTCGAGAGATGAGGTTTTATTGATCTACTTGGATGACTGGCGCCTCGGCGGGAACACTTCTTGGCGGGGCTCCGTGTCCGTGGTTATAAGGGAGAGACATGCTATCGGCGCGCAAGGCAGATGCGGGCACAGTGCGGGCTAACAGATCATTCCACTCTTTAAGGATCACTCTGCCTTCCATTTTTAATGCGCTCAGGTTGCGTTCATAGATCATCAGCCGGCCCAATACGTTGCGGGCTTTTTTAGCATCAGCTGGCGTCCATCGCAAAGTGCGAGAGTGATAGCGGACGGGTACGTTTAGCTCAATTTTTTCTTGTGCACCGCCAGCCATTTCTGCGCTGAGAATGTGTTGCACCTTGAGGTTTGTTTTTTCCCACTGTGATATCAACGTCATGGCAGGCTTTGGTAGCGCCTCTTGAGCAGGAACAGCCACAATCGGCTGATTTTTGGACTGGTCTTTGGACTCGGCGGCGAGTGTTTCCCCTGGAAGCACATCGGCAGATGGGAGTAATTCAGGTTCCTTGGGGGAAACCTTTACCTCAGCTATTGGCTCATCGGGGACGATCGTTGGAGAGGCATCTACTGCGGGCACCTCTGGTGTTGGCTCCGCTTCAGCAGCAGCCACAACCACAGGTTTACTGACATACATCCAGCACAAAGTGGCGGAGAGGCACATACTAGCACCCAACAACCACGGATAAGCTCTCTGCAGCTGAGTGGCATCACCGCTCATTTGAGGGGACTCTTGTGGTTTCGGTTCACCTTTCTCACTCGGGGCTGAAGACACTGTGGCCATCTCCTCGGTGGGGATTGGTTCCATGGGCAATTTCATAATATTATTTTTTTGCTGGGCGCGGGCTAGCAATAGCTAAAGCGCGAGTTATCACGACCCGGTGCGAGCGTGGCGGGATTTTCACCATTGTGAGGCTATGGCGGGTGACACTGATTTGACGAACCATTTCGCCCTGCTGGCACACACCTTGAACCCCCGCCACTAGCTCGAGTGCACCGCTAGATTTAGGGACTCCAATCCCGTCTGAACGATAAATCTTATACGGAGTAAAGCTCTTACCACCATCCGAGGTCATGCAATAAACACGGGCCTCCATACCATCGCTGTAAACACGATACCTTACAGGTGAAATACTAACAGGTCTAGTAACACCACTCTCTACTCGCATGTGAGAGTTGAGTTTATATTCACCAATGAAACGGTAACTATCTGGGAGTTTTTGAGGCCGCTCTGCCAGACAGAAACACGCTACTAGCACCCAAAGCATCAAAATGCATGGAAGTAGCGTGCGTTGAGCTGACAATTGCATGGTTAATTCTTAAAAACTTCTATCCCCCCACATCCCAGAGGTTATCCTTAGAATCGCCAGATGGATCATAAGCAGAGCCTGTGCCATCATCGATGATTGGAGGAGTGACGTCCACTTTGATACTAAGCTGACTACCATCCAGGGATTCAACTTTGGGCAGAGCCGCTGAATCATCTGATAGATATGGAATAATTTTTGCAGCCGTGAGTGTAGAAACGTCCTCAGTGGGATGCTCTGCTAAATAAGTACGCTGCGCACTGTAAACCAAGCGCAACTTGCGGGAGCCTTCCGTAGCGAGTTTCCACTCGTTATAACCGCCAACTGCAAAGACTGAAATGCCAATGAGAACCATCAAAACGACAATCACCACCGTCATTTCAATCAAAGTAACACCACGGCGGGTGGGTGATTTTGAAAGATTAATTGGAGTGCCTTGAAACATCGTGTGTTTACAATAGCATATTTTGCTTTCCTGAAAATAAAAAAAGCTTAAATATTAAGCTAATTATCCAAGTTGTCTTTTGCCAAGAAGCTTTGGCGGATATCACCTTCTGAAGATCAAGCTACAGCCCCTTCTGGATCTCAGCAACAGCCCCTTTTACCAGGCTAACTATTTTGGGGTTTTGTAGCAGCTTAAACCCCCAAAAACCGGCGGAAGCAATTGTCGCATAGGTGCAGAGCCGCATGATCCACAACCAAGTGAAACTATTGCCACGTGGGGCAAGAAACTTGCTATACCAGTGATTCCCTTCTATCACGTGAGTAGAATACATAATCTGATTATGGCGTAATACCTCGATCACATCATCTAGCTTTCTCACATCAGGCACCACCAAGTGGTATTTGAAGTCTCCCCCTTTGCTTGGATCAGCAGGCCCCACTTTCACACACTTAGGCAGGCCCGAGTCAGGAACCCGAAGGGTGAAAATATGTGTTTCATAAATGAAGCGCTCTTTGAGCCATCTATCAAACTTGGTTAACTGCATGATACTTGGGGGTGGGGTTAATTGTAATTTCTACACAGCGTCTTGCATCATCTGAGGTCCCATCATGAAGATAGGCATAAAGGTTCCAAGGAACACGGCAGCAATAAGCAATACTGCGATGATCATCACCATCAGACTAATAAATTGGCTGAAGTCATCCATTAGCTGTTCAGCATCCTCCTCATACATATCAGAGAGCATCCCTAACTGCACATCCAAGGATGCTGATTTTTCCCCGATCGCCAGCATGTGGCACACTTGAGGATCGACCGAAGTGTATTTACTAAATGCGGAAGAAAGCGGAACACCAGATTTCTCATACATGTCTGCCGCTTTGCGCATTTCACCATAAAAGGGAGTTTTAGAAACACTATTGGCAGCTACACGCAGAGATTTTGCTAGGTTAATGCCGTTTGCATAAAGCAAGCGAATGGTTGAAAGCACTGTCATTTGACGCAGACTCATGATCATAAGCCTCACCACACGCACTCTAGCCATAGCTATGTTTGAGATCAAATTTTTGACCGCTGTGGATTTCCAAACAGTAATCGCAATAGCAGCGAGAGTGAGCAAGACAAACGGCCATACTTTCTGAGTGAAGTGACTCACCTCGAATGATAATTTAACGATGCCTTTAGGCTCCATGCCAGACATCATCTTCTCCACCTGAGGAACGATTTTCACCTGGGAGATGATAAAAGCGATCAAAAGGATAGGGATCACAATACAAGGCATCATGATGAGTTTCCTGATCTTTTTTCGGAAGAACATATCACTCTTGATTCTCTTCCCTAATTCAGCAAACGCAGTGTCTAACTGACCAGCATCACTACCCGCTTGTATGAGGCCGATGGTCATGTCATCGAAGCGTTGGGACTTTCTAAAGGCATCATGGATAGGCACACCTTTATTCACATCTTTATGAATCTCAGTCAGCGAGGCCACTAGATCCTTATTTGGGTGACCGTGTGAGTAATATTTGATGGCGTCAGCCGTGTTAATCTGAGCTTTGAGCATTGAGGCAAATGAACGAAACATCTGCACCAAGTCCTTTTTCTTGAAAGGCTTAATTTTTTTCTCAAAGAGTGAAGATTTAGGTTTCTCCTTCACAGTTTTACGCAGCGCGCTTGCGCTGTCCATAGTGCTCGCTTCACTCATCGGTACTCATATCAATCATTTTGCTGATCGCTGCTATATCAGTTTTCCCCTCACGGAGCAGCTTCAGTCCATTATTACGCAGGTTCGGCAGAACGCCCTCTTCTTGAATTTTAAGCTCAAGCTCGTAAGGAGTGATTTCCCCTTTCGATAGCATGTCTGAGACTTTAGGTGTAATCGGAATGATCTCGAGAATAGCAGTTCGACCAGCGTAGCCAGAACCGTGGCACTCCTGACATCCCTCAGGCAAGTGTGTGTAGAGCTGCTTGTCTGCCCAAGAATCGTCCAATCCATAAATCATACGATCTTTATCACCGATTCCGTTTTGCTCGATTTTACAATACGGGCAGAGAATCTTGATCAATCGCTGCGCACATGCAGCTTTCAGTGTTTGTGCGATCTTCCACCGTTCAATCCCTAGCTGTTCGAAACGCTCAATAATCTGAGATGCACGAGGGGTGTGGATTGTGGTCAAAACCTTGTGACCAGTAACGGCAGCCTCAATGGCCAATTCAGCAGAATCAATATCACGAACCTCACCCATAAGAATGATATCTGGGTCAGATCGCATAAAGCTGGCAATCATTGGCTTGAATTCACTTGGGTGCTTCAAGTCACAGTGAGTGACACCAGGAATTTCATCCTCCACTGGGTTTTCCAAGGTCAGGATGTTTACATCTGGCGTGTTCATCTCACGAAGAATCGCGTTTAGTGTAGTGGATTTACCAGAACCAGTAGGACCACTCATCACGATAATTCCAGCTGGAATTTTCATCACCTTATCAAGAGCAAGCAATGTGGACTCATCAAAAGCTAGCGAACCTTTTCCGAGGGTCACGTTTAAGTGCCCTTTATCCAAAAGTCGCATTGTGATATGATAACCTCGGTATGTACGGTGGCGCTCATAACGAATATCGATTGGGCGGCGATAATAGGAAATAGTAAATCGTCCCGATATGCCCGGCGCGGTGTTTCTTATTTCCGCAGGTAGCTTCATTAGGTTCAACAAATAAGCATCCAGACGATCTTTTAATTTCATCGGGATTTCAGTCTTTTTGCCAATATCACCATCTACACGGAAGGCATAATAGAATGACTCCTTCTCAACCTTAAAGTGGATATCTGATGCTCGCTGCTTCACCGCACTTGCCATCACGGTGGCAATGAGCTGAGTCATCGGCTCCTCGTAATCCTTGGTTACATCGAAGTCACGGATCTTATCATCAGATTCATCTACCTCGATAGCATCAAGCTCATCCTGACTTGGGCCAGCATTGCCTGACACAGCCTCGATCGCACGGCTAATTTCTGAGGTCAACGTCACAACCTTGACTACTTCGTAATCAGGAAAGCGCATTGATACATAATCGTCAGCTGCTGTGCTCCATGGGTTAGAGATCGCCACGATCAGCCTACCATCATCCGTACAGAGTGGCGAAAATCCTCCACGGGTTAGCACCGAGGGGTCGCATTTTTCCAATAATTCACTATCACAGAAGTCAGCAACCTTCGGAAAAAAGGGTAGGTTATTCACCTTCGCCACCGCCGCCATAAAGACGCTTTTTGTGACTTTAGCCTCTAGCTGCCCTGTATCTAGCTCGGCCAGCTGAGGATCATGCTCCGCGAGGGTTTGCATGATTTTTCTACTGATCAGAGCGTTAAAACGAACACCATCAAATTCAATCATTTGCCACCCCTTCCTTCTTGAAGTGTCTGTCGCAAGCTTTTCTCCAGCCGATGTAATCTAGGCGCACTGTATGGATGATAGGAGTCACTGTCCCAGTCTGCTTAATATCCATTGCTAAGGTAGCCGCTAAAGCATCCGCAAAATAAGGGTTGATAGAGCTAATGCCGATGATGTCTAGGTCTTCGGTATAGAGGATAGGCACCAGCATTAGGCGCGACATCAGTGCAAAGTTCGGAAACTTGGCGTAGAACCCCGATGGTGGAATTAAGCGTGAAGCAAATGCGACACGGCATGGAGCAAACGGAAGCGTTTGCGCCATTTTCACCGAAATCATTTCCACGCTTGCATCGAACATATCCCCGCCTCCTGCTCTCATTTTAGCAAGAAACTCAATGGGATCAGCTCCCTGCCCTGCTTCCCAGCGTTTGCGCACAGAGGCAGCGACCTGACTACAGTCCTCTGCCGATGCCAGGTTGTGCTGCTGGAGCATCGCCAGGCAGCGAATCAATGCGTGTTCTAGGGCAATCGGAATTTCTTGCTGCACCGTATTAAACGGCACAGGATCGCTCTGCCCTCCCTGTTGCATGGGAGGAGCTTCCGAGTTAAATTCCGTATTCTGCGGCTGTGTGTTCACTTGGTATATGTGTCTTTCTTTATCGTTGTGGGTATCTAGAGGCTGGGGATGTGCGCATTCCCCGGATGGTACGTCTCATGTTAGATTCGTGGGCTGGCCCAGGATTTCTTTCGTCAACCGAATCGTGATCTCTTGAGAGAGTCATGCTCCGGCGAACGCGTGCTGTTGTCTTGTTATTACTACGAACACACGCTGGATTGTATGAACTAGGGGTTACAACAAATACCAAGCTAGATTGCTCTTTTGTGGTTTGTTTTGATTTGAAGAAGAAACTAATGCCTGGGATGTCGCCAAGGATGGGCACTTTGTTTTTCCCTTTGCTTTTCAGAGAGGCAAAGAAGCCACCCACAATTAGTGAATTTCCGTCTGGAATACGAGCAATAGACTCGATGGTGGCCTCACTCACACGAGGATAAACGTTGCCTGATGGACCCGTGATGTTTTCCACAATTTGTGCGTTACGAGGGCGCATTTCCATACGGATCGTTCCATCGGGAAGCAAACTTGGGCGCAGTGAAATGGTCACACCAATTTCACGTGTTTTCTCTGGCTCAATTGGATCACTCTCGTCAATTTTATAGCGAACTTCGTCTGTAGTCGTGCTTCCACCGTTACCTGTGTAGTTAACGGTCGATGTGATGATTGGAACACGATCAATAAGAGCAATGTTTGCCTTCTCATTATCCTCTGTAATAACCACAGGATTTGATTTTTGCGTTACCAAATTTCCATCATTCAGCGCGCGGAGCACTCCACTCATTTGGAATGGTGTTAGAATGATATTACTCGTTCCTGCTGCTACATCCTCAGTTGAGCCGGCAGCTGCACCACCAGAAATGGCACTACCACTAAATTCTGTGGGAAAACCGAATACGCTATTCAGGCTTCGGATCACATCAACTGGAACACCCTGCGCGCCGAGGGACGAAGACCAGTCAACGCCAACTCTTTGTCCGACCTTGCTATTCACGCGAAGGATCTTCACCTCGACAACAATTTGACCTTTCGGTTTGTCAATTTTCCTCAACAACCCTTCGATCATTTCGATGTGGTGCATAGTATCAATGACCACGATGGTGTTTGTTTTTGGCTCAAAGTTAACGATACCGCGACCAGGGGAAAGCAGTGGCTGGATAAGTGCTTTGATTTGCTCAATATCAGTAGGCCTGAGATAATTCAGGGAATAGGTCCACTCTTTAGCTGGAAGACGCTGAAGCTGATCATCCATCATGGCATAAACTGTATTGCCCTTAATATACATTCTAATTCCATATTGGAATGCTAACTCCTCCATCTGCTTAAGTGGGCTACCATCTCCATTCAAGTGACCTGTCACTTTATATTCGTCAGTGTTGAGCTTGTTGTTATGGAAGTATTGTTTTCCACCACGCTTTGATAGTAACTGGAAAATATCATTGATGCTTGCATCCTTGATAAGGAAGCCTCCATCCTCTTCTGCTATAGCTTCCTTTTTATCGGCTTCTACTGCGGGATCAGCCCCAGCTTTAGGGTTTTCTGCTGCTGGTTTATCAGGCCGCGCGGGAGCAGGTGCTTCCGCTCCAGGTTTAGCTCCAGGATCAGCTATAGGCTGGTCATCGCCTGGAACCAGATCTTTAACCGCAGCAGGGCTTTCAGTAGCAGCTTCTATTTTTTCCTGCGTGCTTTTGATCGATTTCCCGACCGAAGGTGGCACGACGCGAACTACGGTGCCGTCGCTATCTTGGCCAATGGCTAGGCCAACAGTAGCAACCCATCCGCAAATGATAAGTTTTGTTGTCGATTTCATAATATGCAAGGGTGTGTTTGGTTGTGTCTATTGTTTCGGTTTTCGGGTGGGAAATATTTTATTCGAGTGTTAGTGGGGATTTATCTTTTTTACCTGCTGGGGTAACACCTTCAACGGCATCGATTTTTGAGTTTCTACTCATACCTTTTGGCAAGGTCATAAGATTTTTTTTGATCATCTCTCCAGTGTCCATATCTTGGAATAGGATATTCGTTGTCTTAACGGATAGAATTTTGGTCTTAAACTCTCGATCACCTCTCAACATCGAGAACTCATCGCCTTTTCTGAATACTCTTGATCCCACAATAAATTTGTTATCTTGGGACATGACAGCGTTAACCTCAATGGCCGCTACGGCATTAAGAAACTCATCGGTATTTTTTTTCTTTGTGATGACATTAGTTGGCTCTTGCCCTGGGTTTTGAAACAAGCCGAAAGGACCGCTATCTCTAGATGTTATGACAAGCTTTGCCTGTTGACCGGAAATCCATTGCTTTCTGGCCTCTTCCTCCATGCGTCCAGCGTCTTTAGCAGTGAAGTTTTTTTTCTCAGCTATTGGCGCCTTTGCTGGATCAGGCTTGTTACTCTCATCTGCATGAGCGATTGTCAGCATGCATGTCAGCAATGCTGCGTATGTTGCTATTATTTTGTCCATACCGTGAATGTTGTTTTGAAGTTTAGGAGCTCTCCACCATCGTCTGGAGAGATGCTCATTGAGTCTAACTGCATTTGAGGGAGTTTGGATTCTACTTCGAGCAATGCTAACTGCATGGCTCTATAGGTGGCCGTGAATGTCATTGTGACTTGGCTGGCAGGCTGCTGGTTTCCTTTACCAATGCCCTCACTAAAGTTAACCCAGTTATTGGATGATCGGGTTAGCTCTTTACCCGCGAACTTTGCCTCAGCATTTTTCCAGTGAGTGACGTAAGAGCCCCTCGTTTCTGTATCCATGAGGCTTTTCCATTGTTTGTGTACATCATCGTTAGATCCTACCTGCCCTTGAAGTTGCGCAATCATTTTGCGATCTTTCAATGCTTTATCATAAACTGATTTCTTAGCTTTGAATTTTGAATTCACCTTGGAAAGGGCAAATAATGAACCTCCTATTACTACCAGAAATAGTAACAATGGTAACACCGTGCCAAACACGATGATTGGTTGTTTGTATATATTATTCATTATTACTTCGTGTATTTCCCTCCAGCCACAGCCATACTGTCCTTGGCTCCGAAGGTTTGTTTTATCGTCATCCTAAATTTATACGGCATATAGACCCCGCTATCAGCTCCTCCTGCTTTTCGCGGGTTAATGTCTTGCTTTAGGCTAACAGTAACATCGCGCTGATTAACGTCTGGCAGGAAGGCCTCATTACCTGTACTTTCAGCAACTTTTCTGAAGAGATCTTTAATACCATCTCGTGTACTAATCTCCCCCAATGTTGCGATTCCTTTTTCGTTTGCTTGCCCAATAATGATCCATTCTTTTTGTAAGCCCGCCGTTTTGGACGCAGGATCAGTTCTTTGGCTGACTATATGCCTAGCATCCTTCATTACCACTGAGCCATCATTGGGTATCATGCAAGAAAGCAGCTCCATACTAACCCAGGCTTTAGAGCGATCTTTTAGCAAATTATCCCACTTTTTGTAATCTTGCAGT
>JBMYYO010000042.1:0-23657 GCA_049609505.1 Akkermansiaceae bacterium | reverse complement strand
TATTAGCGCCATTAACGACAAGGTTTCTCCCCATGAATGGTTGATCGTGCAGTACTTCGACGGCACGCTTTGCTTCATCCACATTGAGCATTTCAAGGAATCCGTATCCCTTAGAGCGGTGGGTGTGGCGGTTGTAAACAATCTCTACCTTGCGCACGGTGCCTACGCCTTTGAAGAGGTCTTCCAGATCGTGCTCGGTGGCATCATAGGAGAGGTTGCCGAGGTAGAGGCGCTTGGTTTCCACAGGGAAATCACCTTTAGCGCGCGGTTTGGCTGGCGCGGCGGATGATTGCTTTTTGCTGCCGCTCTGTTTAGCGGACTTCCCACGGGCGTCCCGTGTGTTTGTCTTGGGTGCTTTTTTCTCCTGCTTTTTCGCAGGGGTCGTAGCATTAGATTGGCGGCGCGGTGGTCTGGTGGGTGCTTTGTAGAGACCAAAGAACTTGAGAATTTTCTCCCAGAACGTCAGCGGTACTGGACGCGGTGTGCGCCTGCGCTGCGGGTGATTGTTTCTGCCGCCGTGACCGCCACCTTGCTTGGGGCGGTTGTTGCCACCGCCACCGCCACCATTGCGGTTGCCTTGGTTGTTACCGTTGTTGTTTCGGTTACGATTGCGGTTTCGGTTACGATTTCTATTGCGGTTTCGGTTGCGGTTTTGGTTGTTGCCGCCCTGGCGGCCTTGCCCACCTTCGTTGCGGGGCTTGGATTGGTTTTCTTGAGACATTGTAGTAATAAGTCGTTGATGGTTGTTGGATCGGGCACAGTTCGTATGTGTTGGCGTCTGAGTGGCCAGGTTCCCGAGTAATGGATGCAGGTGTTTCCTTGGTCTCCGAGGGAATGCGGAACAGGCCATTTACAAACAGGCCGGATGCGCTGAGGCGGAGGGCAGATGTCCGAGTGATCATCATGATGACCTGGCTAATAAACGCCGGAGAATGGATGAAGGACATATGCATAAAAAATACGCGTGCGCGGCAAATCTAGCGGTGGTTTCTGATATGACAAGGACGGATTCTGTGAGTTTGTGGGAAATTTTTAAAAGGTGTGGCTGGTTTTCTGCGGCTGATTTGTGAACGATGGCAGATTCGGGGGTTGTCATACGTCTTGTCTTGGCTAGAGTGCGCGGGCGAATTACGATTATGAAATATTGGATTGTTACTTGTTTGTTGTTCTGCGGCTTATCAGCTGCGGGGGTAGCTGCGGAGAGCTATTTGGTGATGGAGGCTCATACTGGAAGAGTGCTGCTGGCGGCTTCTCCCGAGCAGAAACGCCCGGTTGCAAGCTTAACGAAGGTTGCCACGGCGAAGGTGGTGCTGGATTGGGCGAAGGCCTCGGGGACGAGTCTGGCTACTCAAGCGATCGTGCCTCAATCGGCATTTGCGTTTGGCGGAGCTAATCCACTTGGGCTGCGCGCAGGGGATAAGGTGGCCTTGCGTGATGCGATTTACTCGGCATTGCTGGGCTCTGATAATATTGCCGCGCATACATTGGCAGACTTCGTAGGGCGGCAATTGCTGGCTCGCAGGCAGAGAACGGGCGATCCACAGAGGGCGTTTGTTTCTGAGATGAATAATTTGGCAAAGTCATTGGGGATGCGCCGGACTCGGTTTGCAAATGCACACGGCCTGGAGCTGCCATCGCAGCGTGGGTATTCGACGGCCTCGGACATGGCTCGGCTCTGCGTCTATGCCATGAGAGACACGGGTTTTGCTTTCTATGTAAAACAGAAATCCCGCACCGTGGCCGTGCACAGCATTAATGGTGTGAGGAGGTTCAAAGTAGCTAACACAAACAAGCTGCTAGGCGAGAATGGAATTAACGGCATCAAAACAGGCCTGACAACGGCTGCTGGACAGTGCTTAGCAGTAAACTCACACCGTAAGCCTCTGGTGAAGAAGCTGGGTGATGGGAAGTCACAGATTCGCCATCGCGATCTCGTGGTGGTGGTGCTGGGAAGCGCGGATCGTTTTGGGCGCACTCGGCAATTGGTAACACAAGCGTGGCCGATCTATGACAACTGGGCCGCACAAGGGTATCCTGTTTCCAAGAAGGGCAAGGAATTGATCGTGGTGCCAAAGCTCAGATAGCCGAGCTGGCTTACAATTTTTATCATTATGAATGATCCATTACTGAAACTACTACAGACCAAGGCACGTTATTCGGACGAGGAGCTGGCTGAGGCGCTGGGCATGTCCGCTGGCGAGGTCAGCGCGCGCATTGAAGAACTAGAAAAAAACGGCACCGTGCGCGGCTATCAGGCGGTAATCGATGAGGAGAAAGTTGATGAAACCGGCGTCTGTGCCTTTATTGAGGTGAGGGTGACTCCCGAGCGCGGCGGTGGCTTTGACCGCTTGGCGATGCGTATTGCGCGCTTTGATCAGGTAGTGTCATGCTACCTCGCGAGCGGTGGCTATGACCTTATGGTAGTGGTGGAGGGCAGTGGGCTGCGCGATGTTGCGAGCTTTGTCTCCCAGAAGCTCAGCACCTTGGATGGCGTGCTTTCATCAGCCACGCATTTCCGCTTGAAGGCGTATAAGGAGAAGGGGTTCATCTTTGAACAAGACGAACCTGAGGGACGCTTGCCAGTGACCCCATAAAGGGGTGAATATTTTTTGTTAGCATGGACTACACTCAGAAAATCTCCCGCCAGGTGGCAGGTATTCCTCGCTCTGGTATTCGTGATTTCTTCGAGCTTGTGCAAGGGCGCGATGATGTGATTTCGCTCGGAGTAGGGGAGCCTGATTTTGTCACGCCCTGGCACATTCGTGAGGCTGCTATCTATTCCTTGGAAAAAGGAAATACCAGCTACACATCGAACCTTGGATTACCATCACTGCGTAAGGCGATTAGCAAATACGTCAATGAGTTCTTTGGCGTTCACTACGAGGGATCGAGTGAGGTGCTGGTGACGGTAGGGGTTTCTGAAGCAATTGATCTAGCTCTGCGCGCGTTACTTAATCCTGGCGATGAAGTGATTTTTCACTCGCCGTGCTATGTTTCCTACCTGCCGAGTATTGCGCTTGCTTATGGGGTGCCCGTGGATGTGGCCACCAAAAAAGAAGACGACTTCGCACTGCGGGCGGATATGTTAGAGGCGGCGATTACACCCAAGTCTCGTGTGCTGATGTTGAATTTCCCGACGAACCCAACCGGTGCGGTGATGCCTGTTGCTGAGTTGGAAAAAATAGCAGCCCTCTGCGTAAAGCACGATCTCATTGTGCTGAGCGATGAGATCTATTGTGAGCTGCGCTATGATGATGCCGATCACGTATCGATAGCAACGCTTCCTGGGATGAAGGAGCGCACGATTCTGCTGCACGGATTCTCGAAGGCATTTGCGATGACTGGCTTCCGCCTTGGTTACGCCTGCGCACCAGAGCCCTTGATCGAGGCGATGATGAAGATTCACCAGTATGCGATGCTCTGCGCGCCGATCACGAGTCAGGCGGCGGCACTTGAAGCACTAGAAAACGGGCAAGCCGCCGTGCAGATGATGCGTGAGAGCTATCACTCCCGTCGAGATTTTCTTGTGGAGAAACTCAACGCCATGGGCATCCCGTGCCACTCTCCTGGGGGGGCGTTTTATGTGTTTCCAGATATCTCCGGCACCGGTCTGAGTAGTCGGGATTTTGCGATGAATCTCCTTCAAGCCGAAGACGTGGCCGCTGTGCCAGGGGATGCTTTTGGCGAGGCGGGTGAAGGTTTTTTACGTTGTTGCTATGCCACATCGTTTGATGAACTCAAGGTCGCGATGGAGCGCATGGAGCGATTTGTGAAAAGCATCTAACTTAATCTAACAATAACAGATTTACCATGAGCTTAAAGAAACTGCAATCAGACAAAACTATAGCACACGTGCTGCCGCTAGCCGTGTTTATGGTGTTGCTTCTCTTTGCTGGAGTAGGTGAGTGGAAGCATCCAGAGGCACCGTGGTGGAGGCATTTTCCTGAGCAATGGGTCTATCCACTGCAGGCGATCATTGCTCTGGTACTGCTGATTTTTTTCTGGAAAAACTATGACTTTAAGTGGAGCAGGCAAGTTTGGTTCGGCGCGCTGATGGGAGCGGTGGGGATTGGATTTTGGATTCTACCTACCCAAATTCACAGCTGGATGGAGCTTGATGGTAAGCAAGAGGGACTGCTCAAATACCTTGGCGTGATGCCTAGAGATGATGGGTTTAATCCTCAAGATTTAGCGGATAAGTTCGGCGGCAGTCAGGCGGTTTGGTGGAGCTCGTTTCTCTTCCGCATGTTTCGCGCCGTTGTGATTGTAGCACTTGTGGAGGAAATTTTTTGGCGCGGTTTTCTGATGCGTTTTCTCCTGAATCCTGATCGCGACTACTGGAAGGTTCCCTTCGGCAAGCCGTCATGGCTAAGTTACTTGGTGGTGACGTTTGGATTCGTGCTGGCACATGCGCCCGTGGATTACCTCGGAGCACTGATCTATGGTTCTCTGACCTACTGGGTAGCTGTCCGAACCAAGAGCTTACTTGCCTGCGTGGTGATGCATGGGGTAGCCAATTTCATCATGGGATGCTATGCTATCCACTTCGCTAAATACGGACTCTGGTAAATGCATTCAGCATTTTCCGCCCTGCAATCTCCCTGCTAAATTATTTCTATGAAAATCGGAATCGCACAAATCAATGCCGTCATCGGTGATTTCCCTGGGAACGCCAAGCGTATCATGGCTGCATACCGTGAGTGCTTAGATCTGGGTGCAGATATCGTGGTTGTGCCAGAGCTTGCTTTGAGTGGTTACCCACCGAGAGATTTGCTTTTCAAAAGCCAGTTCGTCCCGAAATGCCTCCAAGCACTAGACTACCTAGCCGATGAAACTGGGGACATTCCTATGATTGTAGGCTACGTCGATCAATGCCCAGCTGATCAAATAGGAAAACCATTCAGAAACGCAGCCGCTTTCTTGCATCAGGGGAAAATCATTAACACCACATGGAAAACCTTACTTCCAGCGTATGATGTTTTTGATGAACGCCGCTACTTCGAGCCAGGTGAAAACTGTGAGCCGTTTGAGTGGAGAGGCCTACGCCTCGGCATCACTATCTGCGAGGATATTTGGACAGAGGATTTCCTTCACCGCCCCCTCTACGATCGTGATCCGGTTGAGGAGCTAACAGAAAAGGGGATCAATCTCCTCATAAACCTCAGCGCATCTCCATTCAGCATCGGGAAACCAGAACGCCGCCTAGCAATGCTGAGCGATGTGGCACGGCAGGCAAAAACCCCACTAATCTACTGCAATTGCATCGGTGGGCAAGATCAGCTCATCTTTGACGGTCACTCGCTCGCACTTGATGCGGGCGGCCAATTACTCGCTGAGCTTTCTGGGTTTGAAGAGCAGTGCATCGTGGTCGATGTGTCATCCCAAGCCACAGCCACTGGCCAGTGCAAGGTCGTGCCTCGCGAGCAGGAGACCTACCAAGCTCTCGTGCTCGGACTCAGAGATTACGCACACAAATGCGGATTTACCCAAGCATGTCTTGGCCTGAGTGGTGGTATCGACTCCGCTCTAACAGCCGCTCTGGCGTGCGCCGCCTTAGGCCCCGAAAACGTGCACGGCTTAACCATGCCGAGCCAATTTTCATCTGGCGGCAGTGTGGATCACTCTGTGGAGCTGGCCGCCAAGCTCGGCATGACCTGTGACACCGTGCCTATCGGAGACACCTTCGCTACCGTAAAAAGCGCCATGGCACCCGTCTTTGGCGATCTCCCAGCCGATGTGACCGAGGAGAACATGCAGGCGCGCATCCGTGGCCTGTATTTGATGTCGCTCTCCAACAAAACAGGAAGACTACTACTTACCACAGGAAACAAAAGCGAACTCGCGGTGGGATACTGCACGATGTATGGCGATATGTGCGGCGGGCTTGCCGTCATTAGCGATCTGCCCAAAATGCAAGTTTACGCTCTCTCTCGCTGGATCAACCGCGATGAGGAAATTATTCCGTGGGATACGATTGAGAAACCTCCAAGCGCTGAGCTAGCACCAGATCAAAAGGATCAGGACACTCTACCACCCTACGAAACCTTAGACGCCATTCTGGAGCTCTACGTCGAGCAGCAATTATCGGGCACCGAGATCATCGAGCAGCACGGGTTCGATGAAAATACCGTCAGATGGGTGCAACGAAGGGTGGACTTCAACGAATGGAAACGCTATCAAGCGGCTCCTGGCTTGCGAGTCACCTCCAAGGCCTTCGGACTCGGCAGACGAATGCCTATCGTTCAGCGATTCTCCGATTAGTAGCCAGCTCCCCCCTACACACACCATGAAAAACACAGAAGCACGTAAAACACTAGGGCTCGATCCAAGCGATGACCCCTCAGCGTTTATGCCTGCCTTTGAGGAGACCATTGCCTATAAAAAAGAACTCATCGAAAACGCTCCGAGCCCAGAAATCAAATTCCGTTACCAACAGGAACTTCTCGAATATGAGGCCGCCGTCAAAGTAGTAGCAGCCAAGGCTAAAATCCGCCCCCATACCGATTTTATGATCGTGCTCTTTGTGATTGCCGCCTTCTGCGCGGTAGCTTGGTGGGGCTACGGATGGTATCAGCAGCAGTGGAATGAAGCATCTGAAAACGATATCCGCATCGCCCATCTACAAACCATCGGTCGTATCGCCGTTGATAAACGTAAATGGCAAGATGCCGAGAACGCTTACAAGGAAATCCAAACAATCGACCCTGAATCCACCATCGCTAAGGCAGGTTTTGCATCCATCGAGCGTGGCAAAGACGTCGAGCGTAGCCAGCAGGTATTCTATAACCTAGGTGAAAGCCAAGCCGCACTGGAAGCAGGACGATGGGACGAGGCAGAAAGGCTAGTTAAGCTCGTCCTCAAAGCCGATCCAGAAAACACCACTGCATTGCGCAAAATGGAGCTCATCCAGCGGGGGAAACGCAAGCAGGTTATATCCAATAAAATTCTCGCTCTAACAGATGCGCTGGAGGCGAAAAATCTAACCGCATCACAGACCGCCCTAGCAGACCTGAAAAAAGCTGACCCACAAAACGCAAACCTCGATGA
Organism: Akkermansiaceae bacterium; assembly: GCA_049609505.1. GTDB lineage: Bacteria > Verrucomicrobiota > Verrucomicrobiia > Verrucomicrobiales > Akkermansiaceae > Oceaniferula. The sequence continues at coordinate 16,610 of JBMYYO010000042.1, read as the reverse complement.
GTTCGCCAAACGCGTCGATGGGCTGGATGTGGAGCGCAAGAAGAGAGAGGCCAAAGCACTAGCACTTCTCGAACATGCAAAAAAATTAGACACCGGAGAGTATTCTCCCAAGGCCATGGTGCTGCTCTCAGAGGCACTACGATTGCTCCCTGGGAACTCAGACATCAAAGAGCTGCACAAAAAAATGGGCTCATACACCCAAGCTCTCAAAGTTCCTGTCGATTACCCAACTATTAGCAAAGCCATAGCCGCCGCCAGACCCCGTGACGTTATCAGAGTCAGTGCAGGCACCTATCAAGAAAGCCTCACCTTGGATAAAATCCTGCGCATAGAAGGTAGCCCAGATGGGAAAACAATCATCGAGCTCCCAGGCGCGAAAGGCTCTCTCGTCACGGTAAATAAGCCAGCATCAGGCTCCATGATCAGTAATCTAACACTCCGTCACAAAGGGTTCGATCACGGAGAAACTCGCTTCTCAGGCGTCACCGTCAACGGCGCGCAAGTTGTTATTTCCGGCTGCGTGGTCGAGAAAGCCACCGGCCACGGCATAGCCGTCATTGACGGTGCCAAAGCACGCCTAACAGGATGCACCGTCACTGGCTCCGGTTGGGATGGCATTTCCGTTTACGGAAAAGGAACTACTGTAGAAATTACTGACGGCCTAAGCAGGGATAACATTCAGAACGGCATTGGGCTATGGAATGGCGGCGCGGGAACGATCAAGAACACCCTCACACTCAAAAACGGACTGTGCGGAATCCTCGCCATGAGCCAAGGCACAGAAGTCACAATCGAGTCTAACACCTGCTCGCACAACCGCGATGCTGGTATCCTCGTTTCCGATGGCGTAAAGGCACTCCTCAAGCTCAACAAGTGTGAGAAAAACCTCCTCAGCGGCATCGTAGTCAGAGGGGAGGGGACCACTGCCGATATCATCTCTAACGCTACCAACGGAAACCACGAGGCCGGCATACTCACTCACACATCAGCCGCCATCGGCAAGTTTGAGAAAAACCAAGCCAAAGGCAACGTCAGCCAACAAATCTGGCGCAACGCAGACCTAAAGTAATCACTGCTGTTTACGCCCCTCCCTTGCTTGATCGCTCAGGCTATTGCGTTCCCAAAAGACTCCGTCGGCATATCCTTGTATCTCAGGCACTGCCTCCGCTAGCGCAAGCCGCTTCTGCCCCCAGCAGCAATATTCAAGATTCTGCTCAATACCAGAAAACTTCCGGTTGAGCTTTTTGGCGACCACTGCCGTGGTGCCACTTCCCAAAAATGGATCAAAAACAAAATCGCCTTCCTTGCTGCTAGCGAGAATGAGTTTGGCAATTAATTTTTCAGGCTTCTGCGTCGGGTGATCTGTGTTTTCAGGCATCGACCAAAATGGAATTGAAATATCGGACCAAATGTTAGAGGGGAACGTGAGCCTGAAGTTACCGCCTTCTTCTTCTTCCCAATCCTTAGGTTTCCCATTCAGCCGGTAGGGCGCGATGACTTTTCTTTTTAGCTTAACGGCATCAACGTTAAAGTGGTAATCCTTCCCATTACTGCAAAACCAAATGTCCTCTGTGTTGTTCTTCCAATTTGATTTTGCACCGCGCCCCTTGTCCCTTTCCCATGTAATTCTGTTATGCACATAAAAATGTTTCTCAAGGATGGGAGCGATCAAGACAGATGTCTTCCAGTCTGAGCAAATATAGATGGTAGCATGCGGCTTTAACAACCTCTTCGTTTTAGCAATCAATGACTCAAACCACTCCATGTAATCCTCTTTCTCTTTTTCCTTAAATAAATGGCCGTGATAGTTTTTTGATAGATTGTAGGGTGGGTCCACAATCAGTAGATCAACAAAGGCAGGAGGGAGGCTGGGTAATGTAGCAAAGGTGTCTGCATGAATAATTTTCCCCTCAATACTGTCTGCACAGAGAGCGGAGTCGCCCGTAATGAGCTGCTGGGAGAACACGCCAACCTCCTCCTCACAACAAACCAGAGTTTTGTTGCGAGGGGCACGTGGTTTTCCGGTGTTATTCATCTTTTTCATGGGTGAAAATTGTAAGCTGAAAAGTTGCAGTAGGCAGCAGGACATAAAAAACCTCAGCACCACGATCACACGCAACTGCTGAGGCGGTTAGAAACATGGGTGATGCCTACTTGATCACGGTCGCGTGGAAGGCATTCCAGTCATCGAGGTTATTCAAGTTAATCGCATCGCGTGGCTCTCCATCTGGTAGGCCTACATCATCGAGGATCTCCTGCCGGGTTTCATCCGTGTGAATGTAGCCAGTGATGGAATCATTCAGCGCGGCAATGGAATCGGCATTCAGCTTGGAGGCATTCTCACGCACCCACTGCTCACACTGCACATAGGTGGGTTTGGTGGCGACGAACCCAAGGAAGGAATCTCGATCAAGCCCAAGGCCATCAAGCACCATCTGATCATACCCTTGACCGCAGCCAGGATAATCCGGTGCAATTTTGCCAGCAGCTTCAAGAGAAGCCTTTTGCCAAAGACGAGGAAGGTGCAAAACACCCAACGGACCGGCTGTGCCGGAGCTAATAAGAGGAACGATTTGACTCATAGTGGCTCAAGAATAATCGCGAGTTAGGGGGATGCAAGTGCTGATTCAAGTAGAGTTAACGCAGGGCGATCAAGCTAAGGATAGGCACGCGAAGACATGGAGAGAGAAGGGCGGGACTCAGTAGCAAGTAGCGAGTAGCACGCAAGCGAGAGAGCATCATCAAAACAAGTAACTTGACCATACGCCTGCGGCTACGCGCTACCTGCTACTGATAGCTGATTCCATAAGGGCTAGAGCCATTGATTCAACTTCCCTCCCTGGCTTGGGCGCCCTTAACACCTTTCCCACACTCTATGCTTGGTTGAATTTTGATCAGCCCTATCTTACAAGACCTCTGCATTCGGTTCATTAGACCATGCTTTTATCTGAATTATCTGAGCTCTCTCAATTTCTAACATATCATGGGAAACACTACCATCGTCTGGTTTCGCCGAGACTTACGCCTTCAGGATAACCCTGCTTGGAATCATGCCCTGCATTCTGATGGCAAGGTCATACCCGTTTACATTCATTGCCCGAAGGAAGAAGGGAAGTGGCCCCGCGGTGAAGCATCCATGTGGTGGCTTCACCGCGCACTGGAAGATCTCGCCAATCAGTTAGATTCTCTCAACTGCCCCCTGGTGATTAAAAACTCCTCGTCCGCTTCGCTGTCAGCCTTACAGGATCTCATTGACGAATCGGGCGCGCAGTCCGTGGTGTGGAATCGCTGCTACGAGCCTGCTATGGCCACACGAGACACCACGATCAAACAAACACTCACCGAGGCTGGCATTTTTGTAGAGAGTTTTAATGGCAGTCTGTTGCTAGATCCTCTCAAAATCAAAAATAAATCAGGCACGCCCTTCAAGGTTTTTACGCCCTTCTGGAAACACTGCTCCGCCCAAGAAATCGAAAAACCATCAACAACCAGAAAAGCTCTTTCTCCGCATCACATTCTAGGCGATTCACTAACGGATCTCAATCTCATGCCTAACATCCCATGGTATCGCTCCATGGATGACTTCTGGACCCCTACTCGAGCAGGTGGACTCAAGCTTCTCAAAGTCGCGGTAAAAAAAGCACCAAACTACCTCGATACTCGGGATATCCCCGAAGACGATGGCACTAGCCGACTCTCTCCCTACCTGCACTTCGGCCAGATCGGACCGCGAGAGTTTTACCACACCATTCTCAACCAATGCTCCGATACCAAAGCAGCGGAAATAGGAATGGTTAGGCAACTCTTCTGGCGTGAGTTCTCCGCCCACCTCCTTTATCACTTTCCTCATTCTAGCGACACAGCACTCAAGGAGGAATACGATCACTTCCCGTGGAAACTGGATGCTGATCTACTCCGGAAATGGCAACGCGGCGACACGGGCTACCCCATTGTTGATGCGGGCATGAGACAGCTCTGGCAAACTGGCTGGATGCACAATCGCGTGCGTATGATCGCTGCCTCTCTCCTCGTCAAACACCTCCTCCAACCTTGGCAGGAAGGTGCTTACTGGTTCTGGGACACCCTCGTTGATGCTGATCTCCCTAACAACACCATGGGTTGGCAATGGATCGCCGGTAGCGGAGCTGATGCCTCACCCTACTTCCGCATTTTCAATCCCATCATTCAGGGCAAAAAATTCGACCCCAATGGCACCTACATCCGCCGCTGGATTCCTAAACTCAGCAAGCTTCCCAACGAAGCGATCCACACCCCCTGGGAACTGGAGTCACTTGAGCTAGAGGCCGCAGGGGTTCGGTTAGGAAATACCTACCCAGAGCCGATTGTCCCGCACCAAGAAGGAAGAAGCAGAGCACTAGCCGCCTATCAGCAATTCAAAGAAATGCTGGAAGATCTCTAACAAGTTGGCCGCAGGGGGCTAGCTGCTCCATTTGGTTAGAATCGCTTTGAGTGCAGGTTGGTGCTGAGTCACAAGCTTGATTTTTTTCAGTGTCTTGTCGAGGCGTTGTTTCTTGGTGTGCCTTTGATAGAGTTCCCAGTTTACTGTCTGGATAGCTGCGATGGTGTGGAGTGGTAAACCTCGGTCAATCAGGTGATCGAAAAATCGCCAGCAGAGATCCTTGTTTTCGGCGATCATTTTTCTGGCGATAGGGCTGTGATGCTGAATGATCTGCAAAATGGCATGGTGATGTTTTTTGGTGAGGCTGCCACTGTCTGAATGCGGTGTGCGTGAATGAATGTAACGAATAATTTTGGATGATATAACAGGCGGTTTGAAATGAATGAGGAAAGGAAAAAGCTGCTCAGTCATAGGCTGGGCATGGCTGAGTAGCGTTGCTCTTTTGGTACAAAATGTGAAGGCTGGGTATTGTTCGTTCCATGGAAAAATAGTCTCTGTTTCTTGCTGCGACAATGCAGTGAATACCGATGGGCCGGTAACTTGTGAGTGTAGCTCTGCCACTGCCCAGTCTCTAACTGATTCGCGCGGGTGCGCGCTGAACTGAAGCAGTATTTGTTGAGCTAGGTTTTGTGGCACAAGCTTGTGATCTTTGTCTAATAGTGCGCTCTGTAGCGCCTTGCTAGGGCTGTCTTGATTTTGATGATAGCCACGGTAGGGGGTAAATGATTTTGCAAGCTTCTCAAAGTGAAGTTTTTCATCAAAATCTAGGGCAATGCTTGATTGAGATGGCAGTAAGTAGGCTGGTGAGTTCATGCCTACACTTTAATCCGAGGGGCTGGACAAAATGTGGCCATGTCTATTGCTATGACTATTGTTAGGAATCTCTGCTTAAATACAACTGCGCACATGCTCTAGCATCGGAGAGCGCATGGTGGTGATCTAACGGAATGCCCAGCTTGCCGCAGCAGTCGCTGAGTTTGCAGGGCTTGTAGCCCCGTGCGCGATAGATCTTACAGGTGCATTCCCATTGTTGAGAGACCCCCGAGGTTTCTTTGTGTAGCCCATGGGATTGCACACACGCGTTAAAGACACTTTTGTCAAAGGGCGCGTTGTGTGCGACGATAATGCGCCCAGCGAGGAGATCGGTTATTTCAGCGACAATGGCGGGAAAACTTCGTTCGTTTTCAGTGTGAGCTGGCTGAATGCCGTGGACCTGAATATTATGCCAACTATAGGCATTCTCAGGCGGGCGGATGAGGGAGTAATACTCATGGGTGACGCATCCGTTTTCTACAGTGACAATGCCCACGGCACAGGCACTGTCACGAGAAGCGGTGGCGGTTTCAAAGTCGATAGATGTAAAATTCATGGTGTTTTAGTGGTAATGTTGGGCTTTGAGGCTATTCAGTCACAGCCAATGGGGGTTGTAAATGTGCTGTGTCATTTCCGAAGGGTGGTAATAGGCAACACATAACATCTGTCACACCCTGTTCTTATCTGACCCCAACACAGTATCTGAATGGTGTGGACATTTTTTGTCCATACAATAGTATTACCGTTATTGGGTATGAGGAGTTATGACGATAAGAAAAACAAAGGCTTTGTGATTCCAGTAGCGCAGCGGCGGCGGTTGATTCTCGGACAGCTCCGCGATCATGGACCAGTGACTCGTAGGGCGTTGGCTCATCTTTGCAATAGTTCCCTGAAAACCATACAGCGGGATATTGAAGCGTTACGGAATGATCGTTGGCCGATTGAGTCTCTTAATGACGGATATTTTCTGCGCGAACCATCGGTTGCGGAGCGGAAGGAATCTACCAATCAACACTTGGCCGTGCTTATTCTGGCAGGCTGCTCTGTCGATAAAGGGCTAAGCCACCTTGCTCCAGATCTAACACGCCAGATCAAAGAAGAGTTCTTAAAGCTTGATAATGTTCCTGATGTTTGGGGCGCGGAGAGGCGGGCGGTGGAGTCTCCCCAATTGCCAATTAGCGGAGCTGAACTTGAGTTCTTTGGCAAACTAGCGAGGCACATTCTGAACGAGGAATTGGTGAGAATACACCACCGTGGAATAGGCCGGAAAGAGGCTGTGCCGAGGGAGATCTACCCGGTGCAACTTAAAGAACGTGAGGGTTCTTGGTATTTGTTAGCATGGGATGCTGAGCGCAAATCTAAGCGGGTATTCGCCTTGTCTCGCATTTCCCAGGTAGCAATATCAAAGATGAAATTCAAACGTCCTGCCGCTGAAGTTCTGGAGGAGATCACGGCAGGTGGAGGGTTCAGTATATGGGATAACTCAGATGCTAAGCCTGTGCGTGTGCGGGTTCGGCTTTGGGATTATGCTGCTTGGATTGTTCAAGAGAGGCCGATCCATCATAGCCAGAAACTGGATGTGATTAGCCAAAACGAAGTGGTGTTGACGCTGAAAACAGGCGATTTGTTAGGCGTGAATCTATGGTTGAGAAAATTTGCGCCTTTGGTGAAGGTGTTGGCTCCTAAGTCATTGTTAGATGACTTCAGGCGGGATATGCAAACGGCACTTTCCCGTTACGATTGAGGTGGGGTGCTGGAAGGGCTGAGGTTTCCTGGCCCAAAGGCTTCGGGCAGCAGCTCATCTACGCTGGTTTCTCGGATGTTGTTGCCGGCTCCATCGGTGATGATGACTTTTAGCTGCGGATTGAATTCGTTAAGAACTTGGCGGCATGCACCGCAGGGGGAGCCCGCTCCGGGCACGCTGATGGCGATGGCGGTGAACTTGGTGTGGCCTTCGGAAACGGCTTTGAACACGGCGGTGCGTTCGGCGCAGTTGGTCAGGCCGTAGGAGGCGTTTTCTACGTTACATCCAGAGAAGACTTCGCCTGATTCTGTTAGTAGGGCAGCACCTACTTGGAACTTGGAGTAGGGGGCGTAGGCTGAGTTTCTAGCGGCTACGGCTGCGGCTATGAGGGATGAGAAGTCCATGGGTAGCGTTGTTTTTTTGACAGAATTAACAGGATTTACGGGGTTTTTTCTTATCCTTCGGTTTTACTTAGGTTGCCGCGAGTTACAAACTTACACTTCATATTTGGGTGGTGGCTTCGAGGGCGATTTTCATCATCTCTTCGAAACTGCTTTGTCGCTCGGCGGAGGTGGTGGCTTCTCCGGTGCGGATGTGATCAGAGACGGTGCAGATGGCGGCGGCGTTGGCTCCGTATTCGGTGGCGATACCGTAGAGGCCGGCGGCTTCCATCTCGATGCCGAGGATGTTCATTTTTTCCATGGTGTCGAACATGGAGGGGTTCGGCGTGTAGAAGAGATCGGCAGAAAACATGTTGCCGTTGGTCACTGGGATATCTAACTGATCGGCAGCGTCGTTGAGGGCTTTGAGTAGCGGGTAGCTTGCGATGGCTGCGTAATCGTGACCTTGGAAACGTTGCCTGTTTACGGCAGAGTCCGTGCAGGCACCCATGCCGATCAAGACATCACGCACTTTTACATCCTTGCTAACAGCGCCACAACTACCAACGCGGATGAGGTTCTCAACTCCGTATTCGGTGATGAGTTCCTTGGCGTAAATGGAGATGGATGGGATGCCCATGCCGCTGCCCATGACGGAAACGGGAGTGCCGTTGTAGTTGCCCGTGAAGGCAAACATGTTGCGCACGGTGTTGATTTTTTTGACGTCGGTGAGGAATGTCTCAGCAATGTACTCGGCGCGGAGGGGATCTCCGGGGAGGAGGCATGTTTTGGCGAAATCGCCGGATTTGGCTTCGATGTGTGGGGTCATGATTTTTGTTTGAAGTGGTTAGTTTAAAGTATGAAGAGGGAGTGAGGTGCCGTGTTCAAAACGGGGGAGTTTGAAGATGTGGGCGAGGGTTTGGGCTATGTCTGCGAAGGTGCTGCGGGTGCCGTGGTTTTGGGATGGTTGGTTTTTTTGATAAAGGAGAATAGGGACTTGCTCGCGGGTGTGATCGGTGCCGCGCCAAGTGGGATCATTGCCGTGGTCTGCGGTGAGGATGAGGAGATCGGTGGATGAAAGCGATTCTAATAAGCTTGGTAGCTCACGGTCAAATGCTTCCAGTGCTTCTCCATAGCCTTGAGGATCACGGCGGTGTCCGTAAATGGCATCGAAATCGACAAAGTTCGTCATCACAATGCTGCGCTCTGGAGCGTGTTTGATGGCGGCGTAAGTTTCTTTCCACAGGGCGGGGTGACCAGAGGCGCGGACTTCTTGGCTCATGCCAGTGTGCGCAAAGATATCGCCTATTTTTCCCACGCCAGTGACGCGGCCATCGGTATCGGTAAGCTCTTGCAGAACGGTGGGCGAGGGAGGCTCAAGGGCATAGTCGTGGCGATTACCAGTGCGCTGGAAGTTTTCTGAGGAGTTTCCGATGAAGGGGCGGGCAATGACACGACCAATATTATAAGGTTCTAACACCTCGCGGCATAGCTCGCAGAGGGCGTAGAGTTTTTCCAAGCCGAAGTGTTCTTCGTGGCAGGCTATTTGAAACACGCTGTCGGCTGATGTGTAGAAGATGGGCTTGCCAGTGGCGATGTGCTCTTCCCCTAAGCGGGCGATGATATCGGTGCCAGAGGCGTGACAGTTTCCAAGGTGACCATTGATGCCAGAGCGTGTGGCGATGGTTTCTAACAATTCAGGGGGGAAACAGCTAGGTGTATTCGGGAAATAGCCCCAGTCCCAAAGCGCGGGTACGCCAGCCATTTCCCAGTGGCCGCTGGGAGTGTCCTTGCCGGATGAAATTTCGCAGGCAGAGGCGTAGCTTCCAGTAAGTGTTTCGGGAGGAGTCATGCCAGGTGGGAAGCTCCCGTTTGCATTCTGATAGGCGTGGAGCAGCCCGAGGGATGCCATGTTAGGAAGCTGGAGAGGCGTTCCGTTTTTGAGAAAGTGCTCCGCAATATGCCCCAGAGTGTCTGATCCAAGGTCGCCGAACTTCTCGGCATCCGGTGCGGAGCCGATGCCAAATGAATCTAATACAAGCCAGATGATGCGGGTGGGAGTCATGTTTGTGGGGAGATTGTCTCGTGGATAACTGGCGGCAGCTCGGGTGGCGTTTCGGTGACGCTGACGGCGGAGCGTATGAGATCTGCGGCTTGTTCCCAGCTATCTTCATCTCGGGCGTGGATGGTGCAGAGTGGAGATGCGGCTGTGGCACCGAGTGTGGTGAAATTAGAGAGTCCCACACTAGGGTCAATGGCATCGCTGGCGCGGGATCTGCCTCCGCCCATGCCTACAACGGCCATTCCTAGTGCCCGGGTATCGAGTGCGGAGATGTAGCCTGTTTTTCCAGTATGAACATCTTTGCTGAAGGGGGCTAGTGGGAGGTGTTTGTTAGGGTTGTCTAGTAAGTCGCTTGGGCCTCCCAGTAGGTGCGTCATTTGCCCAAAAATCTCTGCTGCGCGGCCGCTGCTGAGTGCTTGGTCTAACATATTAGTGGCTGCTTCGCCATCGTTGGCTAGGCCTGATGAGATGAGTAGCTCTGCACAGAGAGCAAAGACAACTTGCGTGAGCCTGGCGTTTTTATTCTCGCCTGTTAGGAAACGGATGGACTCTAACACTTCAACGGCATTGCCCGCGGTGCTGCCGAGCGGTTGATTCATATCGGTGAGTAGGGCGGTGGTTTTCACCCCAGCGGCGTTGGCGACATCAGCGATGCTTTGGGCGAGCTCACGGGATGCTTCATGGGTGGGCATGAAAGCTCCACTACCAGTTTTTACATCCATCACGAGGCAATCGAGACCTGCGGCTAGTTTTTTGGATAAAATGGACGCGGTGATTAGCGGGATGGACTCGACGGTGGCTGTGATATCACGGGTGGCGTAGAAACGTTTATCGGCTGGCGCGAGGTTCCCTGTTTGTCCGATAATGGCGAGTCCGCATTGGCTGACGGTGCTACGGAAGAGAGTATTGTTAGGTGTGGAGTTATAACCAGGGATGGCATCAAGTTTATCGAGAGTTCCTCCAGTGTGGCCGAGTCCGCGACCAGAAATCATGGGCACGTAGCCACCGCAAGCTGCGAGTAAAGGGCCAAGCATGAGAGAAACTCCATCGCCGACGCCACCGGTGGAATGTTTATCTATAATGGGACCATTCAGCGAGGCTGAACCCCACTCTAACACGTCTCCCGTATCACGCATCGCCAGGGTAAGGGCAGCGGCTTCCGGGCTGGACATACCATTGAAATAAATTGCCATGCCAAGTGCGGCGATCTGCCCTTCGCTAATGGAATCATCAGCGATGCCGCTGGCAAAGAACTGCAGCTCGGAATTGCTGAGAGGTTCACCATCGCGTTTCTTACGAATAATTTCTTGAGGTAGCATATTAGGTAAAGAGTTTTACAATATGTGGCCAGGCGAGGTTACCAAGGTAAATGCCGAGGATGCCAAGAATGCCCGCCAGTGCATTGGGGGCGGGAACGGGAAGCTTACAAGCGGTGAATATAACACCGACGATAAACCCAGTGAGAAGAGCGAGGAATAGAGCCATGACAGCGGTAGAATAATGGTGCTGGTGAGAGGATGCGAGAGGAAACTGAGGGTGGGAAAATTCCAGATTCGCTGCCGAGCTATGTGCAAAACGGCAACGAGTCCCCCTTAACTGGGGTGGGTAGTGCAGAAGCTTTGCTGATGTTAGAAATTGCGGGTTGATTTTTTTTGAGAGAAGTTGATTGTTCAACCATGTGTGACTTTGAGTGTCTCTCAACCCTCTTGATAACCCCATTTTTGTGGATCGGTGTGCTGATTTTATTCGGTGTAGTCACGACTTATCTTACTCCTTATTTCAAAAGCTGGCTAGGGGCTTATATGGTAGAGAAGAACTTTGGAAAGCTACCAGATAACTACCGCCAGTGGCATAAAATTGAGTTCGACAGGGGAGGTGGACGAATCGTTAAAATTGACCACTTGGTGGCTTCTCGCCAAGGGGTTTTTATTGTGCAGAATGTGGATTGCGAGGGTGTGGTGTCAGGGTGTGAAAAATCCAATGCATGGAAGCAAAGACAGGGAGGAAAGAGTAATTCGTTTCCAAACCCCTTGCGTCTAGGCGAGAATCAGATTGCTTGTTTAGTGGAGCGATCCCAACTGCGGACCAAGCAATTTCATAATGTGGTAATTCTCACTGGTGAGATCCAGCTCAGTAGTGAGCTTCCAGAGAACGTAATCACAGCGGGATTTTCGAAGTACTTACTAGGTCACAAAAATTTAATAATCAGCGAGCAAGAGCTGGATGAATTTTGCAAAATGATGGATGCTTCATTGAGTTGTGTAGATTCTGATGCGAAAGTGGCTTGTGCATCTGGGTAGATGGATTACAGATAGGTCATGGCTTCTGCTCAAGACCTTCCTTATTTGATTCAGCTTCTGGATGATGATGATCCTGAGGTGCAGAAGGCGGTGTGCTCTGGGCTCAAAACGATGGGAGGAGACATCAGTGAGAATCTTGCTGCACAGGGAATCTCTCTCAGTAAATACAAACAGAGAAAGGTCTCCCAGCTACTACGTGGCGGGAGGAGAGAGGAGCTTATGGAGGCTTGGTTGACTCCTAGTAACGGTTTCAGCTCGCTGGATCACGACTGGGAAAGCTTGGAGCACTATCTGCGGTTGATTTCTGATTTTTTACACGATGGGATCACTCTGCGAGCTAGTCTAACGGATCAATTGGATATATTGGCAGATGAGCTTAGGGAGGAGCTTCTTATTCCCAGTGAGCAAGGAGTTTACGACTGGATGTTTGGAGAGGGGAAGTTTGAAAACCGTGAAAAGGCAAAGGCAATTGATTATGACCTTTGCCATGTGATTGAGTCTAGTATTGGCAGTAGCGCGAGCCTTGCGATGGTGGCTATGTTGTTGGCTAATCGTCTAGGTCTCTCGATGTCCACGGTGTTCCATAAAGAGTATTTTTTGCTTCGTTATGGTATTGGCGAAGATGCTGTTTTGGCTCTTCCTGCACCTGACTCACGTAAAATTTCTCTTAGTGAGATATCCATGATGAAGCCCGCTTTGACAAAGGAGTTCGTAGAGAGGATTCATCGAGAGATGCACTTGGGGGATATGTTGAGCCAATTTTTGCAAGTTCTAACAGGTTGCTTACAAAAGGAAAAACGTCAGGAGGACGTGAAACTATGCCATCGGCTCATGGCGTCGCTCACGGTTTCATCGCCGAACTCTTAAGTGTGAAATAGATGCAGGTTGTTTCCAAACGTGTTTCCATAGAGGGCCATTTGCTGCACAGGTTGATTTTGCGGCCTGATACGGGGGTGAAGGAGCGTGCAGCCATGATGTTTTACCATGGGCAGGGTGATTTTGCGGAGCGTTATACTGAGGTGTTGCACCCGTTTACCGATCGCGGAGTAAGGTGCATTATCACGGATTTGCCCGGGCATGGATATAGTCCTGGAAAGCGGGGGCACTCAGGAAACCAAATGGTGTTAGACTCGCTAATACTGGATGGTTTGGCTGAGGCGGATGGGCTGCCGTGTGGGATAGGGGGGCACTCAATGGGCGGGATGTTGGCAGTGCGCCATGCGTTACTTGTGAAGCGTGGGGTGCTGCCGGAGTTAGCATTTTTATGGTTATCATCGCCATTGCTCAAGCCATCGCTGCGGGTGCCAGCTTGGCAACTGAAATTGATTCCGCTGCTAGCCCCACTGATGCCATCTCTAACGATCCCTACTGGAGTGACTCGTGAGATGTGCCGTGATGATCACGATGGAGGGGATGAAGAAAGTAGCGCACCGCGTTTCCAATTGTGGCACGGGAAGGTATCGATTGGTTGGGGAAGTTTTTTGTTAGAAGAAGAACAGAAAATTAATCGTGAATTAAGAGGGGAGCCCTGGAAGGCTGCACCCCAGATACTCATCACCCAGGGAGCGGATGATCCTGTTTGTCCTCCAAGTTATGGGAGGGAGTTTTCGTCATTGTTGGCTAAATTAGCAGGGCAGCAATGTGTTTCTTATCAAGAGATCGAGGGCGTGCTGCATGAGCCATTCATGGGGGAAAAAAGTTACCGGGTGTTTGCTGTGCTAGATGATTGGTTAGATGGAGTTCTCCGAGAGATGTGATGTTTTTTGACTGGTAAAATACCGATGAACCGCCAGTGTTTCTCCTAGTGAGCACCTCAGTATATGACAAAAACGATTTACCCGATCGCTTTGGGGCAATGACAATCAAGGAGCTGAGGCAAGGAATGCGCAGGGGGATATTTATTGTTCCATTTATTGTTATCCAGCTGTTGGCGGTGTTATCGATGTTGATGGAGTTTAACTCCGGGGATGTGGAGCGGCATTCCGATATGGCGGGAATGCTAAACCCTGCGTTGTTTTTTAGCTCGGGGCCGTTTTGGCTAGTAGCTGGCTTGGTATGTATTTTGATCATGCCGCTCGGTGGACTGGCATTGATGGGGCAAGAGCTGGAGGAGGGCAATCATGAGCTACTGCTGATGACCCCGCTGACCCGATGGAAAGTGATTCGGGGGAAGTTTCTTGCGCTATGGGGACTGTGCTTGGTGACCTTTGTCTCGCTGATGCCCTATCTGATTGTGCGATACTTTACTGGGGGAATCGATACATGGCGGAACATTGTGATGAGCTTTTCCGTGGTGGGATACTCTGCGATGTTTGCGGCAGGGGCGATTGGGGCGTCTGGTTACAAGACCATTGTTGGCCGCATTGCGGTGATGATTTTGTTTCTCGGATCGATGGCTCTTGGCGGACTGGGGCCACTGATGGGGTGCGCTTACCGTACTGAAGGCTGCGGTATTTTTTACCATCTTAATGCGCTTGCCTTTGCTTTTTGCTACACGCTGTTTGGGTTAGGGCTTGCACGCTCTCGGATTCGGTTGGTGGTTCATCAATATGAGGTGAAGCCAAGCTGGATGGTGATGGGGCTATTGATTTTTACTCCCTTGGTAGCTGGTATGACGACGGCGATGAGCACTGGCTATGCCGGCTTTATTGGTTTGATTGGTATGGGTTTGGTTGCGTGGTATGCGGATATGACTCCTAAGGCACCAGCATGGATGAAAGCCCCCACAGCAAACATCCCACCAACGGCGCAATCACAGGCTGTTCCCCCTCAAATCCCCATGGTAGGTGGGCCTGAGATGAAGCAGGACGAGCAAGCACCAGCAGAAACTCCTCCAGTTTCCTGAGTGGGCTTCTTTACGTGAAAATTTTCTCCTGCATCATTGACCTTTTGCAGATCTTGTAATAAGTTGTGACGCATCCCCCCTTACACAAACTCTCATACATAGAGTGAGCACGGAAAACACCATTACAGCGTTACACAGAAGCGAATTCTCATGGATTCGCTGTGAGGGGAAAGGTTCGTTTTTGAACAGCCCTCAGCTTAAAGATTGGGCTGAAGCAGACCTCGCAACAGGCACCACTACTTTAGTTGTGGATTTGGAGCAATGTACGGGGATGGACTCCACTTTTATGGGCACGCTAGCTGGTCTGGCGATGCGCCTCATGAAGCTTCCTAATGGTAAACTACAAATCGCAGGAGCGGGTGAAAAGAATCGTTCATCCCTCGAGGGCTTAGGGCTAGATGTACTGATGGAAATCGATCCCGATTCCTGCGTGTGGAAAGAAAAAATCGATCAAATCCGTGAGGAATTGAAACCGTGCAGCAGCTCCAGTGCCAAGGAAGATCAGGCGAGCCATGTGTTAGAAGCTCATAAAAAACTCTGCACCGCTGATCAGCGAAACAACGCAAAATTCAGCACGGTACTGGATTATTTGGAAGCCGAAGTAGAGGCTAAAAAAGTCAAAACGCCCCCCACGGATCACCCATCCAAGGGCTAGTGCTTCTACGTTAATGAGTGAGCACATCGTGAATTATCATTATCCATGAGTGACCTGCTCTATCTACTGCTGGCTGTGGTGGCAGTCTTGTTCGCTATTTTGCTGTTGGTTATTCGGCGCGTAGGTCAGAAGCTTGATCAGACAACTCGCGAAAAAAACGCCATCGTTGGCGAGGAGCAGAGGATGTTTGCGTTTTTGCATGATTTGGGATTAGCGATCGAACAGGACATCAGCCCTACTCGATTGCATCGCGAGATTGTGGAAGGTTTCTGTAAAGTGGTGGAGGCTGACGGTGCGGCGCTGTATCGGCTAAATGATGATCGCACGGCACTGGTGCCTAAGCATATTTCTATAAACTGCCCACCGTTGGTAGGTCTTCCACTAGAGGTTAAGCAACGCGCGGTGGAGAATCCAGGTGCTCTGGAGAGCCATCTTCGCTTGGCGAAGTCCAGTGCCGATGATGGAATCCTAGGCGCAGTTCTTTCTTCTGGAGAGTGCTTGTGGATAGAAAACGTGAAAGATCATGATGCGTTTCGTGATTCATTTGTTAGCTACGATGACAATGTAGCAGCGATGCTGGCACCCCTAACACACGCTGGCAGAGACCTCGGCGTGGTGGCCGTTGCCAGTAAGCATGAAGAGGGAAAAGCGGGTGCTCGTTTCTCCGAGAATGACTTTGATGTGTTCCGCTCCGTAGCAGAGCAATCTGCCTTTGCTCTAGGAAACGCGATGATCCATGAGGAACTCGCTGAAAAAAGAAAATTAGACGATGAAATCCGCACAGCCAGTCAGGTGCAAAGTGTCCTGTTGCCAGACACAGAGCCAAACATCCCCGGCTTCCGCGTGCACGGAAGTAACACACCTGCTAGAATGATAAGCGGAGATTACTTTGACTATATAAAACTTGATACAAGTCATACGGGCATCGTTATTGCCGATGTCAGCGGAAAGGGCGTGCCGGCTGGGTTGTTGATGGCGATGTGCCGCAGTACCTTGCGTTTATCTGCTCACGAATATAGTCAGAGAGATGGGCAGGGGTCAGCAGAGGGGAAACTCGCCAGCCCATCGCAGGCATTGGCAAGGGTGAATCGGCAGTTGTTTCCCGATGTGCGTGAGGATATGTTTGTTAGTGCGGCTTACTTGGTGTTAGATCACTCTAACGGAAAAGTGGAGCTGTCGCGCGCAGGCCATGATGCTCCTTTGCTATACCGTGCAGCGGATCAGAGTATTGAGGTTGTCAAGCCACCGGGCTTGGCAATCGGTATTGACGAGGGAGGTGTCTTCGAGCGTGTCACTAAGGATGTAGTGCTTGAGATGTCAGCTGGCGATTGCCTACTGTTGTTTACCGATGGAGTTTGCGAAGCCGTCGATGTATCAGGGGATGAGTTCGG
>JBMYYO010000041.1:0-24632 GCA_049609505.1 Akkermansiaceae bacterium | reverse complement strand
ACTGGGTAGCCAGGAGATGCGGGGTAGGAAACAATCTCAAATGACTTTCCGTTGTAGCGGTATAGCCGATTGCCCTCTGCGAACTCGTGAAATCGGGGGTCGAGCATCGGTACTTGCGCCGTGATACGCAACCCTGCTTTGCTGAACATATTGGATACATAGAGGTCTTCTCGGCCGTCTCGATCGTAGTCTCCCCAGTCCACTCCCATTCCAAAGCCTCCCATCTGCGGTTTTCCCACCTCTCGGTTGACGTTGACAAAGCGCACCATGCCCGTCGTATCTTTTCCATCGTTACGAATCAAGAGGTCAGGAGCGAAGTCATTGGCGATATAGAGGTCGGGATCTCCATCATCGTCAAAGTCAGACCACGAGCTTTGAAAAGAGTTTTTATAAAACTGAAGCGATGGGTTCTCAGGAGCGATCTCAAATCCGCTTGCGCCACGATTGACAAACAAAACATTCGGCGGTCCTACCATATCCAGATAACGATGGGAGTTGGGGATACGCTTCACGTATTCGTCGTGTTCTTCTTGGGACAAGAAGGGGCGGTTTTTTTCGACGAGCTCGCGTTCTGAGCTGCCGAACATGCCATAGGTAGAAATATAAATGTCCAATAAACCATCTTGATTGTAGTCAACCGCAGTGACTGAGTTCGCCATCTGGGGAAGGGGCGCATTGAAGATGGTAGCCGAACACTCGGTGAAGACACCACCATCATTGCGAAAGTAGAGGCTGGGTTTGAGAGTCCTTCCCAGAAATAAATCGGGGTCACCATCATTATCAAAGTCGGCGAAGACCGAGCAGTTCGATAAACCAGGCACGGCTAATTTGGCTTCGATTGTTGCGTCTCTAAAGGTGCCATTACCTTGGTTCTTCAGTAGCAAGTTTCTTCCTTGGCGGACTGTTAGGTAAAGGTCTTCCCATCCATCTCCATCGTAATCCACCACAGATAATCCAGGGTGCAGCGTGAGGGCGTCTCGATCAAGATAGGGGGCGAGGTGCTTCTGACTGCGGTAGAGGGACACAGGTTTTCCTAAATAGCCGTCGATGAAAAACTCCTCATGCATTGATTGCTCCACTTCTTTGCGGAACTGAGCATCTGGAATGGCAGTTGCGGTGACATCGGTAAAGATGGTGATCGGGCTTTCTAGCCATTCAAAGGACTTAATGCGCCACTGTTTGATCTGCGGCTTGTCGCCAACGGTCCATTTCACTTCGTGTTTGCTACGGAATGCTCGCCATGGTTGGCCGTTTCCGGCTCGCGCCCTGCCTTGCACGCCGACCAAGGACTCGAAAGAGTCATCATCAACAAATGCTCCACGGATCATGTAGGCTTTGATAAAGTCGTACTCCTCTGTGCCGCTGAGGAGTTTGCTAAAGGGCTTCCAGTTTTTTCCGTGTGGGTAGGCAATCAGGCTTTCTTCAGCCGTCCATTCCGTCACTGAACTGCCCGCTATTTTAAGCGGGGTGCGCAGCTTTTCCTTGTCTAACTGATTGCCATGGAACTCCTTGGCAAACATGTCTCCAGCCAATGCCGCTGGCGCAGCATCCGCGATCAGGGCGTGGGCGAAGTTTTTCAACGGTTTGCGCTGGCTTTCTAGAAACTCTTCACTCTTAACAATTTCATCAACGATTGATTCCAAGTCGGTTTCCGACGCTGGAACGGCTAGCATAAACCGTAACGCGATTGCTATGAGTAAACAAGTTCCTCCGATAAGAAATATTTTCGTTTTTGGGAGTTTTTTCATATCTTGATCGCTATCGCTTGATGGGTCAGCTTCGCAGATGCTCAATTGCTTGGCTGATGTCACCGAGTGTCACTTGGGTAGATACTGCTGCCGCTCCTGGCGCGGTGAGGAGGACAAACTTGATCGCACCGCCGCTGAATTTTTTATCGCGGGAGAGTTTATCCATGATCGTTTCGGTGGTGATCGTTTCGGGTAGGACGAGTGGAAGCTGAAACACCTTTAACAAGCCGAGGAGACGATGACTTTGTTCGGGGAGGAAACCGTTGAATTTTTCAGAGAGAAAAAGAGCGGCTCGGATGCCGAGCGAGATCGCTTCGCCGTGTAACATTTCGCCGTAGGGGACTGATGCCTCGATGCCGTGGCCGATGGTGTGGCCGAAGTTTAGCAACGCGCGGGTGCCGGAGGTTTCCTTCTCATCCTCCTCGACGATGCGTGCCTTGATGGCGAGGTTACGGGATAATAACTCAGCGGACGGATGTTGATCCGATGGATCGAGTTCTTCCAGCTCGGTGATCATCGCGGCGTCTCGGATCGCGGCGTGTTTGATCGCCTCCGCATAGCCTTCGCGGTATTCTCTGCCCGGTAAAGTAGAGAGGGTGAGGGGATCGACAATCACCAGCTTCGGTTGATGGAAGCAGCCGATCAGGTTTTTACCCTCCGGGGCATTGACGCCGGTTTTGCCTCCTGCGGAGCTATCGACTTGGGAAACAATCGTCGTAGGGATCTGCACGAATGGAACGCCTCGGTAAAAAATGGATGCCACAAACCCAGCAAGATCACCCACCACACCGCCGCCGAGGGCTATGACAAATGAGCTGCGGTCGTGCCCTGCTTGGTTCATCTCACTGCACAGGGCGGCAGCTTGGGTCATTGATTTGCTGCCTTCCCCAGCAGGCACGGTGTGCAGACTGGCGCCAGTCAATTGATCTAACAATTTCTGCGCGTAATGCGGAGCCACGTTGCTATCGGTGATGATGGCACACTTCCCAGTCAAGCCCACGCCCGCGATCAATTCCCCCGCACGTTCTAACAATCCATCTTCAACAAGAATGTCATACGAGCGGTCGGCGAGATTTACGTGAACAGTGGGCATGGCTTTTGAGTGCGGCGAGTATCGCCGCTTTCAAGCAACGGTCAATTCTGGAGTGCGACGGCAACACGCCGCACTCCAAAAGAGGTTCTCGACGAATGATCCTCGATGGTTGAATTTCCTTGTATTACTGGCTCACATTGAGCCTCCAGAAGTGATTTGGGGCATCCTCGATGGCTGGAGTGAGGTAGTAATTCTGGAGCACATGATTGCCGTTGATTTGCGGGGCGCCGATCGGATGAACTTTGCTGCTATCGAAACCATTCAGGTCGAGGCTGGATTCCACAACAGGTGTTAGTCCTTTTTGATCGATCGGTAATCGAACGAGAATCTGGCGATAAGTTTTGTTAGGATCCAAACCAGCACTGGGGATGGCGTTGTTGATGGTTGCTCCATCAGTGTTGAATTGCAGTGGATTCCAAACCGTCTCGTTCTGTGGAGTGGTCGGGTTTGTCCCGAAGAGAAACTCAACGCCATTGGCCAGCCCGTCGCCGTCAGGATCGGCATCGAATTCTGCATCATTACCACTTAGGCCTTGGCTGGTTGCCCACTGCTGAAAGGGAGTCAGGCTGGGAGTTCCTTTGAGGCGGATGAGTCCCCCTGCGGGGCTGCCATTGTAGTTGGCAAATTGTCCGCCGACCCAGATGGAGCCGTCTGAGGCGATGGTGATAGCACTGACGTTACCATCAAACCCACTGCCAACGGAGAAACTAGCATCGGTGGTGCCGTCAGCGTTTGTTCTAACAATCCTGGAGGAGTTTTCGCCGGCAACGGTGGTGAATTGTCCGCCTAACAGATATTTTCCACTGCTGTCCTCGGCGAAGGCGCGAGAGCCGCCATTGGCGTTGACGTTGTTCCAGAAGCTGGATTCAAGAGTGGCTGCGGAGTTGTATTTATTGATCGGGCTAGCGAAACCATTCATCAGCAGGAAGTGCCCGGTGTTTGTCTGGAACGCTGCCTCGGCGAAGAAAAATCCTGGATTGAAGATTAAGCCTGCATCCAGAGTGCCGTCACTGTTCAGACGTGTGAGATGGTCTGCCGAGGTGTTTCCACCATAGTCTGAGAAACGACCAGCAATGATGTATTTTCCGCCAGCTTGTGGGATGACGGAAACAATCCAACTGTTGGCGGTGCTCTTAAATGTGGCATCATGGGTGCCGTCACTATTGAACCGAATGAGATAGGCTGTGTCAGCCAGTCCATTCCAGTTAGCAAACTCACCGCAGACGATGATTTTCCCGTTTGAGTCTTCGGCAATGTCACGCGCAGCTCCGAATGTGGAAGTGCTTGGCGGGGTGAAGCCAGTGTCCAGAGTGAGGTCGCTGTTTAGGCGAGCCACCTTGGAGCGGGAAACGCCGTTGATAGTTGTGAAATTACCTGCAACAAGAATTTTACCATCGGCTTGCAGGCTCAGTTTATGCACCGTGCTGTTTGCGTTTAGGCTGGTAGTGCTGAGGATGGCTCCTGTGGGGGAAACCACCGCGAGGCGCGCTCCGGAGGTGTTTGTGCCATCGTTAAGCGGTAAAAACGTGCCGCCGATGAGCATGTTTCCGTTTGGTAGCTCAAGGATGGTTCGGACCTCGTTGGCGCTGTTAGTGAACGGGGTGAAGTCCGGGTGAGGGGCGGCATCGTTCGGCTGCACGGTCAGAGTGATGGGGTCGCTTGTTAGGCTTCCTTGGCTGTTGGTGATCACGACGCGGTAGCTTCCTGCGTCTGCAAGGCTAACGGGTGAGAGCGACAGAGTGGAGGAGGTTTCTCCCGTGAGATCACTGCCATCTTTTTGCCATTGATAGCTGAATGCGCCTGCTCCGATGGCATCCACGGTGAACTCGGCAGAGCTACCTTCGATGACCGAGGCATCAGGAGAGATGGAAATCACTTCTGGTGCGCCGAGGACAAAGAGCTTGGCGATGGATGATGTTTCGTTTCCTGATGCATTACTGACGGTGCAGGTGTAGTTTCCTTCGTCAGCATCTGCGATGTTAGAAATGCTAAGTGTCGCGGTGCTGCTGCCAGAGATATTACCGCCATCGCTCAGTGGGTTGCCGTTTTTACTCCATTGATATGAGAGGCTGGATGTACCAACGGCTTGGCATGTGAAGTTTGCGGTTGTGCCGGGGTCTTGAATCACATCCACAGGTTGCGCTGTGATCGCTAGAGCGATAGGGTGGTTTTCTAACAATATGACGCCGGGGTAAGCAGTGCCATTGTATTGGGTGAAGTTACCCGCAGCCCAGAGGCGACCGTCCTTGCGGAGCGCGAGGGAATACACGTTATTGTTAAACTTAGTGCCTGTGTTGAAAATGGGGTCGAGCTGTCGGTCTGTTAGAAAGCGCTGCACGCGGGGAGAGCTGAAATTTCTGGAAGATATGACTTTTCCATCAATCTGAATAACGGATGAAAACCAGTCAGAGGATGTGTCATAGGTGGCGGTGACGCTGCCAGTAGCGCTGACATGATAGAGTGAGTTGTCACCCGAGAAGAGGAATGATCCGTCGGAGAATTGAGCGATGTCATCGACACGGCGGGAATTGAATGGGTAAACAAAGGACGTCACCTCGCTGCCGTCTGTATTATAGAGGCGTGCCTTGGCGTAAGCGGAGGATGTTTGATCGTAGGCGACCATGATTCGACCATCGTCAAATACCTGCATGGCATCCACGTTGAGGAGGTAATGGCTGCTGTGGCCGGGGTTCGGGTAGCGTGTATTCGTGAGCGTGCCGTCGGGATTCAGTCGGACAACATGAGAGTTTTGCTGATTGGAAGCGGCGATGGTGGTGCCATTCCACGTGCGGAAGTCACCTGCTACTGCGATGGTTCCGTCTGGGAATACCCCCACGGTGTTAGCGCGGTTATTTCCTCCGCTCCCACGATTGGTGGAGAAAGTGGTGTCCTCAGTGCCAGTGGGCGAGAGTTTGATGACAGTTCCAGTAAATTGACCTGCGATGTAAACATCTCCGTTGGGAGCGAGTGCAATATCGTAAACCTGATTGTTGAGTGCAGGAGGTGTAAACGAGCTATCGATGCTGCCGTCTTCTTTGATTTTGGCAATGTAGTCGAGCGCGGTGTTGCCACCAAAATCAAGAAACGAACCACCGATGTAGGCACCACCGTCAGGGGCGGCAACCACGACGCTGATATTTCCTGAAGCTGCTGCACTGGCTGGGCTGGTGTGCAATGAAGAAACCGCCGTAGGGTCTGGAACGATTGTGAGGCTGACACTGTCTGATGTTACTGATTCATCAGGTGTGGACACCACAACATGGTAATTGCCCTCCTCGGCGGCTGTTGCAGGGTTAATGGTGAGGCTGTCCGATGTAGCTCCTGAGATGGCGTTGCCATTAAAATACCACTGGTAGGAAAGGGCAAAACCACTCGTGGCTGTGACAGAGAAGGTAGCGGAACCATTATCTAACACCGCAGCCGCCACGGGTTGAGCTGTGATGTTAGGCACAGCTTCATCATCCCGAATGGTTACGCTGGTGCTTTCGTTGAGCAGCGATGTGCCAGTGGGGTTGCTTAGGTTGACTGAAAACATTTCCGTTCCCTCATCATCAGAATCGTCAAGTAGTGTGACGGTGATTGTTTTGTCCGCAGTATCTCCAGCTCCCCATGAAACCGTTGAGCTGTGCGCAGAGAAATCGACGTTTTCCGTAGCGCTGTCAGACATGGTGGCGACATCCACAGAGATGGCTGTATCGGTTTTACCACTACGGCGTAGGGTGATGGTTACAGTTCCGTCAGTTTCAAACACCGGATTAGGCGTAAGGATTTCGACAGCCGGATCGCTCATAAGCAGTTTGACCAGCGCGGGGTAGGATCCAGTGTTGAAGGTGGCAAAATTACCGCCGACCATCAACTTGAGGTCATTGGTGGGGCGAAGGTAATTAATGGTGCTATCTGCACCGGAACCACCGGGGAAGGTGCTATCCACTGTGCCATTGTTGAGGAACCTCGCTATGTATCCAGCGGAGGTGCCGCCGATGTCTGTGAATGCTCCACCCGCGATGAGCTTGCCCTTGATGACAACAATCGAGTTGATGTTACCATTAAACGCACCGGGCTGGGTGAACGAGGAGTTGAGTGATCCATCGGCATTGGCGAGGCCAATTTGGCGAGAGGTGGAGTAGAAGATCGCACCATCTGGACGGCGAGCAATGCCTGTGGGGTAGTGGGTAAGGCCTGCTCCGCTGTTCGTGATAGAGTTAAACGTTGTGTCAACGTCCCCGTCAGCTTCCAGTTTGGTGAACCCCCAGGAGGAAACTGAGGCTCCGAGTCCGTAGAGATAACCAACCAAAATTGAGCCGTCTGCTTGCTCTTGGAGAGCTCGCACACTGAGGAATGTGTTTTGCACGGAGGCGTTGCCAAACTTGAAGGTGGAGTCGATAGCTCCTGTGTCTGTTAGGCGGGCAAGACCACCTGCTTGACCGAATGGTTTAAGAACAAGATAGAGTCCATTGTTAGTCGCGTAAATGGTATCGCCTCCAATGCTGTGTGTGCCTCCAAAGGTGGGTGCGAAACCTGTGTCGAGCGTGCCATCGGCATTTAATCTGGCTACACTCGGGCGGGCGACACCACCAACGGAGTCAAAAATGCCACGCAGGTAGAGTTTTCCATCTGCGGCGGCTGAGATGGAAAAGACATTGCCGTTGTTTCCGCCGTTGGTGATAGCGGGTGACACGTAGCTGTTGTCCTCCAATCCATTGGGGAGAAACTTTTTGATGACGGTAGGCTGCTGGAATGGTGCGTGAACCACGAAACTTGTGCCGTCAGCCAGCGTCGCTGTGCCATGGGTGGTTGCGAATGTAACTGAGGTGGGAGATGCCCATGCCGAATCTGGTGTTCCGTCTGGGGAAGAAACCGTCACGGTGGCAGAGGTAGAGGTGACGCTTCCAGCCGAAGAGGTGACGACGACATCGTAGGAGTTGCCCGTGTCCCCTTCAGTGAGTCCAGGGGTCGTGTAGCTAGCACTCGTCGCGCCGATGATGTTTGTGCCGTTGAGTCGCCACTGATAGGTCACTGTGACATTGCTTTGCACGCCGACGGTAAACGTCGCGGACTGGCCGGCGTTTGTGGAAACAGATTGTGGTTGAGCGTTAATCACTGGAGCGGAGTCCACATCAAGGATGGTGACGGAACCAGTGGTCGAGCTGCCCAACGCCGCACCACTTGGGGTGGAGAGAGTGATGGTGAATGTTTCGTTAGATTCTTGGGTTGCATCAGTGAGAATGGGAATGGGGATGTATTTGGTGCCGCTTTCGCCTGCTGCCCAAGTTGCGTTGATGTTTACCGTGCTGTAGTCTGTGCCAGCGGTTGCGCTTCCGTTTGAGGTGCTGAGAGTAACAGATGCTGCTCCGGTATCTCCACCAGTGCGGGTGACGGCGGCATAGAAATTACCATTGTTTTCCACCACCGTAGCGGAGCCGAGAACGAGGTTGAGTGTGCCTGCGGATGGCCCGGCGTAATCACCCTCGAAGGCAACGAGCTTATGAGTCTCCACGCCTTGCGTGAACTGCTTGCCTGAGCCGGAATAAATTTTCCCGTTAGGTGCGATGTCCCATGTGCCGAAGTAGCCTGGGTCCCCAGCAAGATTATCGGTCGTTACAGGTGCAAAAGTGGTGTCAATGCTCCCATTGCTATTGACGCGGATGAGCTTGTCTTGAGCGGCGTTGTTAGGAACAGCGAGCAAATACTGGCCTGCTGCGGAGCGGCGCATTGGACGTGCGGTGAAGCTGGCGTAGCCTCCAGGAAAGTTGAACCCAGGATCTACTGAGCCGTCTGTGTTGAATCGCTTAAAGAAATAAACATTATTATCGATGCCAATAGCGGTAACTTTCCCGTTAGGTTCGATGGCAAAATCATGCACGCCGTATTGGGTAGGGGAGAATGTGGGATCGACGGCTCCATTCGGAAACAGTCGGGCGAAAACGCGGATATCAGATTTTGGGAAAGTGTTGCCCCAAGAAAGTGTGCCAGCAATGTAGATCTTACCGCTGCTGTCAGTGACGGCGCGGCGGAACCAGCCGCTGATGTTGGTGGCACCTGCGGGCACACCGAGCGTGAATGGATCAATGTGAAATGAGGTGTCTAATGATCCATCTGCATTCAAGCGGGCAATCCCGTAACGGGTGGTGTAGGGATCGCTAATCGAGTTTCTAAAGCCGCGGAATCCTCCCGCGCATAGGATACGATCCTGAGCATCAACGGTGAGGTCCTCGATGTAATTGAGCCCGCCATCAAGTTGAGTGCCATTGGTTTGGAACGTAGTATCGATGGTGCCGTTGGCATTAAAGCGGACAATGCTGTTTGATCTGAACAGAGTGGTGGGCGCACCTGCAGTTCCAATGCGAAATCCTTGCAGCACACCTGCGGCGAGAATTTTGCCATCGGACTGAAGCCCAAGTGTGTGGATCTCTGGCCAGCCAGTAGCGTCATAATAAATTCCTGCGTCTGATCCTGTGGGGTGGGTGTCTGAGAAAAAATCACTGTCCACAGTGCCGTCTGAATTGAAACGAACGAGAGAAACTTGTTTTCTGGGGGCTGCACCTGCGACTTCCATTTCATTTGAACCAACAAGAATTTTTCCATCAGGCTGGACGAGCACGGAGGCCACCCCGCCGTCATCATCTTTGTCATAATAAGTCCCTGCGTTGTTCGTGAATGACGTATCTACGGTGTCTGGGGCAGCCAGAAGAGTGATAGACGCCGATAGCAGAGTGAGAGAGAAAAGAGTGCGTTGTTTCATGGGGAGATACAAAGTAGCAGGCACACAGGTGCCTTTTGGTTGGATTTTTCGGTTGGCTTGTAGCTCCTACTAAGAGGCTTGTGAAGAAAAAATAGGGGTTGGTTTTTAGGAGTGCGGAGGACTAGCTTCCGCAGTCCATAATGCTAATGCTTTGAGCCATAGACTTCATAGTCATCATCAACCTTGACTCGATCGCATGGGAAGGATTTGACGGTTTTTTGGAATGCCGTGCTTGCTTTCCGGGTGAACCACGCGGCAGAGCACCACGGATATTGGTCAGCTACTTGCACGAGTCCGTGTTTTACAGGATTGTTGAGAACGTAGTGTAGCCGAGCGTAATAAGATTTTTCAAACGTCAGATGGGTTTCGCGAAAATTGTGCCAGAGTTTCCGTCCTTGCTGGTTATCTAACTGGTTCACTAGCCGTGCTGTTTCCGAGTGGAGATGCCGAATCAAGCTGTTGAGGTTGCTTGCCCCCTGGGATGGGGAGGAGGCGATAAAATGATAGTGGTTAGAGAAAACCGCCCATGCTTGTAACTGCCATGTGTATTGTTCGGATAATCGAAGAAGGGCGTTGTGGAGGATTTTGAGTCGATCCGGACCTTTGAAGAAATGTTGTTTCTGATAGGTTCCTGCGGTCACCATATAAATGCCTGCCTGCTGAGTGTAGTGAGGTGGCGCATGTGGCCAAGTGACAGACTCTTTTTCGGGCATGGCGGCTTTTCAGGAGTGCGGAGGACTTGCCTCCGCTTTGTGGGTAGTGCGAGGCTTGCCTCGCGAGGTGGGAGCGTCGTGCTGGTGGGGTGGCTTGGTAGGTGACGGTGTCCGGCGGGGTTCGGGAGGTGTTTGGTGTGCGATGCGTAAACGGCGGAAAAGCGGAGGCATGCCTCCGCAGTCCAAAGGTCGGCGGCTACTCGACTTCGATCTCGCGGATGATGAGCCAGCTGTGTTGCTCTTTGGTGACGTGGAGGCGGATCTGAGTGGTGCCTTTTGGGGCAGTGCCACGGGCGGTGCCTCTGATGAAGCTGCCGATTTTTTTCCAGTCGCCTTCGCCTGCTTTGGCTTCGATGATGCCGTTTTCGAGGATGTCTTTACCGCCGTCTTCATCGCCGGTGAGGGCTTTGATTTTTAGGGGTTTGGTGGCGGCTTTGGGGAAGGTGACGGTAAAGTGATCACCTTGTTTGAGCCCGCGTGCCGACCAGAATTTGGTGTTGGGTTTTCCATCAATGGCAAAGATGTCCATGTTGCCACCGTGGGCGGGTAAGTTGGTGGCTGCTTTGAGGCCGTTTTTGCCTTTGATTTGTGGTGGGTTGAAGGGGTCAAAGTAGTTTACGCCTTCTTTTTTGTAGCGTTTGAGGGTGGGTTTTAACCGCTTCATGAAATCATCGATATTACGGATTTCCTGGGGTGTCCATGCGACTTCTGCGAGGGCGGCGATGCGTGGGAAGGCGCGGTATTCGACCTTCTTCCATGTCTTCATATATTCCGTCCAGAGTTGCGCTTGGCAGCCTAACACGTGCTTGGCCTTGGGGGTGCCTTGAAACTCTTTGGGGATTGGGTTGAAGGAGTAAACGCTCTGGATGGTGCGGTGTCCGCCGATAGCTTCATACTCAGGCCCTTGGCTGAGGATCGCTGCGGGGTTGTATTGGTAGTGATCGAAGTAAGTGTGTGAGCCAGGCGCCATGACCACATCGTGACCTTCGTTGATGGAGGCAATCGCGTGCTCCCATCCGCGCCAAAGCATCATGGTGGCGTTGGGTGAAAGTCCACCTTCGCGGATCTCGTCCCAGCCGATTAGTTTGCGTCCTTTTTTCTCGAGCATCTTTTCGACTCTGCCGATGAAGTAGGATTGGAGGTCGTGCTCATTTTTGCAGCCTTCACGTTTCATGACTTTCTGCGCAAACTTGGATTGTTTCCACTGTCCTTTGGGGGCTTCATCGCCGCCGATGTGGATGTATTGAGAGGGGAAGAGTTCGCAGAGTTCCGTCAGAACATCATCGATCCACTTGAAGGTTTCTTCCTTGGGTGCCAGCACGTAGGGATGCACTCCCCAGAGGCCATAGACCTTGGGTTTGTAGTTCGGGATGTCATCGTTTCCGAGCCATGGGTAAGCGGTGATGGCGGCTGCCATGTGACCTGGCATATCGATCTCAGGAACGATGGTGATGTGGCGTTCTTTGGCGTAGGCCACAACCTCTTTGATTTGGGCTTGGGTGTAGAATCCACCGTAACGTTTGCCATCTGAGCCACCACGGTTTCCGTAGGGAGGTGTGGTGGCACGATAGCCGCCGACGCTGGTGAGCTTCGGGTATTTTTTGATTTCGATACGCCATCCTTGATCTTCTGTTAGGTGCCAGTGGAAGGTGTTCATTTTGTGGAAGGCAAGCCAGTCGATAAACTTCTTGATGTCCTTTACGTCAAACATATGCCGCCCTACATCAAGGTGCATGCCGCGCCACCCGAAGCGGGGTTTGTCTTGGATTTTGCAAGTAGGGATGTCGCGCTTTCCTTCTAACGGGATGAGTTGTAGTAGGGATTGGCAACCGTAGAAAACGCCTGCGCTGTCGGTGCCTGTTATGCGGATACCAGTGGCTGAAACTTCCATGGTGTAGGCTTCGCGGAGGGCGTCATCGCCGTCGATGCCGAGGTGGATGGCGTTGGGAGTGGCGATGCGGAGTCGGGCATCGTAGAGTTTGGTTTTTTTACCTGTGATGTTTTCAATACCTGCAGCGAGGAGTTCTGCTTCCTTTTTTAGGTTGGCAGGGAAGCGAATGGAGGCAGTCTCGATGTGGGTGTAGCTACCCTCTAACTGTTCTTCTTTGGCAGGTTTGGGGATGATGTTGAGTGGTGCAGCGGATACACTGGCTGTGAGTGCTAAGGTGGTGGCGAGAATGATGTTTTTCATTATAGTGTGTAATCAGTGGTTTTTTGTGGAGTTCAGGGCTGGTGCGCTTATGCGGGTGCTGTCGGCTTACGGGAATCCGTGGATCTTGGTGGCACCAGGGGGAACGCGCTTAGAGGCTTTGACACGCCAAAGTTCGATGCGGGTGGGGTGGTTGACGGGTTTGCCTTTGTAGTAGCTGCGGGTGCGGATGGTGTTGGCTCCCACGGGGACTTTGAGTGGTCCCTTGGCTACGGGGTAGGTGTGATCTGGGATGGTCTGGTCGAAGGTGTAGTGGAAGGTGACACCGTCCACTTCCGGGGTGAGGGTGATGTAGTTGTTGCCGTCCTTTTCTTTTTTCATTTTGATGATGGGATCGTAGATGGAGGTGGCGTAGTTCCAGTCGAACCGGTCAAAGTAGCTGAACTGGTATTCGACGCGTTGGATGAAGTTTTGCCACTCGTTGCGAGGTTGGCCACTCCATCCTGCTTCGGCGATGGCGAAGGCACGCGGCCATGCCATGTATTGAAGGTGGCGGTAGTTGGGGATTTCTTCACCCCAGAGGCAGCCGTGTACGCCGAGGAGGAGTTCTTGCTTGGCGTCTTTGGGCAGGGAGGGGTCGAGGGTGTAGGTTTTTTTGAGTCGGGCTTTGCTGTAGGTTTCGGGCTCGATGTCGAGGTGGCCTTGGTAGAGATCAAGGTAGTATCCGCTGTTAGGTGCCATGACGACTTGGCGACCCATGCGGGCGGCTTTGATGCCTCCATCTTTGCCGCGCCATGACATGACGGTTGCGGTTTCGGAGAGTCCGCCGTCGAGGATTTCATCCCAGCCGATGAGTTTTTTACCGTGTTTGTTGAGGATTTTTTCCACACGTCCAAAGAAGTGCGACTGGAGGTGGTGCATGTCTTTGATGTTGTGCTTTTTCATGTAGGCTTTGACATCGGGGTCTTTGGCCCAGAATTTTTTTGGCACTTCATCGCCACCTATGTGGATGTAGGGGAAGGGGAAGAGTTTGGCGGCTTCGCCGATGACTTGATCGATGAAGGTGTAGGTGGCGGGGTTGGATGGATCGAGGGTGTTTTCAATGATATTAAAAAACTTGGAGCCGACGTTGACGTGGAAAGGCCCTTTGCCAGTGGCAAGTTCAGGGTAGCCGGCGAGCACGGACATGCAGTGGCCGGGGACATCGATCTCCGGCATGATTTCGATGTGACGGGTCTTGGCAAAGGCGACGAGGTCTTTGATTTGTTTTTGAGTGTAAAAGCCGCCGTAGGTGGTTTTTTCCCCTTTGCGCGGAGCGGGGCGATACCACCAGGTTCCTTCGCGGTGGACGCGCCAGGCACCGACGCTGGTGAGTTTTGGACGGGATTTTATTTCTAAGCGCCACCCTTGGTCATCGGTGAGGTGGATGTGGAGGAGGTTGTATTTGTAGCGCGCCATCTGCTCGATGAATGCCTTGATTTCCTTGATGGTGAGGAAGTGGCGTGCGGGATCGATCATAAGTCCGCGCCATTTGTATTTCGGAGAGTCGGTGATTTTACATGCGGGCAGCGTGGTGGTGTTTTCTTTCGCCGGGCTAGTCAGCTGGAGGATGGTCTGGATACCGTGGAAAACGGCATGAGGGCTGCCGCCTGTGAGGGTGATACCCTTGGAGGTGATTTCTAACACATGGGTGTCTTTGAGGCCGTCTTTGAGCTGGAGGTGGATGGCTGGAGTGGCTGCGGGTGCTTGGTTGGCAATGGGGTTGGGTTTTGCCGTGCCGAGGTGCATTTGTAGGGTGTATGCGAGGTAATTTGCCTCGTTGGCGAGCTCCTTGTTGGCAATGACCTGGGTGGAGGGGTTGATTTTGAGATGTTGTCCTTGGGTGATCTGCACTTTGTTAGGGCGCGGGATAACGGGGAGCTGCTGGGCATGCAGGGAGGTGAAGCCAGCGAGCAAGACAAGGGGGGTGATGATGTTTCTCATGGTGAGTGGGTGCTGAGGATATGTGAGTGTGTTTTTTAGCTCAGATGGCGCGGATGACCACAGATCTTGATTATCCGCTCACGCAGATGGCGTTGTTTTATTGGGTTGCTTTCAGAGGATGTGATCTGTGTTATCTGAGTCGATCTGTGTCATCTGTGTTAGTTCAATCTGTAGCTGATGTGGGTGTGTGTAGTTATCTTGAGAAGCGTTTCACTTCGAGCTTGTGGGGTTTGAAATTTAGTAAAAGGCCGAGCGTTATGTTAGCAATACGCAGATAATTCAAAACTTGTGCGGATTCATTTTCGCTTAGTCTATCTACGGATTTTCCTTCGATGATTAGCTGTTTGGGAATGACTAAGTCCGGGATGCAATCGCCGACGATGTGATTTTGATATCTGATGGGGAAAGGATATTGCTGCTCAACGTGATAACCTAAATTACGAAGTTCAATGTAAAGGGCATTCTCGTAAGGTTTTTCGCGTAACCCCGGCCCAAGTTCGTTATGAACTTTCATAGCTGCCCCGATGATCGAGTATGTTAAGTCATTATCAGACATGAATTTGTTTTTTAACACAGATGGCACAGATGAGCACAGATCTTGAATATCCGCTCACGCAGATGGTGTTGTTTCAATTGGGTTGCTTTCAGAGGATATGATCTGTGTTATCTGAGTCGATCTGTGTTGAATGAGTCTGTAGCTGGTGCGGGTGTGTTGAGGTTGTTTGTTGGAGCTTAAGGTGGTTGTTGAGGGATGTATTTTGTTAGTTTGTTTTTTAACACAGATGGCACAGATGACCACAGATTTTGATTATCCGCTCACGCAGATGGTCTTTACCTACTTACTCTGTTCTAACATTTTTAGTAGTGGGGCCTCGGCGCGCTTTCTGGTGTCTTCTGGTAGCTGGACTTGGGGTTCTAGCTTTTCTAAACAATCGTGGAGCTTTTGCAGGGTATTCATTTTCATAAATTTGCAGTCGTTGCAAGCGCAGCGGTCTGTGGGGCCAGGGATGAGGTTTTTGTTAGGTGCTTCCTTTTGCAGACGGTGCAGCATGCCGCTCTCGGTAACGACGATGATGTTTTTGACGGGTGCATTTTTGCAGTAGGCGACCATTTTTTCGGTCGAGCAGACTTCATCAGCAAGTAGTCTAACAGCAGTGGTGCACTCGGGGTGGGCTACGACGAGGGCATCTGGATATTCGTTTTTGATCTTGTTGATAGAATCTCGGGTAAACTCGACGTGAACATAACAGGCTCCTTGCCAGAGATCCATTTTGCGACCGGTTTGCTCGATAACCCAGGCCCCGAGGTTGGCATCGGGGACAAAGAGTATGGGACGGTCAGCGGGTGCTTTTTCTACAATCTTAATGGCATTGCCAGAGGTGCAGATGACATCGCAGAGTGCCTTTACACCAGCGGAGCAGTTGATGTAGGCGATGACGTAGTAGTTTTTCTCTTTGTTATCATTGAGAAATTTTTCCAGCTCGTCAGCAGGGCATGATTCTTCGAGTGAACAGCCGGCATCCTTATCGGGGAGGATAACCGTTTTTTGTGGGTTCACAATCTTGGCCGTTTCAGCCATGAAGTGAACACCGCAGAAAGCAATCACATCGGCATCGGTCTCTTGGGCGCGGTAGGCGAGGCCCAAGGAGTCACCTACGTAATCGGCAATGTCTTGGATGTCACCCGTTTGGTAATTGTGGGCGAGGATGACGGCATTGCGTTCCTTTTTAAGACGGAGGATTTCTTCACGGAGATCAAGGGCTGTACTTGGCATGGCAATACCTTAAGCGCAAGATGTGAAGATTCAAGATTCAAGATTCAATTGATCAAAATGTTAAGTGGGTGAAATTTCCCCATCAAACATTAATGTGCGAAAGGTCCACTACTTACTGCCCGATGCTGATTCTGCCGTGGTGGCGAGCGCCTTCTTCCACCTCCATGGTGGCAACTTTGATGTCGCCCGTTAGGGTGGCTTTCTTTTTGAGCGATAGTTTGCCTGCGCAGGTAAAGTTTCCAGTTACGGCACCATCGATGATGGCGTCTTCACAGGTTACTGGGTTGGCGAATTCTACACGTGCTTTTTTCTCAATGATAAGGCGTTTGCAGCGGACGCGGCCCATGATCTTGCCATTGTTTGTGATTAGGAAGTCGCCCGAGCAATCCACGCCTCCTGTGAATTCGCCATGGCTGGTTAGGTCATGGCAGCGGATAGTGATCCCAGTGACGGAGGATTTTTTCTGGAGGATGACGTTGCCGCGCGTTTGGATGTGGCGGTTCCAGTTGCCTTGGATGTTGTAATCCTTCAATCCGACATAGGCTCCGCAGGCTGGGCATGAAGTTGAGCTAGCCTCTGCTGGTGCCTGGTGCACATGATCACACTCAAAGCAAACGATTGTGCGTGGTGGCTGCTTGGTCTGGAGGAAACCTGTAGTTTCAGCGGCTAACTTAACCAAAGATGAGGTTGGAGGTGTGGTTCTCTTGATTGGGCTAGCGGTTGTGCTCGGCTGCTTGGATGAAGGGGATTTGGCATTACCGTTCGCGTCGCGCAGCTTGGGAACTCCACTACCTTTCTCGTAGGTGGCAAATGGATTGCTTGGGTTTTTCTTAATAGGCACAGCCGCTCCGTCGGCAATTTTGTAGTGCACACCACAGCCGCGACAATAGGTTGACACTGCCATGTTAGACTCTTCTTGCGCAAAATCGCATTCGGGGCATGAAAGGGCGAGTGTATGTTTCTTAGACGAGGTATTTTTGTTTTTTCTGCCAGTGAATAGAGCCATGAATCGCTAAATGTTAGGTGTGAGATACTGCGAGTAAGGGTGAGGCAGGTTGGAGGTAATATGGGGGAGATGGAGCGGGATTCCGCAAGGATGAAAAAAGCCCACTGCGGAGGTGTTCCGGCAGTGGGCTTTAAGAAATATTTTCTTTGCGGTTTTTCGACCGGAATCGGAATGGGCGTGGCTGTGTTAGGAGGCTTGCGCTAGCTTCCCGCCATTGTTGCCTTGTTGTTTATTGGATGCTTGCTGGGGTTTTACAGATGGAGTGCCAACTGCAGACTTACCAACAAAGATCGCACCTGGCTCAATACTCAAGGATGAGGCCTTGATATCGCCAACAAGCTCGGCGTTAGCCTTGAGCTCTACGTTGCCGCTGCATTCGATGTTGCCATGCACTTTGCCGTAGATCACTACGGAGTTTGTTTTGATTTCTGCTTTGATGCGAGCATTCTCACCGACAGTTAGAGATCCGCTAGAAGTGATGTTTCCTTCGATTTTTCCATCGACAACAAGATCGTTTGAGAACTTAACTGTGCCTTTGATTTCTACATCGGAACTCAGAACATTGCGGCCACTAGGACTACCGCTGCGTTGCGGAGTGGATGAAGTATTTGATGGGCTACTCTGTGACGCACTCTGTGAAGCAGAAGTGGCTGATGGTGAGTTGCTTTTGGCGGGTGTTCCGGCATTTTTATTGTCGGATTCTGGCTTTTGTCCTATTACTTTTTGAAACACGGTCGGTGTGATATGGTTGTTATGTGAATAAGTAGCGCAACCCCTGATTCTTTCAAGGGGAAAGTTTTAAAAACTTTTACAAAAAATGACTCATTGATGATAAGTAGTTCACAATGAGTTTTGAGGTTGAAAACAGGCTAGCGTGGGCCGTCTTCAGGATTTTTCCCGCCCTGAGGGTTCGCTGGCTTGGCAGGAGGGTCATTGGGAGCTGGCTCGGGCGCAGCTGGTGGAGTCACTGCTGGCGCGGCGGGTGCTGCCGGTGGTGTGGCAGGCGTGCCTGGCAGCTCCAGCTTGGGTGCTTCACCCGGAGTGTTTGGGAGGTTTCCCGCAGGTGGTGTCAGGCTTCCTGGGAGGCTGGGCGGTGGTGTGGGCGCTTTGGGGGCTGGCTTGATCTTTACGGGAGGTTTGGCGTTGACTAGTGCGAGCCTGCTGCTGGCGGTATCCGCAAAGGCATTCGCTGGAGGAGACTGCGCGGGTGGAACGGTGCCACCGGCTTGAACATACCAATCTTTGGCGGCATCAATCTCGCCTGCTTGCTTGGCCATGTCACCAAGCGCAATCATTGCCAGCGGAGCAATGTATTCAGCGCTGTTATCACCAATAATGCGCTCGAACACTTCCTTCGCCTCGTCATTTTTTCCCTGCTCAAGAAGTTTTAGCCCTAGCCCTACTTGTGCCGTAGGCGTCGCTGGGTGAGTCTCGTTCGCATCGATCATGTCTCTTAGCGTCTTGATGCTATCCTCCTGAGAATCTTCCCATTGGAAGTCAGAGATCATGATCTGAGCACTGCCAGCAGCGGCGGAGAGTGGTGCCTTTTTCACCACATCCTGGTAGTCGCCAATTTCTTCTGCTTGGACTAAGCGATTTCCGCTCTCTTGATACTCGGTTTGCTTCTTATTGTCATAAACGAAGTAAGCCACCACAGCGAGTGCGATGAGGATGGCAACGGCAATGAGTTTTTTCTGATGTGCTTCAAGGAACTGTTCGAGCTTGCTGGGCCCGTGTTCGATTTCTGCTAGTGGTGTGGGTGTTTCAGCCATGGTGAGTGATGTTTTCGGGCGGGGTGATAGCGTGGGAATCTCTCCTTGGCAATGAATAGTTTTTACGAGTATTCAGATTGAAGTTTGCCAGAAGCTGAGTATTGCCTCTCCCGTGACGATGAAGGAAATCAAAGACGCAAGGCTCTACGGAATTCTAGACATGGGATATACAGCCGTGGAAAACATGCAATCAACTGCAGAGTCACTACTGCAGGGTGGGGTGGATGTTCTTCAGCTAAGAGCTAAAGGATATAGCGAGCAAGAAGTGGTGCAGCTAGTAAAGAACTCGGCACCAGACCTCTTAGAAGCATGCCATTCTCACGGCACCCCTCTTATTATAAACGATTTCCCGCAAGCCGCCGTGGAGCTGCAGGCCGATGGCATACACATCGGCCAAGATGATGGCAGCTTAGCAGGCACCAGAAAGATCGTAGGCGCAGAGATGCTAGTGGGACGCTCCACCCACTCATTATCCCAAGCTCGCGCCGCCCTAGAGGAGGGGGTCGATTACATCGGCTTCGGCCCCCTGTTCCCAACTCCCACTAAAAAAGGCAGGCCGGGTATAGGCTTGGAAAACATCACCACCATGGAAGAAGAGGTAGGCTGCCACATCCCTGCATTCTGCATCGGTGGTATCAAGCCCGAAAATCTCAATTTGGTTCTTGCCTCAGGCGCCCAACGTATCGTCATAGTCTCCGCGCTCCTCCAAGCTCCATGCATAGTATCAGCCACGGGCTTGGTGAAATCATCCATTCTGGAATCTTAATTAAATCTGCAATCCTATGTCTCTCATCATCGGCGGAACCATCGCCATCGACAACGTATCCACTCCGTCCTCATCAGAGGAGAATCTCTTAGGCGGTTCCGCTGCTTACGCATCACTCGCCGCCAGCTACTTTTGCCAACCCACGCACCTTGTGGGAATTGTTGGGCACGATTACCCAGCCCAGCACCTCGCCATGCTTGAGGGGCGCGGTGTTTCGCTCACCGGAGTAGAGCGCTCAGAAGGTGAGTCCTTCACATGGACAGGGGAGTATCATGAAAACATGAATGACCGCACCACTCATCGCGTTGGTTTGAATGTGTTAGAAGACTGGCAGGTAAAGATTCCAGATGAGATTACCCAAGCACGCATCGTCGTGCCCGCCAACATGTCACCAGAGAATCAACTACAGATGCTTGATCAATGCACCGCAGAAGATAAGTTTGTCATCGCAGACACCATGGACCTCTGGATCGAGATCGCTAATGAGAAACTCCACGAGGTGCTCCAGCGGATCGATCTCCTCGTCATCAACGAATCAGAAGCTCGCGAGTTTGCCAATACTAACAACTTGATCGTAGCTGGTGATAGATTGTTAGAAAAGGGTCCCCGCTACGTCGTCATCAAGCTGGGTGAGTTTGGAGCCATCCTCTTCACCCCAGATGGGAAGATGTTCAGGTTCCATGCCTGCCCGCTGCGCCACATCGCAGATCCCACAGGCGCGGGGGACTCCTTTCTCGGCGCCATGGCGGGCTACTTAGCATCACAAAAGAGAACCTCGGCGAATGAATTCTCCTTCGAGCAAATTCGCGATTCCATCCTCCAAGGAACCGTGTTGGCATCCTTCACCTGCGAGGACTTTTCCACCCGCAGGCTCGAATCCGTCACCCAAGAGGACATTAAAACCCGCCTCGCAGAACTCAAATCAATCAGCGCGTGGTAAGGCACACCGAGCGGAGTAATTAGGTGACAGATTCAAAAAAACGCAAAAAATCGAGTTTCCCCGTTGACATCACCCCACTAACCACGCAAATTACCACACATCAGCTTACCAAGTATTCACATTGTGGTTGGCAGATGACAGAAATAGCGGTATAGAAACATACTGTTATCTACAAGAACATAACGTTAACATACTTAACACGCCGTACAACGTATCAATAAACAATCTCTCCAATCGATTCGGAACTACGATCCCAGCTACTGATAAACTTTGTAGCAACACACCAAACTAAAACACCATGAAATACACCAAACTGCTCACCATGGCTGCCATCCTCCTCGGAACGGCAGGTCTCCAGGCCCAAACAACCACGGCCCATACCAAGCCCGCTGGCTTTGTCACTCACACCCTGAAAGCTGGGCAGTTCAATCTAGTTGGTCTGACGCTTCACAATCCAGTAACAGTTTCTGGTGTGCTGAATACGGTTTCTGGAACGACTCTTACCGATAGTGATGTCAATTTTGGAACTGCTCTTACAGCAGGTAAAACATACATCCTTGAGATTATTGAAAACGCCAATGATCCTACTTACGAAGGCGCGATTCAGGTGGTTACCGCGTGGAGTGGTAATACACTAACTACCCCTGATGATTTGAGTGCTGGTTTGGATAATCAGACTAAATATCAGTTGAGGGCAGCTGCGACGATTTCAGATGTCTTTGGTGCTACAAACACAGCGGGATTGCAAGGAGGGGCTTCGGCAACAGTTGCAGACAATGTTTATGTGCCTACGGCTGTGGGTTTTGACATTTATTACTATTCGACAGGCGGTTTTGTAGGGGTTGGTTGGCGTAAGGTTGGCGGAGGGAGCAGTGATTCTGCTGAGACTCCTCTAGTTTTTGCCGATGGCTTTTATGTTCTAAGGCGTGGTGCAGATGCCAATCTCGTTACAACAGGTTCAGTAAAAACGACAAGTTCGACAACTACTGTAACAAAGCAATATACTTATATTAGTGGTGTTTATCCTGTGGGCAGCACGCTTGCATCATCTAACCTTCAAAATAGCCTGACGGGTGGGGCATCTGCTACCGTGGCGGATCAAATTTTGGTTCAAAACGTGGCAGGCGGGTTTGATTTCTATTATTACTCCACAGGTGGTTTTGCTGGAGTGGGTTGGCGTAAGGTAGGTGCTGGTAACACAGATCAAGCAACAGTCGAATTACCAAGTGCTTTTATCATTAAAAGGGCAAACGAAGTCGACTTTAATCTTAAAATCACCCCTCCAACAGGGTATCAAAATTTATAATAATTACCTTCAAAAATATCTAATGAAAGCTAAAATATCTATATTATCGTTTTTTGTGTTTAGTGCTGTGACAGCGCAGGCTGCTATAACTGTTCGTGTAACTAATGTTGTTGATTTCGACTCAACCACCAGTGCAATTGTTGACAATACGGGTACAGTCCTTACTAACGGAAGTGGTTTTGTCGCCGTTGGCAGCTTTGATGGGCTCGATGATTCCCAGATCCAAGCTGCGTTTGCTGGGGGGAATTTGGACAGTGCTTTTACCGAGTTAGCTGCCACAACCATCAACCTAGGTGACGGGCTATGGGATTTCGCTGCAAATGCGGCGGGGGATACTTCAGCGTTTACAGCAAAATCCATGTTTACTGTGGTTGCTAATGGTAACACTCTGGCCTCTTCTGATCAGTTCTTCGTCTATCGGCATTCAAGTGTTAACGGAACAGGTAACTTTAATGAAGCGCCAAGCAATAACGATGATGCTGTGACTGCAATAGGCCTTCGAGGAACAGGCAGTATTGTAATTGGAGGGCACGATAATTTTCAGTTTGATTTTGGAGCGGGTAATCAATCCGCGTTCAATTTAGTGGCCGTTCCTGAACCATCCTCAACAGCCTTACTTGGCTTAGGTGGATTGGCGTTTGTGCTTCGTCGCCGCCGCTAATTTCTGAGCATTCCATTCTAATTTTACAACGAGGTTTGTCGGCTACGGCAAACCTCGTTTTTTTTGGCTCAAAAGTGGTGAACGGTTTTGACATGACGGACAAGTGCGGTTAGCAAATGCCTACCAAAGATGTTTTGCGAAGGAGGGATGGCTGAGTTGGTTTAAGGCGCTCGATTCGAAATCGAGTGTAGGTTAATAGCCTACCATGGGTTCGAATCCCATTCCCTCTGCCACTTCCCGCAAATCCGCCAGATAGCCTCCGGTAGGGTCGCTTTGCCAAAGCGACCGCACGTTGAATCCGCCGGAATTACCACCCACGGCATCCGTGCTACGCCAAACCACCACCTAGCTTCCGCAAGGCATAAAACGTAATCCGCCGCCACCTCATTTCCGTCAACTAGCCTCTAAGCCTCTCCCAGCGGTCGTTTTGGCAAAACGCGCCTCTATCGTCGTTGCATCTGCGCAGCACGCAGGCCCCGCTGAATGCTCTAACTAAATACTAGCTACTCTTCCCCCTACTTTTTCTTAAGCAGCGGAAACAGGACTACATCACGGATTGTTGGCGCGCCGGTAAGCATCATAATCAAGCGATCAATGCCAATTCCGATGCCTCCTGCTGGCGGCATGCCGTTTTCTAAGGTTTCGATAAAGTCGTAATCTACTTTTTGTTCTTCCTCACCTCCAGCCTGGTGTTCTAGGCGTTGGCGTTGCACGTCGGGATCGTTTAGCTCGGAGTATCCTGGGGAGATTTCCTGGCCATTGATGATGAGCTCATAAACTTCCACGGTTTCTTGCCCAGTTTTGCCGTCGGGCGTGACCTTGGCGAGCGGGATAAGCTCGCTGGCGACGCGGGTAACAAAGCAGGGGTCAAAGGTATGCTCTTCCACTTTCTTTTCAAACACCTGCTGCACGACCTCGTAGTCCTCCATCTGATCGGACAGCTGGACGCCTAGTTCATCGCACTTAGCGCGGCGTGCTTCAGGTGTGATGTCAAAGAAATCATCACCTGCTACTTCTTTGATCAAATCATGGTAATTGGCACGCTTCCAAGGGCGTGCGAGGTTGATGGTGCGGGTGACGTTGCCGTCCTCATCCTTGTGCTCAATCTGTAGGCTGCCGCAGAATTTTTCAGCGAGGTGGCAGGTCATTTCCTCCACCATATTGGCCATGGTTTCAAAGTCAGCAAATGCCTCGTAGGCCTCTAACATAGTAAACTCAGGGTTATGCCTGCGTGAGATGCCTTCGTTTCTGAAGTTGCGGTTAAGTTCAAAGACTTTGGTGAATCCGCCTACTAGCAATCGCTTGAGGAAAAGCTCTGGTGCGATGCGTAGTGTGAGGTCCATGCCGAGGGCATTGTGATAGGTTTCAAACGGGCGCGCAGCAGCGCCCCCGGCCACGGATTGTAGCATAGGGGTTTCTACTTCTAGGTAGCCACGGCCATGCAAAAAGCTGCGAATTTCTGCAATCATCTGAGAGCGCTGCAGGAATGTTTGTGCGCTTTCCTGATTAGACATTAGATCGAGGTGGCGCTTGCGGTACTTGGTCTCTCGGTCAGCCACGCCGTGCCATTTGTCTGGCATGGGACGCAATGATTTGGAGAGCACGGTGAGGGATTCCACTTTGACGGAAGGTTCACCTTTTCCGGTGGTGAATGTTTCACCTTGCACGCCGATCCAGTCGCCCAGATCCAGTAGTTGATACGCGGCCCAGTCAGTTTCGCTGACGCCCTTTTTGTTGAGGTAAATTTGAATGGAGCCTTGCACATCACCAATGGTGGCGAAGACAGATTTCCCCATGTCGCGGATGGCCAGTAATCTGCCGGCGATGGTCACAGGTTTGTCATCAGCGAAGTCAGCCTTTAATTCACCTGGGGTGGTGGTGGTTTCAAATTTCTGGCCAAATGGATCGATTCCGAGTTCGCGTAATTTAGCGAGTTTCTCACGACGCACGGCGATGAGTTCTGCTTCGGTGGATTGTGG